>NZ_DKST01000020.1:0-11621 GCF_002472835.1 Sphingobacterium sp. UBA7249 | reverse complement strand
CAAAAAAAAGACCTGAAATAATTTTATTTCAGGTCTTTTTTTTGAAAAACAAATAATTACGCCAATTGTTTCTCTAATTTTTCATTTAAAACTGATTTTGGAACTGCTCCAATTTGTTTATCTACGATCTCCCCATTTTTGAAGAACAATAAAGCAGGGATATTACGGATACCATAACGAACTGAAATTTCTGGATTTTCATCTACGTTTACTTTTCCTATCACAGCCTTACCTTCGTAATCTTTGGCTAATTCTTCAACAACAGGTCCCACCATACGACAAGGACCACACCATTCTGCCCAAAAATCAATTAATACGGGTTTGTCCGCTTTCAAAACAACTTCTTCAAAGTTGCTATCTGTAATTTCTAATGCCATAATCTTTAATTTTATAAACCGAAGTTATATTTATGATACTACTTAATTGCTAAAATCAATAAACAAAGATAGTAACAACTGTCAATGTAATTGTAATCTTAATTACACAAAATCCAATCCAAACTAGTTCAATCGGTAATTTATACCCTCAAACTTATCTATGCAATCCAAAAACTCATTTGTGAGATTTATTTTTAGACTCTTAGCTGGCATTTCGACAGAGATTTCATCCTGAGGATCCCAGATTTTAAATTTCAATTGACAATTTGGCACGACGCCTTCAATCTCATTCTGCGCCAATATATCTTTAATCCCATCTAAGAATTCTTCGTTCAGCTTCGGCAACGGAACATTAATTGTAAAACTTTTCGCCATCTTTTCACGAAGCTCAGACAGCAACTGCACGCTCCTCAACTCAAATCCCCAGTTTCCAACTTGCCTAAAACGTTCTTGAACGATTCCGCGCAACTGGACAAAATAACCTTCCTGCAAGTATCCTTTTAACTTGACATATTCTTCCCCAAACACAGCCATATCGTAAGAGTCGCTGTAATCTTCGATAATAAAAGACGCAAATGGTTTACCATTCTTAGTCAGACGGTGGTTTGCCGAGGCTATAATTCCCCCAATAACCAATTCTTTATTTTTAATACGGTTAAATTCCAGCAACGTCTCCTCGTCAACTTCCGGAGCTTTCGCTTTATTAATCAACGAGAGATCTGATACCGGATTATGGCAGAAATGTTCGATCTCAAAACGATAGGTATCCAATGGATGACTCGTTAAATAAATACCGATGACATCTTTTTCGTATTTTAGTTTTTCGATCAATCCCCATTGCGGGCAAGCTGCCAAAACAGGTTCAGGTAACTCAGCAGCTTCACCTGCACCAAATAAACTTGCCTGTGCCGAATTTTCATTTTCTTTATAACGCTGTCCAAACCGGATTGCTTTTTCCATACCCGTTGAATTATCCTCGGAATGAAAATACTGCGCACGATGTGTGCTTTCGAAGCTATCAAAACCACCAGCATAGGCTAAACTCTCAAAAGCTTTTTTATTGACAGCACGTAAATCTATACGCTTGGCCATATCAAAAACAGACTTGTACAATCCAGATTGCCTCGTTTGTACAATAGCATCGACAGCACCGGCACCAACCCCTTTGACAGCGCCTATACCAAACCGAATAGCCCCACGTTCATTTACTGTAAATTTATAATAAGATTCATTTACATCAGGGCCCAATACCTCCAAGCCCATACGTTTACATTCTTCCATGAAGAATGTAACCTGTTTGATATCATTCATGTTATTGGAAAGCACCGCAGCCATATACTCTGCCGGAAAATGTGCCTTTAAATAAGCCGTCTGATAAGCTACCCACGCATAACAGGTCGAGTGCGACTTATTGAACGCATAACTGGCAAAAGCTTCCCAGTCGGTCCAAATTTTTTCTAAAACTTTGGCGCTATGCCCTCGTTCCTCTGCCTGTAAAACAAATTTAGGCTTCATTTTGTCCAGTACAGCCTTTTGCTTCTTACCCATCGCTTTACGCAAAACGTCGGCATCACCTTTCGAAAATCCAGCTAACTTTTGAGATAAAAGCATTACCTGCTCCTGATACACCGTGATCCCGTAGGTTTCTTTCAAGTATTCCTCACAAGCATCTAAATCGTAGACAATAGGATCTGTCCCATGTTTACGCCTAATAAAACTCGGAATATATTCAATTGGTCCGGGTCGGTATAAAGCATTCATCGCAATCAAATCGGCAAATACAGTTGGCTTTAGATCGCGCATATATTTTTGCATCCCGGGAGATTCATATTGGAAAACACCGATTGTTTCACCGCGCTGGAAGAGTTCGTAAGTCAATACATCGTCTATTGGAAACTTATCCGGATCTAAAACGATTCCATGACTTAACTTAACATTCTCAACAGTATCTTTGATAAGTGTCAGGGTTTTCAGACCCAGAAAGTCCATTTTCAATAGACCAGCACTCTCAACAACATGGTTATCAAACTGAGTCACATACAGATCGGAATCTTTTGCCAGCGAGACAGGAACGAAGTTCGTAATATCATCCGGAGTGATGATTACACCACAGGCATGAATACCTGTATTTCTTACAGAGCCTTCCAGCACGCGTGCTTGACGAATCGTTTCAGCTTCAAGTCCAGCCCCATCAGCTATTGACTTTAACCGGTTCACAGCCTCGATCTCTTCTGTGCGCAGTTTCTCCTTCAAACCAGCATCATCCAGTGTAAAGATTTTGGAAAGCTTCAGATTAGGGATTAATTTAGCAATTTCATTCGCGTCTCCCAAAGGTAGGTCCAGTACCCGCGCGGTATCTTTAATGGAGGACTTCGCCGCCATCGTGCCATACGTAATTATTTGTGCCACCTGACTAGCACCATATTTATTGATGACATATTGCATGACCCGACCACGCCCTTCATCATCAAAGTCAATATCAATATCGGGCATGGAAACACGATCGGGATTTAGAAAACGCTCAAATAGCAAATCATATTTTATGGGGTCAATATTTGTAATGCCGAGGCAATACGCGACAGCCGAACCAGCAGCAGAGCCCCGCCCTGGTCCCACTGAAACGCCCATATCACGGGCAGCGGCAATAAAATCCTGTACAATCAGAAAATATCCGGGATATCCTGTTTTTTCGATCGTTGCCAATTCAAAATCCAGACGTTCACGAATATCATCCGTTATTTCCTCATAACGTTTCTCAGCACCAACGTAACATAGATGAGCAAGATATTTATTTTCCCCTCTTTTTCCGCCATCCTCATTATCCTCTGCAACTTGAAATTCTTCAGGAATATCAAATTTCGGCAAGAGGACATCCCGGTTCAGTTTAAAGATCTCTACCTTATCCACAATCTCCTGTATATTAAGAATCGCTTCTGGTAAATCTTTGAACAGGGTCTTCATTTCCTCGGAAGATTTAAAATAATACTCCTGATTTGGCAAACCAAATCGGAAGCCCCGCCCTCTGCCTTTTGGTGTAGAAAGCTTCTCACCATCTTTCACACACAACAGAATATCGTGGGCATGCGCATCTCCTTTCTTTTCGTAATAGGTGTTATTTGTCGCTACAACTTTAATAGCATATTTACGGGCAAACTTCAATAAGGTTTGGTTTACACGATCCTCATCTTCCTGTCCATGCCGCATCAACTCCAGATAGAAATCATCTCCAAAATGCTCTTTCCACCATTGTAACGCTTCCTCTGCCTGGTTCTCACCAATATTTAGCACCTTGCTGGGCACCTCTCCTTGCAGGTTTCCCGAAAGCACGATCACATCTTCCTTATACTGTAGAATAAGGTTTTTATCTATACGGGGCACATAATAGAATCCCGCCGTATAGGCAAAAGAAGCTAACTTGGCCAAGTTATGATACCCACGTTTATTCTTTGCCAACAATACAACCTGATAGCCGTTATCCTTTCTGGTTTTATCTTTATGGTCTTCACACACAAAGAACTCGCAACCGACAATAGGTTTTAGGATTTGGCCCGTGGGCTCCTCCCCGTTCTCCAAAGCTTCGGCGTTTTGTGCTTCCACCTCTTTATTATGCCCGATCACCCGGGAAACAAATTCAAATGCCCCCATCATATTACCATGATCGGTAAGTGCAACGGCAGGCATATTGTCCTTTACCGCGGCCGAAACCAACCGATCATATGACATGGTCGACTGTAGAATAGAAAACTGCGAATGGTTATGTAAGTGCGCAAATTTCGCTTCTTTAAGAGCGGATAACATATCGGCATCCACAACAACACTGACGTCATCAGGTGTCGCCCGTTTTCTGATCTCGTTAGAAGCTGCCTTTAGATTAATGTGTTTAAGTCCGGCGGTAGGAATAGGACCAGGATTATTTGTCTTGAAATCAACAAAATAACCTGTATCTACCTGAAGCTCCTCGGCAGTGAACACTTCTCTTCTGACTAACTCCAGGAAACAACGCGTTGTTGCTTCAACGTCGGCAGTTGCATTATGCGCCTCAGCAAATGGAACCCCAAATAAATAGGAGTGTAATTCAGTCAGATTAGGCAGTTTATATCGGCCACCACGTCCACCGGGAATTTTCAACAGTTCGGCCGTGACTTCAGTACAGGTATCCAAAACCGGCATATTTGCCATCTTAGAATCTACACCATAACGATAAAACTCACAGCCCATGATATTGAGGTCAAAACCGATGTTCTGCCCGACAACAAATTTCGCTTTATTTAACGCTGTATTGAATTTTTCAAGAGCAACCTGTAGTGGTACCCCCTGCTCTTCAGCCAATGCGGTAGATATACCGTGTATTTTTTCAGAGTCATAGGGTATATCAAATCCATCGGGTTTAATCAAAAAATCCTGATGTTCGACCAAATTTCCCATCTCATCGTGGATCTGCCATGCCAGCTGGATACAACGCGGCCAATTATCCGTGTCCGTAATTGGCGCGTCCCAACGCTTCGGCAAACCCGTTGTCTCTGTATCGAAAATAATATACATAAATCTCTAAACCTCTTTAATACAATATATTAAATGTAATCATATTTACATTTATTTGAACTTGAAATTTACGAAATTCTTAGGGAACATTCTGTCAGATTTTTGCGAAAAATAACAGCATAAAATCCGGCTTTTATCGACGACGGCAGATGTCCGGCATCGCCAAATCCACAATTCCAAAAAATTAATTCGCCCAAATCGTCTACAGATCTTAACGGTGGCTCCCGCAGGTATTTTGGATCATTTGACAGCCATTCGGAATGACTGCTGTTTAAGTATCTTCACAGGTTTAGGAAAAAGCAGAGTACTTCAAAAACAAGCCTAGCTGGCAAAAAAGCATTCAATCCCACGCAATCGTAACAGCTATTTAATATTGTACCTACTACACTATCCCAGTTATTTATTATATTTGAATTTGACTCCAATTTCTATGATTAAAGCGATTTTTTTTGATATCGATGGGACACTGTTAAGTTTCAAAACACATCAAGTTCCCAACTCCACACAGCAGGCATTTCAATTATTAAAAGAAAAAGATATAAAAGTTTTCGTTTCTACCGGCCGGTCTTTTAACCAATTGGGACATATCCGTTACCTTGATTTCGACGGTTTTATCACGTTCAATGGTGGATACTGCGTCACCAAAGATGAACAGGTTATTTATAAAAATAATATTATCCAAGAAGACATCCGCTCATTACTTGATTACGCAAAGCATCATCCCGAACTCACGTTTTCATTTATGTCAGACAAAGAGATCTCCTTAAATCAGGTGACGCCCGAAGTGCTGAAGATGTATCAGCAAGTTAACGTAAATCCCCCGCCGATACGCAACTATGAAGACAACTTTGATCTGGAATCCGTTATGCAGATCAATGTATTTATTAATCCGGAACAAGAGGCTGAGTTTATGGAAAATGTTATGCCCAACTCGATTGCATCTCGCTGGACGCCCATTTTTGCCGATGTTAACCCGATGGGGCAAAGTAAAAAAGTGGGGATCGATGTCTTTCTAGAACATTTCGGCATAGCGCTTTCCGAAACCATGTCTTTTGGCGACGGGGGAAATGATATTACGATGCTTGCCCATACACAAATCGGTATTGCTATGGGAAATGCAAATCCTGAAGTAAAGGAAATCGCCGATTATATTACCGATGATGTTGACAGCAACGGTATCTGGAATGCCTTAAAGTATTTTGAGGTCATCTAGAAATGAATTGTGAGCGTAGCGCGACAGGTATTGCTATTACTATTCAATAGCAAGCTATGTCGCTGTGGAAAAAGAAATTCTAGCCTGTTTCGAAAATCTTCAATTAATGCATGCTTAAATTGACCATCCAGGTAATGATTCACACGATGGCTGACCTCAAATAGCAGGACTTTCGATGATCCGGAGAGACGGATTCGGATCGGATGGGAAGACATACCATTATATCCATTGGCTACCGCATGTTGGACCATTGGGAATAAGATAAGCGGCGGCAGCATGACCTCATTTTCCGACTGAAAACGATTTTCCCATTTCAATAAAAAACCTGCGGGCATCGATATTTTGACCACTGCAAAATAATGACTCAATAGGTCTAGTTCAGCTTCCATGGACTGGTTTTTCCCTAGCTCCAAAAGCAATAGCTTTTTTTGAAATAGGATATATTCAGGCATCAATACAGCTCCTTCCGCAAAGATCCTTGCCATTAGAAAACGATCGAATTGACTGTTCCCAAACGACAATCTATTGGACAGCGCCATTGCCTCCTCGTTTCTTACAGACTTTTTACGTAGAATGCGGTCGATTATACTTGACATTTCTTAAATTGCTTTAGAATAGACAACAAAAATAAGGAAACATTATGTCAAATATTGCAATAGTGATTGAAGAAAGAGCCGCCGATATAGGCAATTTCTTGGTGGGGAGACTACTTCCTTTCAGACAAAAACGTATGGTTGGCCCGTTTATATTTATTGACCATATGGGGCCTGACACGATCTCTGAGCCTCACTTCATGGATATTGCCCCACATCCTCATATCGGATTATCCACGTTGACTTACCTCTTCGAAGGAAGTATTATGCACCGCGACAGTTTGGGAAATGCGGTCGAAATAAAACCTGGAGCAGTCAACTGGATGACAGCCGGAAAGGGAGTAACTCATTCCGAGCGCACGCCGGATTACCTACGGTCTACGCAACATGATCTCCATGGTTTACAAATTTGGGTGGCATTACCAAAGCATCTGGAGCAGATGGAACCCAACTTTGTTCATATTGAGGAGCCGCAGCTTCCGCATTGGACCGAAGGCAGTGTCAGCTATCGTCTGATTGCTGGCGAGATTAACAATCATCGCTCGGAAGTCCCGGTGTACAGCCCCCTATACCTGATCGAAATTAAAGCAGAACAGGATTCCAGCATTAAATTGGGCGAACACCTATATGGCGAAAGTGGATTATATATTCTTCATGGTTCAGTGCATGCAGAAGGCCAGGAGTTTGGTCCAAAACAAATTTTGATAGCAAAAGATGCGAAATTATGCGAATTCGAAATGAGCGCTGGCACGAGCCTATACATCTTTGGCGGCGAACCTTTTCCCGAACAACGGTACATCGACTGGAATTTTGTCGCTTCAGACATTGAAACCTTAAAAATCGCCAGAGCAAAATGGGAAAAGCATGAATTCCCCAAAGTTCCAGGAGATGATGGCTATATCCCAATCCCCCCTGTAAATCCAACGCTAGGTCAAAAGAAGCCTTAATAAAATTAAAAAAGTTTATAAGAACAAAAAAGGGCTGGAATAAATTTAAATTTCCAGCCCTTTTTTTCTTCTTCATTAACCCCTGCTAATGTCCTATGCCACTGACTCCACCAGAAACAACAAGTTTCATCGCATCGGTAGGTGACATATCCAGTTTTTTAACCTTATCAGCACTAATAATAACTACCTGCCCTGCAAAAGAATAGGAATATGGAAAATAAACCATTACCTCATTTTCAAGGCCAATACTCTTTAAATCATGCTGCGTCAGGAAACCGATCTTCTTGAGACCAAACTCATTTACAGTTACGAGTACTGGCTCATTAAATTTTTTAGCATCCCCCACAAAAGCTTCTGTAAAATCTTTTATTGAGGTATATAAAGTATTTAAAAGTGGTATTCTTTTTATCTGATGATTGATCCAGACTTTGATCGGATCTGTCACAAAATTCGTAAATATCAGCCCTGCCAGAACAAGGATAAGAATCACCGTTAAAATTCCAATTCCCGGAATATACAATGGGTGTCCTTTTTCATCCTGTAAAAAATGTTCCGTCAAATTCAGTGCGGAGTCTATCGATGCGAAAATCCATACGATCAAAAAGACTGCACCAGCCAAAGGTACCACAACCAGAATACCTCGAATTAAATAATTAATGAATCCCCTGAATAATTTGCGAAGCATGAGTTTGTAAATAAAATATATTTATACAAAAATGCAGAATATCCTTTTATTATTCATAAAAATATACTCTTTTTACCCGTTGTGAAATGCTCGTCAAAAGCTCGTAAGGAATCGTTCCGATCGATTGCGCAGCGAGCTTAACATCCGGATAAACAATCACATCATCTTCTTCGGCCACTTCGATCTCTGTTACATCAAGCATACACATATCCATACAAATATCACCTATCGTTGGTACAAGGCAACCATTGACCATCATTTTACCTACACCGTTCCCAAAACGCCTGTCGTAGCCATCTGCATAACCAATTTTTATCGTTGCTATTTTGCTATCCCGAAGCAAAACTCCATGCCGGTTATACCCCACAGTCTCTCCCGCAGCCAAGTATTTTATTTGAGTGACATTGGTCTTCAAACTACTTACTTCCCGAAGCGGAAGATCATGTCGTTCAACATCAATTCCGTAAAGTCCGATTCCGAGCCGAACCATGTCAAAATAAGCTTGCGGCCAGAGTTCGATACCAGAAGTCGCAGCAATATGCCGTAAAAATGAATAACCAAGCCCTTCTTCTAGGCGTTTTGTAAATTGATCCAAGAGATCGATCTGTTGCTGAGTGAACACATTGTCTTCTTTATTTCCCGCGGAAGCCAAATGGGAAAATGCCGACTTTACCTGCAGTATCGCGTCAGCGTTTAATTCCTTTATCAGTTTATCTACTTCATCTGGCATAAAACCAAGACGATGCATTCCCGTATCCACTTTGATATGAACCGGAAAGGATGAAATCCCCTTCCCTTTCAGGTAATTCAAGAATGAAGACAGAATTCTAAAGCTATAAATTTCAGGTTCAAGGTTGTGCTGTACAATAGATTCAAAGGTATTTTCATCGGGACTCATCACAACAATAGGCACTGTTATTCCAGCACCCCTCAGATCCACACCTTCGTCGGCAAATGCAACGGTAAGATAATCTACCCTATTGAACTGCAAAAGATTAGCAATCTCAAAACCGCCACTCCCATAGGAAAATGCTTTGACCATCGACATCAATTTCACATGTTTTGGCAACAGCTGACGGTAGACATTCAAATTATTTTCCATGGCGTTCAAGTTTATCTCGAGCACGGTATCATGTGATTTTGCCACCATCAAGCGGCTGATTCTTTCGAAATGAAACTCCCGCCCCCCCTTCAGTAGAATCGTGGAGTCCGCAAATTGAATAGACCTAATATCTTCCAAAAATGCACTAGTACTGGCGTAGGACACCGATGGAACATCGAATTGATCAGCTACTTGCGTGAGCACTTCCCCGATCAAAACCAACTGATCTAAACGGTATTCCGAAAGTAAACGTTTCAATTTCGACAAACTTTTCTCATCCGTTATACTTACACCAGGTAAGTCGGAAAGAATCAGGACTTTTCTTGGATGCTGCCCCTGTTGATTTAAAAACTCAAGCGCAATTTGTAGGGCATCCAAATCGTTACTATAGGAATCATCAATAATGGAACTGTTTTTCTTCCCTTTTTTCAACTCAAGTCGCATGGCAACGGGTTGTAGCTCCTTAATTCTCGATGCGATTACCTCCCTTTCGTAGCCGAAACGCAACATAATAGCAACACAGTTGATCGCATTTTCCACGTTCCCTTTGTCGACAAAGGGTACTTCAACGGCAAATGTACGCCCACCATAGAAAAGAGTGACTACCGTAAATTTATCATCGACCTGTTTAAGCGAATAGACCTCCAATGAAAGCCCCTCATCATATCCCCACGAAAACTTTCGAGGACGGTAAGGTAATTGAACATGCTCTACATAGCGATTAGGAAAGACCATGGTCTCAACGTCCTTGAAAAGATTTATCTTTTCGTAAATCTTTTCTTCTTTCGAATCAAAACCAGCTTTATGGGCTACTCCGATGTTTGTCAGCAGGCCAATTGTTGGTTTTATCATCTTTTCCAGCTTTACCATTTCACCCTTCTCAGAAATTCCTGCTTCGATAATCGCCAGATTATACTGATCGGATAATCCCCATAGGGAAAGCGCTACTCCTAATTGTGAATTGTAACTTTTGGGACTCCGGTAGATTTTATATTCTGGAGACATCAGTTGATATAACCATTCTTTGACTATTGTCTTCCCATTGCTTCCGGTAATCCCAATAACAGGAAAGTTAAATTTTTGTCTATGAAAGGCTGCCAATACCTGCATAGCTTCAAGGCTGTCGGAAACCCATATCAGATTTGCATCCGGAAATAACTGTTCCTGTGCTTCGTCAATTTGTAAGACAAAGCTTCTCACCCCTTTATCATAGGCTTCTTTGATATAGTGATGCCCATCCCTGCTTTTCTGCAGTGCGAAAAATACACCATTATCAGCCTGAACAATCTTGCGACTATCATAAAATAAATGCTGAACTAAAGAATTGGGATCTGCGATAAACGTGCGATTAGGATGTAAAATTTGGACGATTTCCGATATTTTGTACATTCTCCTGATATTTTGATTGGATCAAAACTGAACATTTTTTTAGTTATTTCATATTATTTTTGAAATTTTGACAATATGTTTGAAGAAGATAATAGAAACAAGAAGATATTGACACCACGTCAGGCTCAATTGAAGGCAGAGAGCTACTGTGCCTATCAAGAAAGATCCCAACAAGAAGTACGGGACAAACTTTATGGCTGGGGATTACATGAGATGGATGTCGAAAACATTATTGCAAATTTAATAGCTGAAAACTTTCTAAACGAAGAACGTTTTGCGATAGCTTATTGCAATGGTAAACTTCGAATGAAAGGATGGGGAAAAATTAAAATTAAACAGGCTTTAAAAGGAAAACGAGTCTCTGAGCAACTGATAAAAATTGCATTTAAACAGATAGACCTGGATGAATACGAGACCATATTGGAGAATATTATTGACAAGAAAATCCGCGATGTTAAAGGCAAAGATGCTTTTATCATGAAGAACAAAGTGTATCAATTTGCTTTGTCCAGGGGATTTGAAAGCGATTTAATTTTTTCCATACTGAATTCAAAGGAGTTATAAAAAAGCACAAAATAAAGTAAACAAATATTTTGCAATATTAATTTTTCGCTCTATATTTGCATCACCAAAAAGGAACACGAGGTTCTTTTTAAAGTTGAAATAAAATTCCATGCGAAAATAGCTCAGTTGGTAGAGCACAACCTTGCCAAGGTTGGGGTCGCGAGTTCGAATCTCGTTTTTCGCTCACCTGCCTAGGTGGTGGAACTGGT
>NZ_DKST01000004.1:0-229619 GCF_002472835.1 Sphingobacterium sp. UBA7249 | reverse complement strand
GCCTTTCCTGTTTATATTATTCAACTATTACGAGTTAATTGCTTTCCAGATCATATCTTTCAATGGCAAAATATTCTTACCGGCAACAGACGAAATGAAAATATGGGGAAGTCCTTCAGGAAGTTCCTTTTCCATTTCCCTTTCAAGCTCATCATCAAGCATATCCGATTTTGTGATTGCCAACAACTTGGGTTTATCCGCCAATTCGGGATTATAAGCTGTCAGCTCATTCAGCAAAATACCATACTCCTCGGCTATTGTCCGATCAGTATCAGCTGGCACCATGAATAATAACACTGAATTCCGCTCGATATGTCTTAAGAAGCGGTAACCGAGTCCCCTGCCTTCCGAAGCCCCCTCAATGATCCCAGGAATATCCGCCATTACAAATGAACGGTTATCGCGGTAACTCACCATACCTAGATTGGGTACCAACGTGGTAAATGGATAATTCGCAATTTCAGGTTTTGCAGCCGAAACGACAGACAATAAGGTTGATTTACCAGCATTCGGAAAACCTACCAAACCAACATCAGCGAGTACTTTTAATTCGAGAATCATCCATTGCTCTTTCCCTGGCATTCCAGGTTGTGAAAATCGAGGTGTTTGTTGTGTAGGTGACTTAAAATGCCAGTTACCTAATCCGCCCTTTCCTCCCGGAACCAAGATCTTCGTCTCACCATCTTCGGTAATATCAAATAAAACCTCGCCGGTCTCCGCATCCTTGGCAATGGTACCCAATGGCACCTCCAATATTTCATCACGACCTGTAGCACCAGTCCGTAAAGAACTACCCCCAGATTCACCATTAGAAGCAATGATATGTTTACGATACTTCAGATGGAGCAGTGTCCAGATATTCGTCGTTCCTTTTAGGACGATATGCCCTCCGCGGCCACCATCACCACCATCCGGACCACCCGTCGCTGTGTGCTTGTCACGATGCAAATGAGCCGAACCTGCCCCACCATGTCCTGAACGACAACACACTTTCACATAATCAACAAAATTCGATCCTTGCGCCATTACAATCTATTACAGTCTAAAATGTATTTATTTCAATTAATAATTATCGATAATATCCGTTAGGCTTTTGAAGATTGTATCGATCTCGCCAATACCATCCACCTTGGATAATTTACCTTGTGCTTCGTAATAAGGCAATACATGAATAGTTTTTGTAAAATACTCATCAATGCGTTTCACTAATTTATCAGCATCGTCGTCCGAACGACCAGAAATCTCTTTACGTTTAGCGATGCGCGCTTTTAATTCGTCTTCATTTACATCCAGTGCGATTACAACTGAGATTGACGTATTGATACCTTCCAAAAAAGCATCCAAAGC
This sequence comes from Sphingobacterium sp. UBA7249, assembly GCF_002472835.1. Taxonomy (NCBI): domain Bacteria; kingdom Pseudomonadati; phylum Bacteroidota; class Sphingobacteriia; order Sphingobacteriales; family Sphingobacteriaceae; genus Sphingobacterium; species Sphingobacterium sp. UBA7249. The sequence continues at coordinate 228,272 of NZ_DKST01000004.1, read as the reverse complement.
CTCTGCTTGAGCGACAGTACGTGGAAATCCATCAAAAATAAATCCTTTTGCATCAGGATTCTTTTTCACTTCTTCCTCCAGCATTGCTATCGTAATCGAATCTGGCACTAAATTTCCCTCAGCAATAATCTGGCTTACTTGTTGACCAAGTGGCGTTTGACCTTTAATATGTGCTCTAAAAATATCACCAGTTGAAATATGTATCAATTGATATTTTTCAATAAGCTTAGCAGATTGAGTTCCCTTACCTGCACCCGGAGGGCCAAATATTACAAGGTTTAGCATAGTTTTATTTAAGAAATTAAAACGAGTTAAAAAATAAAAGCCTAATCACAGATGATGACTAGGCTTTTCAGTCGTGCGCTCCAAGGGAGTCGAACCCCTNNACCTTCTGATCCGTAGTCAGATGCTCTATCCAATTGAGCTAGGAGCGCAGTAAACCATTACGTTTAGAACTCTGTCCCATTTGCTTTGGTGACGCAAATATAGTCAGAATTCATTTTTTTACAAACTTTTTTTCAAAAAGAAGTTTCCATATCCCCAATAATCACCGTTCGCATCACTTCCTTTCATTAAAAAAGCCAATCTTAAAGATTGGCTTTTTGTGCACTCCAAGGGAGTCGAACCCCTNNACCTTCTGATCCGTAGTCAGACGCTCTATCCAATTGAGCTAGGAATGCCTCTTTTAATAATACAAAACTGTATATTGTGCGCGCCAAGGGAGTCGAACCCCTAACCTTCTGATCCGTAGTCAGATGCTCTATCCAATTGAGCTAGGTGCGCTGGGCAACCAAAACAGATCCGTATCCTTTTTCCGTTTTGGTGTTGCAAATATCGGTATATTTATGGATTTAGCAAACATTTTCTCTCTTTTTTTAACTTTATGAAACAACATTTCATTTATCTCGTTGATAATATTATATTTAAAATATCAACTTTTTTTTTCAGACACTGACAAATGTTATTATTCATGAGCAAAAGAGAATTAAAACTCAGCAAAATCCGCATTGGAGATATCAGCATCTCTTATTATATCCGTCCCAGCAAATCATACCCTGTCCCTAAAACCGTTTTATTCATCCACGGATTCCCTTTTAACAAGAATACCTGGAAACAACAATTGCTGGATCTTGACGAAGAATATACAGGGATTGCCATCGACGTCAGGGGGCATGGTCTCAGTACAAATGGCCATGGCTTTTTTTCTGTTGATGTGTTTGCCAAAGATCTTGTTGAATTTATCCGCAAGTTGGACCTCAACCATGTTGTACTCTGCGGCATTTCCATGGGGGGGTATATTGCGCTACGCACCTATGAGCTGATCGGTCAACAGTTAGCCGGACTGATTTTATGTGACACCAACTCCCTTGCTGACGACAATAAAACCAAACAAAAACGTTTTGATTCTATACAGGCATTGCTTAAATACGGCAGGCGGCCATTTGCCATTGGTTTTACTGAAAATGTATTTTACGAAAAAACCATTCGGGAAAACCCAGAGGCTATCGAACTCATCAAGAGCTCTATTCGCAGAAATGAAGTTTCAAGTATATGTGCAACACAACTTGCCCTTGCTTCCCGTACAGATACAACACATTCCCTAAAAACGATTATTATCCCAACATTAGTGGTCAAAGGCAAGTATGACAAGTTAATGAGTGAGGAACAGACAAATATCCTTATTGAAAACATTCCTGATGTTAGATTCCTGGAGTTTAAAGAATCAGGGCATTTACCAAATCTCGAAGAACCTGAAAAATTCAATAGGGTATTGAATGAATTTTTAGCCACTGTATAGTACTGAAATTTCAACGATCAAGGGAATATTTATTGAAATAAAAAAAGCCACGTTAGTGGCTTATTTCTTTTTTCATTGAGATTTCATCCTATAATACATTAGAACGAAAAATCATCTTTTGAGCGACTATCAGCTTCTTCAGCATACGCATCGTCAAAGTTAGGCTCATAACGTTTTTCGATTACCTCCTGGTTAGACTTAATGTAATTTACAACATCTGTCAAACCTTCCGCAAACTTCTCAAAATCTTCTTTGTATAAGAAAATCTTATGCTTAATAAACTGTCCATCCTCAAAGCGCTTCTTGCTTTCTGTGATAGTAATGTAGTAATCGTTCGATCGAGTTGCTTTTACATCAAAAAAATAAGTTCGCTTACCTGCTCTCACCTTTTTTGAAAAAACCTCTTCACGCTCTTTGTTTTCAAAATCTCCCATTGGTTGTTATTTAAGTTTAAAGTAATCTTAATCTTTGATAAATATATAATAATTCATTTTAATACACCAAATAATATTAAAAAAAAAGACAATAAACAGCAAAAATGATATATTCATTCAACCGACATTGGATAAAAATCAAACAACAAGATTTTTTACCGACGAAATCAGTACATTTACCGAAAATATAAGTTGTATTACCTAAAGCGAATATGTATAGTTTATTTGTGCCTCTATCTTTGAGTCATAAATAGTAAAAACATTATGGAAAAAGAACCTATCATACCAAACAGCAATAACAGCCGCAATATCGTGGGCGCCATTGTCATCATCGTAGGTATATTCTTATTATTGAATAACCTGAATTTAGGAGACTGGTTTCCGGACTGGTTATTTAGTTGGCCTACAATATTAATCATTATAGGCTTAGTGATTGGCGTAAACTCCCAATTTCAGAAAAAATCAGCGATTATCCTTTTGATTATTGGCGGCGCCAGTCTGATTTCCCGAATGATGCGCACGGATTTTGGTTCAGTAACCGTCCCTATTATCATCATTTCGCTCGGGATTTATTTTATCATGAGTAAGCGGAAGCCACCAATGGTTCCGCCGGCTTACCCTCATCCCCCGCAAAACCCCTACGATTGGGATAAACGCGTCAATAGTCCAACAGATACTCCGTCGGACGCCACAGCACCCGATGCGGACGCAAAACCTTTTAACGAACAATATGGACCAAGCCAACAAGCCTCGCCTAACGCGCAGGCTTTTGGCAACAAAGAGGACAACTCTTTTCACCAGTCTTTTGAGGACAGCCTTAATCTGAACACGATTTTTGCGGGCCAAAAGAAGGTAATCTATTCCAAACATTTTAGAGGCGGTAATTTGACCAATGTTTTTGGAAGTATCGAATTAGATCTAACGAAAGCAGACATTCAACAAGCAATCGTTATCGACACTTTTCAATTATTTGGTAGTGCACGCATCATTATCCCTCCACATTGGACGGTATTCAGCAATGTGGCCTCTATCTTAGGGTCGGTTGACGACAGAAGATTTCAGACGATCTACAACCCTGACACAGATAAAAAGATTTATATCACTGGCACATGTATTCTGGGCAATTTAACGATAAAAAATGCTTAAATAGATGAAAAATAAGTTATCTCTAAGCATCAAAAGTCGATTAATAGGCATTATTTGTATATCCGTATTTATCGGATATCTTGCGTTACAATACTTATTAATGCTGCGTTCTGGTTTTGACTCTCAATTAGCATTTAAAGATTCGCTGATCAATAGTGGCGTGATGATGTTTTGCTGTTACGGCATGTCCTCAGCTTTGAATTTCTATACACCGCAACCGCGGGAAATATGGAAAGTGTTGATTATAGGGCTAATTATGGCTGCCATTAGCACTGGGTTAAGCCGTTTTTTAATGAACTATTTTATCCAGCCCAACTTTATTACATTGCTGGATTTGACACTACCGTTTCGGGGTATCGTTAACTTCCTTATCCTTACTTCTGTTGCTATTATCAATATTGTATGGAATATTCAGGAAGATAACATCAATAATATCAAACGGAAACAAGAGTCCGAAAATCTGCTTCGCGAAGCAGAACTCTATAATTTGCGGCAACAGCTGCAGCCACACTTTCTATTTAACAGCTTGAATTCGATCATCGCCCTCATTGGGGCAAATCCGGATGAAGCGCGTAACATGACATTTCAACTATCTGATTTTTTAAGAGGCACATTGCGAAAGGAAAACAATCAGGTTATCACACTGGAGGAAGAGTTAGACCATCTGCAACTTTATCTTGACATTGAAAAAGTACGCTTCGGTCATCGCTTAAATACCTCCATTTCCTCCTCCGAGGAAATATTTACCACTAAATTGCCAGCAATGATCATCCAGCCTTTGGTGGAAAATGCCATAAAGCATGGATTGTACAATATAACAGATCAAGTCGAAATACAAATTAAATGTATCTCAAACGAAGGTCAACTTCTTATCCAGATCACGAATCCATTTGATGTAGAAGAACAATCTAAACCAAAAAAAGGAACCGGATTCGGGCTCTCCAGTATTCAACGTAGATTATACCTGCTTTATGGTAGAAATGATCTTCTTGAGACTCAGATTCAGGACAATATATTTACTAGCACCCTAAAAATACCTCAATATGATTAAAGTCGTTATCATTGATGATGAACCACTGGCACGCTCTATTATAGCGGGCTATCTAAAAACCGAAACCGATATTAGCGTCATGGCCGAGTGTGGTGATGGCTTCGAAGGCGTTAAAGCAATCCAGATACACGAACCCGATCTGGTGTTTCTGGATGTCCAAATGCCTAAATTGACCGGTTTTGAAATGCTCGAACTGGTAGACAATCCTCCTGCCATTATTTTTACAACAGCATTTGATGAGTATGCCTTAAAAGCTTTTGAGAAGAATGCCTTGGATTATCTATTAAAACCGGTATCCCCCATGCGTTTCAAAAAAGCACTGGAAAAGTTTAGGTCCAGCTATTCCGCCCCTGAGAAAAAGGTACAACCCAACTATGAGGTGCTGTCGGCTCAAGACGAAACAAAGATCGACCGTATCGTTGTAAAAACTGGTACACAGATCAAGATTATCCCTATCGACACCGTTAAATATCTGGAGTCTTATGACGACTATGTAAAGATTCATACCAAAGATGGGATGTACCTCAAAAACAAAACCATGGCATTTTTTGAAAAATCCTTGGATCCTAATCAATTTGTACGTATTCATCGATCGTTTATCATCAAAGTAGATCAACTAGCTAAATTGGAACCCTATGAAAAAGACTCTTATATCGCGGCATTGGTATCTGGAGAAAAGCTCAATATCAGTAAATCAGGCTATGCCCGACTAAAACAATTGATTGGAATTTAAACATTCCGTAGATTTGTGCCTAACAATGATTATGAAACATTTTTATACTACAATATTGTTGGGCATCACGTCTTACTCCTTTGCCCAGACAAATCAAGCAGAACAAGTCAACAAAGGGGTGTATAATAAATTGGAATTTTTCATCAATTCCCAGATGACAGACTCTGCCTATAATCTTGCGAGTGATTCCTATAAACAACAATATAGCCTTCCAAAATTCACACAGATGTTAACGCAGATCTACCCCTTGGGAAGGGTAAAAAGTTCTGAAATCATCCGTTTTGAAAAAGGTGCAGCAACCTATCGTTTAGATTTTGATAGCCAGACTTATCAGGTATTATTTGCTACAGACTCAACGCTAAAATTTAACACCTTACATTTCAGCCAACTGAACAAACCTGCTGCCGACACAACTATTCATGAACAACCGATCGAGAAAGCCATCATATCAAAAGCCGTTGACAAAGATGACTTTTTCATCGATTCCGTTGCAAATTCTTACCTCAAGCAACAAAACACACAGTCCCTCGCAATAGGTATTATCAAAAATGGACAGGCCAAGAGCTATTTTTATGGCGAGACAGCACAGGGTAACCAGACATTACCAACAAAGGCTTCACTTTACGAAATCGGCTCGCTCACTAAAGTCTTTACCGCGATCTTATTGTCAAATCTCGTGGAGGAGGGAACAATAACATTGGATCAGCCCATATCCTTATTTCTTCCGGATACACTCAAAAAAAATCAAGACTTGGCTAAAATAACCTTTCAGATGCTGGCCAATCATACATCCGGATTCCCCCGACTTCCGGACAACTTTGAAAAAGTAAAGGGCTACAGTGAAACTGACCCATACAAAGGATACGATAAAAAAGCACTCTATAGCTATTTATCCAGCTTCAAAAATCAGAAAGAACCAGGACAGGAGTACGAGTACAGCAATTTGGGTTATGCAATACTGGGTGATATCATCTGTGATATCTATAAAAAGCCATACGACCAAATTGTCCGTGATATCATCTGCAAACCGCTCGAAATGAACAATACCTTCCAAGCATTAGACCCTAAGAGAAAGGATACTTTTAAAGTATACAACAAAGAAGGACGTGAAGTAAATTCTTGGTCTTTCGACTCCTTCGCTGCGGCCGGCGGACTAAAATCGACCGTGGAAGATCTACTTAAATTTGCTAATGCACAGTTTAAAATGCCACAGAGCCCGTTGGAGAATGCGATGGCGAATACCAAATTATTTACCTTCTTTCTTCCGCCAGATACGGATTTGGGATTGGCCTGGCACATGAACCTCCTCGATGATCTTACTTTTTATTGGCACAATGGCGGGACTGCAGGAAGCAGTTCTTATCTAGCCTTATCCCCAGATAAAAAAAGTGCCGTAGTCGTACTGGCAAATGCAGCAATTGCTGTCGACGACCAAGGAAAAAGTATTTTGGACTACTTGTTACATTCGAAATAAAAGCAAGGCATGTATATATCTAAGCTATATCGAAACAACGGTATAGCTTTTTTTGTTGTAATAAAAAACGATTAACTTTGACTAACACCGGGACACATCCGGTCGTTTTAATTTTATTTGCAACAGCTTTTACATGAAGATATTTATTACAAAAAAAATTCCACAAAAAGGTATAGATCTATTAAGAGCTTCCGGACATGAAGTCACTGTACACGAATCAATCAATCCACTCTCCCCTGCCGAACTCATTCAAGCCGGACAACAGGCGGACTACGTGCTGAATGGTGGCATGCAAAAGTTCGATGCGGATTTTTTCAAAAGCTGTGCTAATCTTAAAGCACTATCCCTAATGAGTGTTGGATATGATAACGTTGATATTTCCGCAGCAACCCAATACGGCATACCAGTCAGCAACACTCCGGGTGTGCTTTCTGGAGCAACAGCTGATGTTGCCTTCCTATTGATGCTAGCTGTTTCTAGAAAAGCCTTTTTTAATCATAAACAGATTCTTCAGGGACAATGGAAAGGTTTTGACCCAACTGCTCATTTAGGCATTGAACTCAACAACAAAACATTAGGAATCTATGGCTTGGGACGGATCGGTTTTGAATTTGCACGAAAAGCAAGAGCCGCCTATAACATGGAAATCATCTATTATAACCGTGGGCGCAATTTGGAAGCCGAACAAACCCTAGGCGCTAGATATGTCAATTTTGATAACCTGTTAACTCAAAGTGACGTCCTTTCCATTCATGCCGCACTTACTGCGGAGACAGCCAATAGATTCAATCAGGATACATTTAAACGCATGAAAAATACGTCGATCCTGATCAATACGGCACGCGGGGGATTAGTGAAACAAGAAGATTTAGCGAAAGCGCTGCGTGAAGGAGAATTATGGGGAGCTGGGCTTGATGTGACAAACCCCGAACCAATGACACCTGACGACCCTCTATTGAATCTTGAAAATGTCTGTATTCTCCCGCATATTGGATCTGCAACAGTGGAAACCAGGGACAACATGGCTTTAATGGCGGCAAGCAATTTATTAGCAGCGATCAAAGGTGAAAAGATGCCTCAAACGATCAATCCCGAAGTATACCCATGACACGTCAATTTTTTCAGTTCCTAAATAAGCTAAATAAAGCGATACTCCCCAAATATGGGAGAAAAGACCCCTTGAAACTAAAAAAGTACCAGCAGGCCATATTAGCCTACCGGTACTTTATTCTTATCCGGGCTTTGAAAGAAGATTAAGCATCTGTTTTGACCGGACCCTTTGGATCATTTGTGTTCGAGACGATGCTAATCTGTGCCGGATTGGGTGCTACACTAATGTCATTGCGTTCCAGTTCAAGCATAATTTTTTCTTGCATGGAATTGCGTGCTGGCCAATAATGCTCACGCTTTGTCCATGCTCTTACCGTCAACACAATGGAATTCGTTCCCAATTCTTTAACAAATACCGTAGGTTCAGGTGCATTCAGCACAGTTTCATTAGAACGCAGCACCCTGAGTATAATGTCCTTTGCGTCCTTCACATTCTTATCGTATGATATGCTCACGGTGTATTCAAACATCCGTTGAACGATTTTTGTGTAGTTCTTGATCACTGAATTGGCTAATGGGCCATTCGGGCTGAAGATTCTTACACCATCATCACCGATCAATGTTGAGTATAAAATATCAATTCGCTCTACTGTCCCTGAAGTACCATTGGCGCTTGATATATAATCTCCGACTTCAAACGGTCTAAACATTAAAATCAATACCCCGCCCGCAAAATTACTTAGACTCCCTTGAAGTGCCATACCAACGGCCAAACCGAAGGCAGACAAGGCCGCAATAAATGAAGTTGTCTGTATACCAATTTGACTGGCCACGGTCAACATTAACATCACCCACATAACGATCTTTACAATGCTGGAGATAAATGCCCGGATTGATGGATCGACATTCCTCTTCTCAAAACGCTTATGCAATAACCGATTGACTAAGTCAATAACGTATTTACCAATAATTAATAAAATAACACCACCAATAATACCTGGTATTGAATCGATAACAATATCAGTCAATCGCTCGAACCTAGTCCCTAGGCTATTTAAATTACTTTCCATATGTTTTTTATATTTCCACACTTTTTGAAACAAGGATCATTCCAACATCTACATTTGACACGCAAAATTTCAAATCGTTGAAAAATACCACAAAACAACAAATAAACACCACGATAAAAAGGATATTTAAGCTAACTTTGTATTATGAATAGAAAAAACACCATTCCTATTATAGATAGCTGTAGTCTTGACCTCAACAATAAAACAACTATCCATATTGATGATTTAAGTAAATATGTCATTAAACACGATAATATGGTGTTTCCTCACAAGCATAATTTTTTTCATTTTGTATTATTTACGAAAGGTTCAGGTAGTCATATTATTGATTTCAATCACTATAAAGTCCAACCTTTTCAGATTTATTTTATGGTCCCCGGTCAAGTACATACCTGGAATTTTGCAGGTGATGAAGAAGGTTATGTGGTCAATTTTTCGACAGACTATTTCCAATCCTTTTTGTTACGTACGGACTATCTAGAGCGTTTCAGTTTCTTACAGGGTAAAATTGAACATTTAATTTTTGAATTGGAGGAGTCTTGCCGTGCTCAGGCGACGAATATCCTTGATGAAATTCTGGCAGCCAAGTCCACAGGTCTATCTGAAGACTATATTCGTACGCTGTTGCTCCAATTTTTATTGTATATTTCTATATGTTCGGAAAAAGAACAAAAAGAAGGCAGCAATCCTTATAATCATAAAATATTCAATAGCTTTCAACAATTGGTGGAGCAACAGTTTAAATCTACCAAATTACCGAGTATATATGCCGATCAACTTTTTATCACAGCCAATCACCTGAATGCGATCTGTAAATCCTATATCGGTCAGTCCGCGGGTGAGATCATCCGCAACCGGATCGTCCTTGAAGCAAAACGTCTGTTGATCAATAAAAATTTAAATATTACTGAAATTGCAAATGAACTGCAGTTTAAAGACAACTCTTATTTTACCAAATTTTTTAAAAAATCAACTGATCTCACACCTGAAGAGTTCAGAAAACAATTATAACTATGGAAGAAGTTAAATACGAATTATCCGAATTCAAAGCAGCATGGCAGGCAAAATGTCCAAGATGTAGAGTCGGTCATGTATACAAAGGTCCGGCCTACGGTTTAAAAGTGCAAAAAATGAATAGCCACTGCGAATACTGTGGTCTTCGTTACGAGCGTGAGCCAGGCTATTTTTATGGAGCAATGTACGTAACCTATGCATTCGCAATTGCCGAGATGGTAACGGCTTGTATGGCAACTTACATTCTTACGGGAAATGATTCATCGTTTGTACTGTATGCAACAGTTGCCATATTAAGTGTGGTCTTGATGTCACCATTCAATTACCGTTATTCACGTGTCATTTTGATGTATTGGCTGACGCCGGGATTACGTTATGATCCGAATGTCAAAAAGAAAGAAGTTGGTGTAAAGGCTTCTACATAAACGTCATTATACCTACCTTTATACGGATGAAGGATACCATATATTTGGACAACAATGCAACCACCCGGATTTTGGATGAGGTATGGCAGGAAATGACACCCTATTTCATCCAAAATTATGCCAATGCATCCAGCGTCTACCATCAGATGGGAAGGGCAGCAAATGCTGCTGTCCAGCAGGCCAGATCGCAAGTTGCCGAGGCTTTACACTGTAGTCCGAAGGATATTTTCTTTAATTCCGGAGCGACAGAAAGTATCAATACGGTACTACGGGGGGTATTTGACAAATATCAGTCGCGGGGGAATCACATCATAACAGCAGCTACAGAACATAAAGCGGTGCTGAGCTGTTGTGAGCAGTTGAAAAAGCAAGGCGGGAAAATCACTTATCTCCCTGTCGACAGGCAGGGTCATATCTCCTTAGCTGATCTTAAAAATGCGATTACTCCCAAGACCATACTGATCTGCCTGATGGCTGCCAACAATGAGACAGGTGTACTATCTGAGCTTGAAGAGATAGCTGCTATCTGCGCTAAAGAGGACATTCTATTTTTTTGCGATGCCACACAGTCAATCGGAAAAATTACGATTGATCTGCAGCAGCTCCCCGTCGATCTCTTATGTTTAAGTGCACATAAAATGCACGGTCCTAAAGGAGCAGGTGCGTTATATATCCGGCGTAAATCAAAACCCATTCAGCTTACGCCTTTAGTTTTGGGGGGTGGTCAAGAAAATGGCTTCCGTGGCGGTACCTACAATGTTCCTGCTATCGTCGGGCTTGGAAAAGCGATTTCCAAACTAAGCCCAAAAGCCTATGAGCCTGTTGAGGCGTATCGAGACCTGCTGGAGACCGAACTTGCAAAGATTCCTGAAATTATAATACATGGACAACAGACCCTCCGTCTGCCTACAACAAGTTATATTAGTTTCAAACATATACTTGCCAGCGAAATTATGACTGCCTGTCCTACATTGGCCTTATCATCCGGTTCTGCCTGTGTCACGGGATCAAGGGAACCGTCCCATGTTTTGCTTGCCATGGGTGTATCCAAAGAAGACGCGCTTTCGGCCATTAGATTTAGTTTAAGTGTTCTAACCACCCGTGAAGAAGTGCTGCAATGCGCACAATTGATTACAGCAGCGGTGCAAAAAATAAGGGATCAATCTCCCATATGGCAACTTTACAAGGCGGGTTTGCTCAGTTAATTTATGACATTCTAAAAACTTAAGCGCAGGCAAAATATAGCAGGATTGTATGTATCTTTGTAGTAGACAAAGATACAACTATGATTACAGTTACTGATAAAGCAAAAACTCGTATCGAGGAAATCATGAAGGATGAGCAATATGACGGCAACTACTTTGTGCGTGTTGCTGTAGAGAGTGGCGGTTGTTCAGGCTTAAGCTATAAACTGAATTTCGATAATGAGGAGAAGAAGGGGGATCAGTTTTTCGAAGATAAAGGAGTGAAAATCTGTTTGGATATTAAATCATTCCTCTATCTGGCAGGAACAGAACTTGATTACTCCGATGGGTTGGACGGCAAAGGATTTGAATTTCATAATCCCAATGCAAGCCGGACATGCGCTTGCGGTGAAAGTTTCTCTGTATAGGGAACCCCATTTAAATAGAACAAAATTAGCCCTGAAAAATAATTTCAGGGCTTTTTTATTGGCCCCACCAGGATTAGTTCTGCTGTCAAATTAATAGTTTTATAATTAAATATTGACCAATCCCTACTTTCTTATAAAATTTATATTATTTCAACATTTTAATGGATAAATATCAAAAATAGTAACAAAACATATAAACAAATGATATTTTCATATTTTTGTATCAAATAACTGAAAAAGAAAAAATGATGCGATGTACAATGATCCGTACATGGCTTTTCAATTGACTCATATGGAGGGAAGAAAACTTTTAAATACCGAGGTTGCTATCAGCTTCGTTAAAGATACATTTGTCCAAGAATTAAAGAACAAATTAAATCTGATTCCAATTTCGTCACCGCTAGTGGTTCTGGATGGTACAGGTTTAAACGATGATCTGAATGGCATCGAGCGTCCAGTTTCTTTTCCGATCAAATCTTTAAATGAAAAAAGAGCTGTCGTTGTTCATTCATTGGCAAAATGGAAGAGAGTCCGCTTAAAAGAGCTTGAAATGTTACCTGGTGAAGGTATTGTCACCGACATGAAAGCCCTTCGTCCAGATGAAGATTACACGCCTATACATTCCATTTATGTGGATCAATGGGACTGGGAAAAAGTGATCGCCAAAGATCAGCGTAATTTGGATTTGCTGAAAGCTACCGTACTCAGCATCTACGAATCACTTCGATTTACAGAATTACAGGTGGAGCGCAAATACCCACAGATAAAAGCGATTCTTCCGGACACCATTACATTTATCTCCTCCGAAGAATTACTACAAAGATATCCTAATTTAAGTGCCAAAGAACGGGAAAATGCAATCACAAAAGAATATGGCGCGGTATTCTTATATGGCATCGGCGGCGCACTGAGTAATGGTGTGGCACATGATGGCAGAGCAGCAGATTATGATGATTGGAGTACAGCGAATGATGCTGGTTATCTGGGTTTAAATGGCGATATCCTCGTGTGGAATCCTATTCTAAATTCTGCATTCGAGCTTTCTTCGATGGGAATCCGTGTCGACAAAAAAGCGTTAGCCCATCAGATGGAAATCAGAAACTGCAGCGAAAAGTCCAAACTGACATTTCACAGTATGCTACTTAACGATGAATTGCCTGAATCGATGGGCGGCGGTATCGGTCAATCACGCGTATGCATGTTTATGCTAAAAAAACAACATATCGGTGAAGTACAGGTCAGTATCTGGGAAGAAGATAAAAAACAGGCTTTACGCGAACAAGGTATCGATATACTCTAAATTAATACATCTTAAGTATCGTTATTTGTAGACTGTTAACAATATTTGTTTACACGAGAGCCTGCGAAATAGACGAAAAAGGTAATCCAGCTAAGGGGGTTACCTTTTCGTTTTAATTCGTACTTTTGTGCCATGCAGCTAGAAGCTATATTAAACAAATTAAGTATTTCATCCCTGAATGAAATGCAACAAAAGGTATTGGACGCCTATAAACAAGATAAAGATCTCATCCTACTCTCCCCTACGGGGTCAGGAAAAACATTGGCCTTTTCATTATTAATACTACAACAGCTAAAAGATATTGCCCGTGAAGTACAGGTTTTGGTTTTAGTGCCTACCCGTGAGCTTGCCTTACAGATTGAACAGGTGATCCGAAAACTATCATCCGGATACAAAGTAACCTGCGCCTATGGCGGACATAGTACCCGGATCGAAAAAAATGCTTTCAAAGATGCGCCATCTATTCTCATCGGTACCCCCGGTCGAATAAAACAGCATCTTGAAGAAGGAAATTTTGATCCGACACAGATCCATACCCTAATACTGGATGAATTTGACAAGTCACTGGAACTTGGATTTCATCAGCAAATGGATTTTATCATTCGGCATATGCCCAAAATTAAGTCGCGCGTATTGACATCTGCGACAACAATGGAAACGATTCCGGCCTTTACACAGATTCAGGATCCCATTACTGTCGATTTCCTGAAAAATGCAAACAATATCCCACGGATCACAATAAAAAAAGTAGTCGCGACCAGCCAAAAGAAACTCGAAGCACTATTAAAACTTATCTGCAAGATCGGCACAAAAAAAATGATTATTTTTTGCAACCACCGCGATGCTGTAGAGCATATCAGTGAATTATTGGACAATCGCAATATTATTCATGACATTTTTCATGGCGGCTTGGAGCAGCAGGACAGAGAACTGGCGCTGCTAAAATTCAGAAACCACTCCAACAATGTCCTGATTACAACAGACCTTGCTGCCCGGGGACTGGATATTCCCGAGGTAGACGCCATCATTCATTATCAACTTCCGCACAAGGAAGATGACTTTACCCATCGCAACGGAAGGACTGCACGTATGCAGGCCAAAGGTGATGTGTATGTGATATTAAAACCCGAAGAAAATTATCCCTATATTTCCGCTGATACAGCTGAAGAAGAATTCCCTGATTTTTATGATCTACCCGAAAACTCTCCTTTTGCGACACTTTATGTCAGCGCGGGAAGGAAGGACAAAATCAACAAAATTGACATCGTTGGCTTTCTGCTGAATCTGGGCGGAATCGAAAAAGACGATATTGGCATTATCGAAGTCAAAGACAAAGTCGCCTATATTGCGGTTAAACGCAAACTTGCTTTAACGATCATTAATGCCGCAAACGGACAAAAGGTCAAAGGTCGAAAAGTGAAAGTTGGGAGAACTTAGAAAGCATAACGACGTGTATCTGGGTATAAAAAAAGAGGTTTGCCGGCAAACCTCTTTTTTTATTTCTAACACGCTAAGCTTTAATTGATCAATCGAGATCTTTTAAATAGCCCAGATAACGTTGTACAGCTTCCCGTTTTCTATCCGTTAGGTGAAAATCAAGATGTGCCGTCAAATATTTTGTATAGTCAAATCCTTCAAATTCAGGAAGTCCTTTAATAACATCTGTTGCATGCGCTACGCCATAAGCGAGCGCATCATTGAAATCTTTCACAAAAGATTCGGGCAATTTTTTGTTACTTACCCACAGGGCGAATGCGAAAGGTAATCCAGTAAAATCAAACCATTCTTTGCCCAGATCATAAACATAGGGTACTGTATTTTTTTTTCCAAAGGTGCGATCACCGATCAGAACATAAGCATCGGGCTCCACCTCATCGTCTGTAATTAACTGAACATCTCTTTTCCAGTAATTCTTTAACAGCACGCGGGCAAGACCGTTTGATGTACGCGATTGCTTATCCAGTCTGAGCGTGTCTATCGCTGTAATGGGTTTATTAGAAAAAATAAACACCGAATCCACAGCTCCCTCGGTTCCGATACAAAAATCCGTATTGATGTAATATTCAGGGAGACTTAATAGTGCGGCAGTAGGAATAATTCCCATATCTGCCTCGTCATCTATTACTTTTTGTGCGCAGGCACTCGGATAATCGACACTGAGATCAATCTGATCCATAACCTTTGATTTACGTATTCCGTTCAAAAACGGATAAGTGTTTGTGTAAGATACGGCTGAAACTCTAATTTTATTCATTCATTAATGCTTCTAAGTGATCTGTATTGTAATGATCTATAATTTCAAATTGACCATTATCGTACAGCAATTTATATAAAGCAGTATTTGTATGTGGAAAATCATCCATATATCGGGCATCAATACCTGTCATCAGGCAAAGCATAATACGCAGCGCACGACCATGCATGCAAACAAGGATATTTTTTTCATTTGTCTGAGCTAACATATGATCCAGTGCAACTTGCTGACGTTGCATCAACGCTTGCGGAGACTCTCCATTTTCAATACTGACATCCAATTCTCCGTTGCGCCATGCAGCAACCAATTGTTCAAAGCCAGACAGTAATTCGGGCGTTTGCTCCTTTCCTTCATAGATTCCCCAGCTAATCTCGTCGAGTCCAACAAGTTGTTCCCAGGGTAAATTCTGGTCGATGAACCCTTTTACGGTCTGATGGGTACGCAATAATGTAGACGTATATACTTTGTCAAAAGGCACTGTATTGTACCGTTCAAAGAAAGCCTGAGCCTGGGCCATGCCTGTTTCATTTAATGGGGAATTAACTCCTCTTCCTTGCACAATGCCTTTTAAATTTAGATCAGTCTGTCCGTGTCGTATAAAATAAAATGTCTTTTTCAAAATGAGTATAATCTAATTTATGAGTTCACAACAGGTAGGGCGTAATAACTTTTCTTTTTGGAGTCTTCGTCAAAGACCACATCATTATAATCAGTTACGACATGATACAATGTGTCCCGTTCGATGGGATGGCGTCCTACCTTCTTTATCAATTCCACCACCTCTTGTGTAGTCATTCCGGGTTTCTGTTCCTCCGCACCGGCCATACTGTAAATTTTGGTCGTATCGTCCAAGGTGCCGTCAATATCATCTACACCGAAAGCCAACGATAATTGCGCCGTGTCTCTCGATATCATCGCCCAATAAGCTTTGATATGGTCAAAATTATCCATGTAGATCCGTGCAACCGCATAGTTCCTTAAATCTTCGATCACCGAAACCTCGGAGATGTGTGACATTTGGTTTTCCTTATTCCGAAATTTCAACGGAATAAATGTTTGAAATCCACCCGTTTTGTCCTGAAGTTGTCTCAAACGTTCCATGTGATCCACCCGATGCCAAAACTGCTCAATGTGACCATATAGCATCGTTGCGTTGGTATGCATCCCCAAGCGATGCGCCTGCTCATGAATGTCCAGCCATTGTTCTGCAGTACATTTGTCGTGCGCAATCTGCTCCCTGATTTCCGGATGAAAAATTTCTGCTCCTCCTCCAGGCATTGAGTCCAGACCACAAGACTGCAAATATTTCAGGCCGTCATAATGACTCAACTTCGCTTTCTTGAAAATGTAATAATATTCGACCGGGGTCAGTCCCTTGATATGCAGTTCCGGTCGGTGCGCTTTGCATCTTTTGAAAAAATCTGCATAAAATTCGAGATTTTGTTTCGGAACCACACCACCTGTAATATGCACTTCTGTAACAGCTTCATTGTCATATTTTCTCACAATGTCCATCATACCATCGACCTCCATCTCCCAGCCTTCGGCGCGTTCTTTGATCAATCTGGAATAGGAACAGAATTTACAGTCATATACACAGACATTGGTCGGCTCAATATGAAAATTACGATTAAAAAAAGTATGGTCTCCATGACGTTTCTCACGAATGTAGTTGGCTAAGACACCAAGATACCCCAATTCACCTTTTTCATATAAAAGAACTCCTTCATCAAAAGTGATACGCTCCTCTCGCAAAACTTTCTCCGCTATATTTCTTAACTCAACGTCTAAATTTTTATCGTTGATCAAGAAATTTAATTTATCTAATGCGTTCATTAATGTATCTCCTTTCTTAAACAAATGTACCGAAAAGGCAACAAAAGTTATAATAAAAAATGTGATAACACTTATTAAGCAGTGTATCCTTTCCCTGTTATAAAGACGATTAAAACTTTATCAAAACAATATCCTTAATCTGTAAATTGCTGCATCTCGATCAACTTCTTATATAAGCCATCATGCTGCAATAGTTCACTATGGCTCCCCGCTTCGACAATCTTTCCGGCTTCGATCACAACGATCTTATCCGCATTCTGAATGGTACTTAAACGGTGGGCGATAACGACTGTTGTCCGATTGTCCATCAATTTATAGAGTGAATCCTGTACCAATTTTTCAGATTCGGTATCCAAAGCCGAAGTTGCCTCATCCAGTAGCATGATCGGTGGATTTTTCAGCACTGCACGTGCGATACAGATCCGCTGGCGTTGTCCACCGGACAATTTCCCCCCTCTGTCGCCAATATTCGTTTGGTACCCATGATCTGTTTTTAGAATAAATTCATGTGCATTGGCGATCTTCGCTGCAGCTTCGATCTCCTCCTGACTGGCAGACAGGTTAGCAAATGCGATATTATTAAAAATGGTATCGTTAAATAAAATTGATTCCTGATTGACCACACCAATCATATTACGCAAAGAATCCTGATCCAGCTCTCTTAAATCAATGCCGTCAAAAAGGATCTGACCATCGGTAACATCCATAAACCGAGGGATGAGGTCAACCAATGTTGATTTTCCTCCACCAGAAGGACCGACTAAAGCAACTACTTTCCCTTTTTCAATCGTCAGGTCTATTCCCTGAAGGATTTTCTTATCCTTCGTGTAAGCAAAATTCACGTCCTTAAAAACAATATTTCGTGCAAAACTTTCAACTTTTTTTGCATTAGGCCTGTCGGTCACTTCACTCCGCTCATCGACCAGTTCCAATACCCGTTCTCCAGCCGCAAGACCATTATGAATACCACTAAAGGCATCGGTCAATGCTTTTGCAGGACGCATGACCTGTGAAAAAATAGCAATGTAAGCAATAAATGCAGGGGCAGTTAAACTCTGATCTCCTGAAAGCACCAGATGTCCACCATATAACAAAATGATTGCCACCATGATGACCCCCAATAACTCCGAGACAGGTGAACTCATTTGTTGTCGCTTAGCCATCGCACGCCCGATATTAGCGTAGCGTTCATTCTCGTTGTGAAATCTATTTTTGATAAAAGAAACCGCATTAAAGGCTTTGATGATTTTGACACCTGATAATGCTTCATCCAGATAGGAAATCATGTTTCCATAGGACTCCTGTGCCGAGCGCGCCTGACTTTTCAGATTCTTTACAATCCTGGCTATAAAAAATGCCGAGATAGGAATTACCAGCAACGAAAAGAAGGTCAGTCTTGCTGAAATATTAAACAGCATCACGATATAAGCGATCAATTGCAAAGGTTCTTTGAATACCACTTGCAATGTACCTGTGACCGAATACTGCACCACTTGTACATCGGATGCCACCTTTGAGACGATATCCCCTTTGCGTTGCCCTGTAAAATAGCCAACGTGTAGGTCCATTACATTATCAAATACAGCTCTACGGAGCTTTAACAAGGTATGAATCCGAAAATTCTCCATGATCCGCTGACAGAAATAGCGGAAAAGATTGCTTATAAATACAGAAATTACAATAACAATACAAACGTACTTTAATGCGCCGTAAGCACCCAATTGTTCATTTGCCATACTAGCGTAGTAATTAAACCACGCTAAAATATCGGTGTAAGTCTCGGGTTTTATTGCTTCGACAGTAGCTTCGCCTGTATTAAAAAGTGTATGGAGTAATGGAGCGAGTAATGCTAAATTTAATGTGCTAAAAACAACCGTAATCAACGTGCAGATTACATACGGAATTGCAAATTTCTCAATGGGTTTAGCGAATGATAAGAGCCTAAAATATGTTTTCATTAATTTTGAACTAAGACAAATTTATTTTATACAAAAAAGTAATTTGTCGATCTCTCCTCTTCCATTAAGATTTCTTTTAGCGAGGAAATTGAACAAAAATAACAAATTAATCAAGAAAAGTACTCATACACTTCTTTTCAATAAAATTGTTGCACCTCAGTGATAAATGACAAATGGGATACTCGTTTGAAAAAACGACAAAAATAGTTACATTTTATAGATAATTCCCTAATTTAGCTTCATTCAAATACCAAAATTATTAAAAATAAAATGCAAATAGACGTTGCCAAAAGATTGCAGCACACTGAAGAATACTATTTCTCAAAAAAATTAAGAGAAATAGATGAATTAAACAAGCAGGGTGCACGTGTAATCAATCTAGGGATCGGAAGTCCTGACTTACCCCCTCATCCGGAGGTAATCGCGACATTGAACGATAATGCTCAACTTCCAAATGTACATGGCTATCAAAATTATAAAGGAGCTCCGGCCTTAAGGCAAGCAGTCGCAGATTGGTATCAACGTTATTATCAGGCTACCTTTAATCCGAATACGGAGATCTTACCGCTCATTGGATCGAAAGAAGGAATCGTCCATATTTGCATGACTTACCTCCAAGAAGGAGACAAAGCTTTAATCCCTAATCCCGGCTATCCTGCCTACGCTGCAGCAGTAAGATTAAGTGGAGCAGAAGCAATAACTTACAAGCTTACACAGGAAAAAAATTGGCTGATTGACTTTAGCGAACTTCGCAAACAAGATCTATCGAAGGTCAAGTTGATGTGGATCAATTATCCGCACATGCCTACGGGTGCCTCGGCCTCGGATGCGTTCTATAATGAACTGATTGCGTTTGCAAAAGAATATAATATATTTATCTGTCATGACAATCCCTATAGTTTTATCCTGACAGATAAACCACGTAGTATCATGAGCGTGGACGGCGCCAAAGAGGTTGCGATCGAATTAAATTCTTTAAGCAAATCATCCAATATGGCCGGCTGGAGAGTCGGGGTATTGGTTGGTGCGGAAGAACGGATCAATCAGGTGCTACGATTCAAAAGCAACATGGATTCGGGGATGTTCCTCCCCGTCCAGCTAGCGGCGGCAAAAGCCTTGCAGCTGGACGCATCCTGGTACCAGGATTTAAACAAAATTTATGCTGATAGGCGTCAGAAGGTATATGAAATCATGGAACTATTGGGCTGTTCATACCAACAAGATCAGGTAGGCTTATTTGTATGGGCTCAGATTCCAAATTCCTACATAAATGGTTATGCACTTAGCGATGCTGTATTGGACAGAGCTCGGGTATTTATCACACCCGGAGGCATTTTTGGGAATGGTGGAGATCAGTACATCCGCATCAGTCTCTGTGCCACAGTTGAAGTTCTTGAAGAATCCATACAACGTATCAAAGAAAGCTTTTAACGGTAATTTTCAATGTTAACATTTGAATCAGATGAAATAGCCCGTGATGACGAAAAACAAAACAGCTATTTCATTTGATACCAAAAAAGACCGGGCTTCAAGAGCCCGTAAAATAAATGTGAAGCATTTATACATACAATAAACACGAATTAATAATTATTCACATATGAATATTGCCATCGTAGGCGTAGGCTTAATTGGCGGCTCAGTTGCCATTCGCCTAAAGGAAACAAAATTCTGCAGTAAGATTATCGGCGTAGATAAAAGCGAGAAAAATCTTGACAAAGCCAAGCAGATAGGCTTTATCGACGAAGCAATGACCTTGGAAGAAGCAATAAAAACATGTAAGGTACTTATATTAACTATTCCTGTTGATGCTATTTTGCAGGTTGTTCCACAGATTCTTGATCAGGTCACCGATCAAGTTGTTATCGATATGGGGTCAACTAAAACTAACATACTCAACAAAATCAAAGATCATCCAAATAGAGGTCGCTATATTGCTGCCCACCCAATGGCGGGTACAGAATATTCGGGTCCGGAGGCTGCTGTTGCCGGTCTTTTTAAAGGGAAGATGATGGTTTATGTCGAGGCCTTCAGGACAGACGAAGATGCTTTCGAAATCACCGATGCAATCACCGATCAACTGGAGATGCGCACCTGCTTCATGAACGCGGACGAGCACGATGTACATACAGCCTATGTTTCACATATCTCTCACCTCACTTCATTCGCATTAGCCCTAACGGTCCTAGAGAAGGAGAAATCGCAGGGACGTATCTTTGAGCTGGCAGGTTCAGGTTTTGAATCTACCGTGCGCCTAGCAAAAAGTTCACCCGACATGTGGACCCCTATCTTCAAACAGAATCGGGAAAATGTACTGGAAGTACTGGAGGAACATATCAAACAGCTGCAGTCCTTACATGATTCGATCGCCAGTGAAGATTATGACAAGTTGCACAAACTGATCAAGCGTTCAAATAAGATTAAACGAATCATTAAATAGCGATCGAAATATGACTCAAAAAAACAGCTGTTGATCCTTTTTGGATAAAACATAAAATAGCAAAGGTTCCTTCGTCATTGCCGGAACCTTTGCTATTTATTCATCTTCCAATTCGTTAAACTTATCTAAATCCAGTTTTGCCCCCGCAAAATCGCCCAACTTTTCTTTAATCGCAGCCCGATAAGAATATAGATCTGAATAATAAGGATTTAACTCGATAGCCATTGAATAATCAACCAACGCGCCGTGCATGTCCTCTAGTTTTTCCTTAAGATCTGCCCGTAGAGAATACACATAAAAGTCCTCAGGATTCAGTTCGACCAACCGGTCAAAATCAGACAATGCTTCGGGTAGACAGCCTAGACGCTCGAATAGAGAAGCCCGTTCTTCATAGACGATCGATGAGTTATGGTCATTTTCTTCGGCTTTTGCGTAATCCTGTAGTGCTTTTTCGGAATAACGATATGATTCAAATACCTTGGCCCGGAATACATAGGCCGCAGTTTGATTTCCATCCAATTCGATCGCCCGGTTAAAATCATTCAAAGCCAGTTCAAAACAGGTTAATTTCAAGTAGAGACTTCCTCTAAAAACGAAGAGATTACTATCATCTGTCGTATTTTTACTGATGGCCATGGTATACAATTCGATCGCCTTCAGATAATCGTAACAATGTACATATTCGAGTCCCAACGAGTTCAATTCATCCGTACTGAGATTTTTCTGTGTAGATTCCAATTCTTGAATGACCAGATTCTCTGCTTCAAAATAGCTTACCTCAGCCTGGTTTTCCTGCCATTCCAATACACTGTGATAATTAAAATCCAATCGTTTAGCGATTTGGTAATCATAAAATGCACCTTCATCCTCGCCAATAATGCGATAGACTAGACAGCGGCTTGCATAAAAATAGGGTTCTTCCTTAAATAATTCAATTGCTCTAGTATAGACGGCGATAGCTTGATCATAAGCCTGTATTTTAAAATAATAGAGCCCAAGGTAACTATAAGCCAACACACTGTTAGCCAAATCAATCGCTTCTTCCAAAAGCTGTACAGGATCACCACCACCAATGATTCCGATAGAAAATCCCCTTAATAAGAGCTTAATATCCTTTTGGTGAATGTGATCAAACTCATCTTGGGAGAAGGAAATGATATCCGTTGGAAAAAAAGACGAAATTGGCAAAAAAGAAAACTTAGCAAGTAATACAGGAGACGGAAGTTTAAAATCCGCTTCTGTAAAAGCATTGCCCCGGAGGGTAACAGATAGATTTGATATCAGTTGCTTCATACCCAAAACTAAGCTAAATTTCGATAGAAAAGAAATTTAACAACCTGCAATACCAGTTTAAGAAAACAGTTTTAATTCAGTTCACCGGTCAAATAAAGATATTTATACCGAACGATATCCCTTGAATTAGTAAATCTGACAAGTTTTTCACGCTTAAAGACATAATTAGAAACTTTATCCTCCATTAAACGGAGAAATTCCACAAATTCCGCAAAAAAACTTTGGCGTTCATCAGCTGTAAACTGACTATTTTTTACAATCCAGAAGAATTGTTCTTCGTTTACATGAAAAGACACTTCATTTTTCTTCTCTTTTCGAAAAATAAAAATCGGATCATTTTCTTGGTTAATAAATAAAGCAAAACCTGTATTTCCACCATCCAGGTTTACGACAAAAGCAGAAAAATAAACGGTACCTATCTGTAAATTTTCCAGACAAATTAATTTATGCAACATCAGGTCGACAGTTAGATCACCTAAAAGTATTAAGTTTTTATTAAAAAACAAAAAAAANNCTTTTTTTTGTTTTTTAATAAGATTTTATTAGAATGTAAACTTAACAGAAGCATTCCAAGTTCTACCTTGACCAATTAATACGAAATTGGAGGTATCGATGCCATTCCAGGTATTGTTGACGTCTGTTGTCACTGTACTTGAGGTTGCTTCAGAGATATAGAATTTGTTTAACACATTGTTCATGTTAACGCGGAAGCTCATCGTATTTTTATCGCTTACTTTAACCTCATAGGATAATCCGGCGTCCAATAGATTGAACGAAGGAAGTTCCATTACACGTCCAACTTTTTTACCGTCCTCTTCAACTGTCCTGTGTCTTGACGAGTACAAACGATCATACTGCCTGTAGTTACCATCCACAGAAAAACCTTTGAATACAACATATTTTGCACCAAAGCCATATGTTGTTTGTGCGGCATTCCCAACATGTTCTCCAGTCAAATCAACCTCTTCCCTACCCAATTCAACACGGTTATCATTACGTTCAATAGCCGTAACTTTTCCATCGTATTTCCAATCACCGATTGATGCGAATCCTGTTAAAGTCAAACCATGGAATGGACGTGCCGCAACATCTAATTCCGCTCCTTTATGATCCTGTTTAACACCATAATTTGATGTATAAATAAATTGTCCGGCAAGCAGAATATTCGGATCGTTCGTTGGATTATATTTAGCAACATCTTTATCCGTTGCCAATCTTGAACTACCTGTAACACGGTTTTCCCAAGTCGTGCGATAAACGTTCAAATTGACATCCAAGAATCGTGAAGCAAATTTATAACCGGCTTCTAAACCAAGGATTTTTTCATTTTCAGCATTTTCATTAATATCATTTGCATAATTCATGAAAATATTATTTTGATAAGGCTGACGGGAATAATATCCGGCATTAGCAAAAATACTGTGTTGACCCAAAGTATAACTTACACCACCTTTCGTGTTATATCCAAAGTTGTTTACTGTTTTGGACTTTTCATTTCCAGGTGTGTATTGGAAATAATCATAGCGTTTGTTCTGCTGTTCAGAGACGGATCCCTGGAAAAATGCGGTAAATCCATTTTTAGCATATTCCAATTGGCCAAACAAACCTCCATAACGGATGTATTGGTTATAGTCCCAAGCGAGTCGCTCATCGCGCGAATCCGGTTTGCTTGAGAATGCCTTCCAAGGGTTCGTTGAATACGTATTAGTCAGATATACCGGATCAGTAATATTGATATTTCCTCCTAGCAGTACACCATTTGTATTGCCAAGTGGATCAGTCAATTTACGGTAATGCGTTCCCTTATAATCCCTCACATCAAAACCGATATTAAAATTCAAAGACTCTGAAAGCTTGCGGTTATAGTTTGAAACAACGCCAAACCATTGATGATTGTTCACATCAGCAGCTAGGTATTTTTCTTTGTTATATTTATCACTTTTTAGTCCTTGGCCACCACCTGCAGCTAAAGAAGCATACGCAACAGTAGATAATGAAGATTTATCATCGATAGTCCAATCCCAGTTTAAATTAGCCACTGGTTTATGATAAAAATTCTTTTGTGCATTCATCATGACGCCATTGGCATCTTTGTAATTATCATTATATCGTTTACCAAATTGTAGATAATTTGACAGTTTTGAGGTATACCCTTGATTATGCCATTGCGGAGCGCCAGTTACCATAAAGTTAAAGTTGTGCTTCTCGCTAGCTTTGTAACCTACAGATAGGAAATAGCTCTGTCCCGCACCTTCGGTATGATCCATATAACCATTACCAGACCATTGGGTGAACATTGCCGAAACAGCAAATCCATTTTTCATGAGGCCAGTATTATAACCGACAGTGGCTTTCATAAACATGTCATTACCGACAGTTGTCCTTACAAAGCCACCTTCTTTCATTGAAGTAGATTGCGTTACATAGTTTACAGTCCCCCCAACAGACGAGATCGCTAATTTGGAAGCGCCCAAACCACGTTGAATTTGCACCAATGAGGCAATATCAGTAAGCCCAGACCAGTTTGACCAGTAAACACTCCCATTATCCATGCCATTGATCGGTTGACCATTCAATAAAAATGCGGTATTAGATTGGTCAAAACCACGTGTAGTCATAGACGACTCACCAAAACCTTTTGCCTGGCCAGTAATATAAACAGACGGTGTATTGGCCAAAGCTGAAGTAATATCCTGTGCCCCTACTTTTTCTTCTAAATCCTTTTTGTGGATTGTTGATACTGCAATCGGTGTTTTTCTACCCACAGCGATATCAATAACACCATGCCCAACAATAACAACCTCATCTAAATTCGTTGAAGATTCTTCCGAAAAAGTCGGATTTATATTCAACGATTCGCCCGATTTCAACATGATGTTTTCAATGACAACTGGTTTTTCACCAATGTAGGTCACTTCCACTTTGTAGGGACCACCCTCTTGAAGATTTGAAATTTGAAATTTTCCTTGAGCATCGGCAGAACCGCTTACTACCTGTCCACTTGGGATGTGGGTGATTTTAATGGTTGCTCCTTTAACTGTTTGTCCAGCAGCCTCCTTAACAACTCCTGAAATCGAACTAGTATTTGCCGTTTGTGCATGAATTGATCCATAGCTAGCAAAAACAAGTGCAAAAAAAAGTAAAGACTTTTTCATGTTAGATGTGATTGTTTTGTTTTTTGTGCCGCAAAATTAGGAATTGATTGTCTTTTTAACTAATTTTAACATGAGCATAACTATAATCAGTCCATTTATATTCACTTCGAATTTTACACTTCCATAGATTAAGCGTGATTTTAAGATCAAAACAGCAAATCAAAAATCAGCTCGTTAATAGAAATACAATAAAAATATGGTTTCAATGGAAATATACGAAAAGAAGACAAAATAAAATTTTGTCTTCTTTGAATAAGTCAGCATATTCTTTTATTTCTGTTTTTTATCCGGATATCTACCTAAGGTTGCCTTTATTACTACAGCAAAGAATAAGGTCGAAATGGCTATATTTAAGTATTAATAAAAAACTATGTTGTCCATTGAGCAAGCTTACGCGGGCGTTCTTGAACCTGCATTAATTGAAGAAATCACACAGACTGCGCGAATCAGAACATTCCATGAAGGTGATCTGATTATTGATACTGATCAATATATCAGAGCCATGCCCCTACTGCTAGAAGGTGCGATCAAAGTGGTTCGGGAGGATGAAACGAAAGGTGAACTCCTGCTATACTATCTTGAGCAAGGACAGACTTGCACCATGTCCATTGCCTGTTGTATGGGTAATAAAAAAAGTGAAATCCGTGCGTGGGCGGAAAAAGATACTACCGTAGCGATGATCCCTAATGAACAGGTCAATAACTGGATGGAAAAATATCCTTCCTGGCGGAATTTCATTATATCAAGTTATGCCAGCCGGATGAATGAGATGCTCCAGGCGGTAGATAATCTGGCATTCTCCAATACGGAAGAACGTATCCTAAATTACCTGAAAGCCAAAGTAAACCTTACCAACAACCGGATTCTTACCCTCACTCATCAAGATATTGCATCCGATCTGACCACCTCACGTGTGGTGGTCTCGCGGATCTTAAAAAAATTGGAGAATGAAGATAAAATTGTACTGCTCAGGAATGAAATCAGAGTATTGATCTAGATCCAAAATCGCATTATACCAGCGAATATCGTGGCCGATCGGGCGGATCTCAAAGCTGCAAAGTCCTATTACTGCTTTGAGCCATATGAATCCAAAAACATTTGTATCTTTATTGGTAAGAGAATACTCGATTCACACCATTTAATTTAATATGAGAACAGAAAACGTAGGATTTATCGGATTGGGAAATATGGGCCACCCCATGGCAAAAAACCTAGAAAAAGCAGGTTTCCCTCTTTCCGTTTATAACAGAACTATAACAAAAACAACAGATTTCGAAGCGCAATCAGCTGTTTACGAAAAAGTCTCTGATCTGGTCAATGCCAATGCTATTGTGTTTACGATGTTGACCAACGATACTGCAGTTCAGGAGGTTTATGGTAAAATTCTTGAACAGCCTATCAGCGGAAAATTATTTGTGGATATGAGTACCATTTCACAGGATGCAAGTATTGATATTGCCCGAAAGCTAGAAGAAAAAGGGGCCACTTTTCTGGATGCACCTGTGGCCGGAAGTACCAAGCCTGCCGCAGAAGGTACACTGATCATTATGGTGGGTGGAGAACAATCAGACCTTGAGCGTGCCAGACCTTACCTAGAAAAGATGGGAAAATCCATTAAACATCTTGGTGAAAATGGCAAAGGTATTGCTGCAAAACTTGCCATCAATTACTTTCTATCAATCATCTATCAGGGGTTAGCCGAAACTATCTTATTCTCCGATCAATTGGGGATTGAACGCAGTGAAATGCTAGAGATTATCAACGATAGCGCCAGTGGTAGCGGAGCAACAAAAGTAAAAACACCGTTGCTCATCGAAGGAAATTATAGCGCAGCATTTGCGCTGGACCTGATGTTAAAAGATATTCGATTGGCCCAAAAGGCGGGTGCAGCTTATCCGTTACTCGGAACCCTTCTTGACACCTACCAGGCAGCACATGAAAAAGGTTTGGGACAATTGGATGTGATCGGAATTATTGAATCTATAAAACAATCCTGAGTTTATAAGGGTTAATAAACATATTAAGGCCCCTACCTCACACAAGGCAGTTACCTTAAAGGACAATCATAAACAAATGGTTTAATCAAATCGAATAGCAGATGAATTGGCGGAAGTTAAAACTTCATTTAATCGCGAACAACATCTGTCGAATAAAACAGGAACAGATGAAAACAGCTTTAACATTTTTTCTATTGACTATTGTTACCATGAGCATGAAATCACAGGAGTTAAAACAGGTATCCTATAACGACGGAACACAACAATTGAATGGGCTCGTCACGTCCAATGCAGATAAAAAAGGGCCTGCGGTCCTTATTTTACCTGCTTGGAAAGGCATAGATAATGAGGCGAAACAAGCCGCTTTGCAACTTGAAAAAGCGGGCTACATTGCGTTCATTGCCGATATCTATGGAGAAGGAAATATTCCAGCGGACAATACCGCTGCCTCGAAAATTTCGGCCCATTACAAAGCAGACTACAAAGCCTATCAGCAGCGGATTGCAGCTGCTCTGGAACAATTGAAGAAGACTGGAGCAGATCCTAAAAAAATTGCAGTAATTGGTTATTGTTTCGGTGGAACAGGAGCTCTCGAAACAGCGCGCGCTGGTTTACCCGTTGCAGCTGTGATCAGTATTCATGGTGGGCTCTCCAAATCACCCGACAGACCCAATACTGCGATCGGTGTGAAAGTATTGGTTGAACATCCCGCAGCTGACAAAAGTGTATCAAAAGAAGATTATGATGGATTGATTAAGGAACTTAATGAAGGAAAAGCGGACTGGCAGATCATTACCTATGCCAATTCTGGCCATACCTTTACCAATCCGGAATCACCAGAATATAATCCTGTCATGGCCAAACGTGCCTGGGAGCATACTTTATTATTCCTAAGAGAAGTGTTACACTAAAAGTCAGCACAACTCGTCTTTCCCGGTCAAAATGAGCTGTCCTTCGAAATCAACAGTTTTGCATCATGTGATTTTCCAGCTATTGGTATTGCTGACCTGTGTGCTCCCAGCAAAACCGCAGGAAAAAAAATCAATGGAAATCGCAGCACCTACCCAAGCCATACTCTTCGTTATCAATGGATCTGATAAATCAACGGATTTTATGATGCGCCTTCACGATCAAAAGGCTAATGAAATTATTCGACAAGTTCCCTATAGCACGACTAAACTCCTGGTTACAAAGACAGATGCCCAACTACTTACTTTTGTGGTCAACAAAAGTAAATGGACAGTGGATGTACCCAAACTAAAGCAAAGAAATGCCATGATACTATTTGATGGTCAAAGCCGACCAAAAGTGATCTATGGTAGCCAAAGCTATCTCCAGGCCGCAAAGCTAATATTGACGGACAATAAGGAGACAAGTGCATCTCAAAAAGCACTTAAATATGACGCAAAACTATTCTTCGATTCCATAGCTGCTATTCCGTTTAAACCTTCCAAACAATATGCGAAGGCCATCATTTCCCGATCTAGTCTTCCGATCTACTCCAATCAGAAAAAAGGCAGATATGACGGAACCTACATTTCGCAGACTTTTACAGCGGAGAACCCCGAAAAACCCAACGGCATTATGACGATTGTTTATCAGAAAGGCAAAGAGCTATCAACCAACAATTTATCTAATGGAGTCAACTATTACACCAAATATTTTTACAACAAATGGGGATTAATCGATTCGATACAGCAGCTTCACAACAGCAAATGGACATACAGTACAATTTACCAATACCTACCGCATACTATTCTCATTAGCGATGCCGAACGACAAAGCGTATCCATCTATCATTTAAATAATCAATATCAACTGGTCCGAGAGGAATCCATTCATTTCGCTTACCAACGGATGAATTGGATCGACCACCGTTACAATGAAAATGGTCAGCTTATTGAAGAAGTTTCGGGGCTAAATAATGCCATCGAAAACCGTAGACTGTATTACTATGATGATCCAAAAGCAAGCGATTTCTCTTCGTGGCAGGAATTTGACGCAGCGGGTAAGCTCACTGCTGAAACCAAAATAGCTGTACAAGGCAACGAAACTACCTACCTATTTTATCGTGATGGTACATTGGAAATGAAAATAGTCTCAAAAGAACTGGGCGACTACCAATATGAGAGCACTGTATTTGACAAACAGAATAAAATCACTTCTAAAACAATACAAAGAAAAGTTAATCCAATTCTTAATAATTAAAACTCGCGAACTGAAATAAAAGTAAATCATTGTCCTATGACCAACTTTTCTTCAACGCAATAAACAGTTATTCGTCATTAGTGAAAAAACGGAAATTAATAAGTCAACGTCACCCTTTGCTGTATTTTCTTGCTGTCTGGGCAAGAAGAATACAAAGAAAGGCCATTTGGTTGCTGGACAATAAAAACTATACAAAAACCAAGTCTACAACAGCGTTGCAGTACCGCATAAAAAAGCACCAGTCTGTTTTATTAAAGAAGCTAGGAGAAAACAATATGCAGCTGCAAATCAACAAAGTGACCAACCTAAAGATCGCGGCAAAGCAAATCAATGGTGTTCTGATCCGCCCGGGTGAAACGTTTTCTTTCTGTAAACTGGTCGGCCAGCCCACACAAAAGAAAGGTTATCTTCCGGGGATGGAATTGTCTTTCGGTGAAGCGCGGGCAGGTATTGGCGGTGGAATCTGCCAGATCTCCAACCTAATCCATTGGCTTGTTATCCATAGCCCCCTGACAGTTACAGAGCGCTATCATCATTCGTTTGACCCTTTTCCTGACGATGGCCGTGTGCTGCCCTTCGGAAGCGGTGCGACGGTATTTTATAACTATCGTGACTATCAATTCACCAACAACACGGACTATACATTTCAGATCAACCTCTGGTTTACTGAAAAATGTCTTGAAGGTGAATTACGCGTCAATAAGGAACTCGATTTCGCTTACCATGTTTTTGAAAAAGAACATCAATTCCTTAAAATAGGAGATCAATTTTACCGGAAAAATGAAATCTGGCGGGAAAAGTTCCTAAAATTTCAGGGCGGAAAGGTTCTTGACACAGAACTCCTGACAAAAAATTTTGCACGCGTTACCTATATCCCTTCCGACTATATGGAATTACCACTTGAAAAATAGGATGCTATCCTAAGTACACCGAATGCAGCGTTGAGAGCAATACAATTTTTTAGCAAAAGACCTGCCGCCCTTTAATCATCTCTGGCACATCGTTTCACTGTGCATGCACATGGTCTATTTTCTCCTCAGTTGATTGGATCGAGAATGCGTTCTTACACGGGCCTATTGGTTAATAGCTTATTTTACTATTCCGAGATTATGTAATAAAGCACCTATAAAAAGTCCTTTTTTTTGCCTAAATTTGATATGGCTTTGGGGGTATTCTGTATAGAATTGAGATAGTCCCTTCGAACCTGATCCGGTTTATACCGGCGTAGGGAAAAGCAACCGCTTATGTATATTGCGATATACCTGACAGCCTATCTGTCTCATTTCTTCCCGACAAAGCCACCTACAAACATAGCGATCAAAAAGAAATGGAAGATGTAATTATCAACCTGTTAACACAGGTCAAACAACAAAAACCGCTTGTACATAATATCACGAATCTGGTTGTCATGAACAGTACTGCCAATGCACTACTTGCCCTCGGCGCCTCCCCTGTCATGGTACATAGTCCATCAGAAGTACGCGAGGTGGTAGACCTTGCCCAGTCGCTGGTTCTTAATATTGGTACATTGAGTGAACTCACCGCCGAGTCCATGCTTGTCGCAGCTGAACATGCCAATAACATTGGCCGCCCCTGGGTATTAGATCCTGTAGGAGCTGGTATATCGGCTTTTCGCAATGATCTGTTAGCAAATCTGCTGGAATTAAAGCCAACGGTCATACGAGGCAATGCTTCGGAAATCATGAGCCTTTACAATTTCAACCAAGTCAATACCAAAGGTGTCGACAGCACCGCAGACAGTAAAGCTGCTGTTGGATATGGCCAAGCACTGCAGGAACAAGTGGGATCAATCATCTGCATCTCCGGAAAGGTAGATTATATCCTATCTGAACAATATACAGTCGAAGTACACAATGGGCATCCGATGATGACCCAGGTGACAGGACTGGGCTGTAGTTCAACTGCACTGATCGGCGCATTTTTAGGTGTTGCAGACCAACCATTTGAAGCAGCAACAGCCGGAGTCGCCCTTTTGAGTCTCGCGGGTCAACTGGCAGCGGCCAAGTCCTTGGGGCCTGGTTCCCTACAGGTGAATATCTATGATGAGCTCTATCAGCTGAATGCTGATCGCATCAAAACTGATCTCAACATTAAACAATATGGCAATTAATCCCTTGTTTCCTTATCCACTGTATCTAGTTATTTCTGAACAGGATTGCTACCCACAATCCTGGCTTCATGTTGCTGAGGAAGCCATCCACGGCTGTGTGGATATTGTTCAGTTGCGTGAGAAAAACGAAACTCCGGCGCGATTTCTAGAAAAAGCGAAGAAGCTAAAGCGAATCACCGACCACTATGGGATCCCATTGATCATCAATGATGCCGTTGGTATAGCGCTCGAAATTGAAGCTTGGGGTGTACATGTTGGACAGAATGATTGTCGACCTTTGGAAATACGGGAGAAATATGGACAGCAGATTCAAATTGGCTGGTCACTTGAAAATCTTGCACAACTGGACAGTGAACAGATGCGGGCGGTAGATCAGCTTGGTGTGAGCCCCATTTTTGCAACGAAAACAAAAACAGATACCATTACAGAATGGGGAATCAGCGGATTGTGCCAGGTACGGAATTTAACCGAAAAACCCCTGATCGCCATTGGACGCATGGACCTGGATACGATCGAAAGTACGTGGCAAGCAGGAGCAAATTCAATTGCTGTCGTATCAGCGATCTGCAAAAGTAAAGATCCAAGGGAACGTAGTGCCCAATTAAAGGAATTATTAACATGAACATAACAAAAAAATACACTGTACCCACTGTACTGAGCATAGCGGGATTTGATGGTAGCGGCGGAGCTGGCATCCAGGCGGATACGAAAACCATATCGGCCCTGGGATGCTATGCAATGAACGTCTTGACAGCTTTACCAGTACAAAATACACAGGGAGTACGCAATATTTACGAAATACCTACTCAAGCAGTCCGAGAGCAGCTGGATGCAATCTTCGACGATATTTATCCGGATGCGATCAAAATCGGGATGGTTCACAACATTGAACTCGTCGAACTCATCAGCAACTACCTGAAAGACTACCGTGGAACAATTGTATTTGACCCTGTAATGGTAGCTACAAGTGGCCATAAATTAATTCATGACGATACGATACAGGCTTGCGTGGACCTACTTTTCCCACAAACAACAGTGATCACCCCCAATCTGGATGAGGTCAGTGTACTTGTAGGAAAAACCATAGACAACGTTCCAGCGATGGAGGAAGCAGGTATTGCACTCCTTAAAAAAGGATGCCAAGCAGTACTTATCAAAGGTGGACACCTGCAAAGCACTGAACTTACCTCCCTCCTTTTTCAGCAAAATACATTGCCAAAGGTGTTTAAATCACAAAAAATTGAAAGCAAAAACACGCATGGATCGGGTTGCTCGCTTTCTTCGGCAATAGCCAGTCAGTTGGCGCAAAAAAAAACACTTGATCAGGCTGTTGCGATCGCACTAGATTATGTCCACGAGGCAATCAAAGGAAGTAAAGATCTCGTTATTGGCAAAGGAAATGGGCCACTTAATCATTTCCACAACCCTTCTAAACTTATTTTTCATGAAATGGAGCGATAAAACATGGGATACGATCAAACCTATCTACGCAGATATCATAACGATGCCTTTTATTTCAGAACTAAGCGATGGCAGCTTACCCCTGGATAAATTTCAATTTTACATGCGCCAGGATGCTTTCTATCTAGAGGAATTTGGACGAGTCTTAGCTTTTATCGGAGCAAAAAGCGCCAACAACCAGCAGGCCCTTGACTATTTTGAATTCGGACGCAATGCACTCATTGTCGAAAAAGCCCTCCATGAAAACTATTTTAAAGAATTTGGCCTAGCTCCAGAAGACGGAAGCAAAATTGAACCTATTTGCCATCACTATATCCATTTTCTGAAAAGCGTCGCCGCATTTGAACCCATAGAAGTTGCTATGGCCGCAACATTGCCCTGCTTTTGGATTTATAAGGAAGTTGGCGATCACATCCTGTCTATCACCAATGGCAGCCAAAACCCCTATTCCAGGTGGATTGATACCTATAGTGGTGACGAGTTTGCTGAGGGTGTGAACAAAGCGAAAAATTATGTTGATCAGATTTCTGAACAAAGTAGTGCAACAAATCGAGAGAAAATGCGACAAGCATTTATAACGGCTTCTCGATTGGAATATCATTTCTGGCAAGCAGCGTATGAGAAAAGAATGTGGTAGCCACCAAAAACAACAATAAATTGTTCGATAGTGAACACCGATTGTTCATAAATGGGCAATAGTTAAAAATGCCTTAAAACAAAAAGAAATGTCTATCAACGATTTACGCAGTTTTTACTTTTTGGCATCACTATTATATAAGTAAGGAAGAAATGAGGCTGCTTTTCGAAATGAAAATTGAAAAATAGAAATAGTAAACGCATAAAATTAAAAACTAATAATAGACAAAACCATGAAAAGAATCCTAACCATCGCCTTTATTTCATTTTTATATGTTACTCAGGCCCAAGAGCGTGAGACCCGTAAGATTTCCGCTCCGGATGGCATTTCGGCAGCTACTTCGCTACGTGTTGACTACATTCACTCCAACCGTAATGAAGTTGTTGTTGAAGCTGACAATGCAACGCATCTGTCGCTGATCGAAACGAATGTAAAAAATGGCATATTAAAGATACAATATAAACGGAATTCACAGGTCAGAAATGCGAGAAACAATCGCGTAACGGTATATTCAAGTAAAATTCCGACAACTTTTTCCGCTTCTTCGAGTGGATCAATCTACAGCAACGAAACGATAAAAGCCAGCAAAATATCAGTAAACGTTTCTTCGTCCGCCCGTATTTCGCTTAAAAAATTAATTGCGGATGATATTCTACTTTCTACAAGTTCTTCAAGTAGGTTAACGACGGATGTAACTGCAAAAAATCTAACGGTTAATTCAACAAGTTCGTCCAAACAGGAGATTGCAGGAAGCGCGACGAATCTGAGTTTAAGTGCCAATTCCTCTACATCGGTGGACATGGCTTCTTTTACAACAACCAATGCACAAGTGGATGCAAGTTCATCCGCGGGTGTTACCCTAAGTGTTAAGGACAATCTGCAGGGTAAAGTGTCTACCTCAGCAAAGATCGCCTTAAAAAATCAGCCGCGAAATGTCCGGGTTGACAAGTCGACAAGTGGCCGAGTCGTTATGTAATTTTAGTTTAGGTCTTTAAAGAAAGACTGTTTATTTATGTTTAATGTTTAGTTAGTTAAAGGTGGCACCCTCCCCAGTGTCACCTTTTTTTCTCACTGGCCAGGCCAATAAGTAAAGTAGGCTCCCCCTATCCTCCTTTTAATTGGAACGAGGTCACCCGATATCCGTTATTTTCGTATCTTGTGCTAAGAATCACCATGCACATATAACAGACATTCCAATGAATAATTTTTTAGCGAGCAGCCTCAAACAATTTAGGGAATTTAAATCACTGGGGGACAAAACTTTTGACCAGTTAAGTGATGAAAAACTATTTTGGCAGTTTAATTCCTCCAGCAACAGTATCGCGCACATAGTAAAACATCTCCATGGCAATATGTTGTCCCGCTGGACTGATTTTTTAACTACTGATGGCGAAAAAGAAGGACGAAACCGGGATATGGAATTCGAAAATACGGCATTGAATAGACAGGAACTTATCGCAATGTGGAACGCCGGTTGGGATTGTCTCTTTCAAGCGCTTGAGTCCTTGAATGAGGAAGATCTAACAAAAACAATCTTTATTCGGGGTGAAGGACATACTGTATTGGGGGCTATCCATAGGCAACTCGCACACTACCCATACCACGTTGGACAAATTGTTTATATCGGAAAAATGTGTATGGATGAACAATGGTCCTCTTTATCCATTCCAAAAGGAAAGTCCGCTGCGTTTAACCAGGAAAAATTTGGTCAAAGCAATAATGTATAACACATCTATCAATTTTCGCTGCCCAACAAACTATTGGGCAGTATTGCTTTCTTCTCCTTTTCAATCGAAATAATAAACTATAAATCTGTATAAAACATTCCATGGAAAGCAATTGTTTAATCCTGTATTTGCAAACATTTGATTATATTTGTATAATCTACCATTGTTGGTTCATAACGTCATTAGTGAATCCGCTTGCTTAGAGTAATACAAAAAAAAGCAAATATGGGAAGCTCAGTTATCCCATAGAGAATAAAAGAGCAGTAAAATATTTATTTGCAGATGAAAAATTCGATTAAGATCATCAACAATTACGAGTATAAAAAGTTATTCTTACCCGATGTTTCTGAGCACAATCTATTTAACGAAAATAAAATCCAAGTTTATCGAATCGAAAATTATCTTCGGAGCATTTTAATGCCGGTCATACCCTATCGCACCACTTTCAATTTTCTTATTTTCGTAACAAGAGGTTCGCTGACACAACATCTGGAATCAGCCTCCTATACACTCACAGAAAATCAAGTTATCAATATCAAACAAGGCAATATTACCGCAACACTTGCTATTTCGGATGATGTGGAAGGTTTCTTTGTGGTCTATGAAAATGAAATTGTTACCGATATCGAACTTGGGATCAACGATATTAAGTTTTTCAATTCTCATCCATTCACCACATTAAAGCCACATGTTGCCAGCTGGATACAGCAAATGCTAATTCTCCTTGAAGAAGAACTTTTTACCGAAGGCCGTGTGATGGAAGTATGCATCTCGATGATGCAGTGTATCTTATTGAAGGTGATAAAGTCGGATATCGAAACAAAAGCCCCGATGAGCAGGCAGCTAGATATCGCATTCCGTTTTCGGGAGTATGTACAAAAATTCCATATTGACCATAAAAATGTATTGTTTTATGCCAATCTATTGCATATCTCAGAAAACTACCTGAACAAATGCGTGAAGGAAGCAACCAATAAACCACCCAAGCAATGGATTACAGAGATCAGTATTTTACACAGTCAGATCTTATTGCAGGATGCGACACGGGATATTGCAGGAATAGCTTTCGAATTAAAGTTCCAGTCACCTTCGTATTTCACAAGGTTATTCAAAAAAATCACCGGGTATTCACCCAGTGATTATCGAAAACATAAGTTTATGGCGGACTAACGTTTCTTTTTATGATAAGGCAGATTCCAGATCAGATCAACCGCCAGATAATGCACACCAAAATCCACTTGATCGTAGCCTTTGATCAGGTCATTCATATAGCCCACATCCAATCGTAAAGGGGTCTTTGGAATGTCGGTCATATAGTAGAAGCCTAATCGTGTTTCCTTGTACCCAAAACTCGACCAGGCATCAGGTTCATTTAATTTACTGATCGCAAAAAGTGCCTCGGCACTCAAGGCCAACTCCTGCTTATTCCTATCTGAAATTTTAAAATTTAATTGCGATTTCAAACGGGTCCGAAACTGAAAGTTCTCTTCAGCCTTGTGAAAGTCTGCTGTAAAAAATTTCCGAAACTCTTGCCGCAGCGTGTTTTTCCATTTCCAGCGCTCACTCAGTTTAAGCGTATATGCATAACGTCCATACAATCTGAACTCTTGCTCAACGCCTTCATTGTGATAAGGTGTCTTCTCGTCATATACATTTTGACGTCGATAGCTCAAGGCATAGCTATATTGCTGGTTTGGAGCAAATTTATGATAAACCTCATGATTCAGTACCCAGATCGCCTGTTTGTGAAATGGATTGGAATCATCAGGTGTACTCTTTGTTCCTAGACCAATATAAGTCAGTGCTTCCTTTGTTCCAGCACTATCCAGCTTATGTCGCAGCCCCAATACCGACCATGACGCTGTTTTAGCCTTACCAAGCCCGGGTGGGCTTACCTGCCCATATACTGTATTGATATGAGTTCCCAAAAAAAGCATTATTGGGACTAGTTTTATGAAACGAAATTTCAACATAGATAAAGTTTAAGTAAAAAAAAGACCAGGCAATCTATGCCGTTCCCGAAAACTTAGCGACCAACCAATTGTCAAACCGCTTAACAGGCTCCATTGCCCACATCGCGACCACAAAAGGAAAAGTTAAGGTCGTCCAACCATTATGAATCAGGAAATGGTCGAAATAAGTTGCTATAATAACCGCAATCAGTACATACACACCATCCCTAACCCGCTGACCGCTTAAACCAATTCCACATAATACAGCGTTGAAACTAAAAATGCCATTATTGGTCATATTAGCTGATTCATGGCCGTGATGCGAAATGTAAACACTGATGATGACAGCGGCAAAGCCATACAATGCGCCAATCGGTTTACTGATAAATACACCAATGAAAAAGATTAGTCCTGCAATTAAGCTACCCTGAAATATAACCTGTCCAAAAGCATGCCCTTCAATAAGAAAATCATCCATTTCCTCAATATCAACAAAATGTTCTGGTACCGTACGTAAGGCCAGTTCGGGAATGCTCAATAGGTATAGCGCAATCCAGGTAATCATGATAAACGGAAAGGTAAATACAGGAATATTTTTCTTTAGTGCAAAACCCATCAATATCGTGGTCAAAGCCGAGCCTATAATCAGAGCTGCCCAAACCCAAATATTAGCCTGAAAATAAAAGACCAGCGCAATTCCGTAAAGTGTCGCATTAAAACCAAATAGTCCATCATTGATATGATCCTCTTCAAATTTCATCAATTTAGCGGTTATTACGCCAACAAGATTGGCAAGTATCCCGGCAAACCCCATGAGTGAAGAGTCATAAATAATAGCGCCAATAAACAGGATACCAGTCCATATATTACCTTGTAACATAATCTGTCCAAATCCTTTAAAAATTGCTTTAACAAAAGCTAGGATGTTATTTTTCATTAGAATAATTGTTATTTAAAAACCGTAATCTTTCCCTTTTATTTAATTAAGGAATAATTTTCCCCATAATGCACTTTGCATTTCTTTAAAAAGAAGGTAAAGTTGTTCCGCACCATACCCCAGCACACGTACCATAAAACCATCGTGCTGCAATTCGCTGATACCGAAAGCTACATCCTTGATTTCTCCGTATTTCTCATAAAATGTCTCAATCCATTCGGAGGGATTTAAGCCAGCACTATTCAGATAAATCAATGTTCCCTGATGCGTATACCCTTCCAAAATACCCAACTCCTGAATGGGCATCCGGTCTGGTTGTAACAAGACGTTATCCTTCACCACCAGCTTTCCGTTCACATAACATTCCGTCAGGTTCTGAAAATGATTGTACTGAAATTCTTCCCCGGACATCTTTCTGCCGCAGGTCACGATTTCGCTCAATAATAAATGGCAGTTGGAATCAAGATGGATAACGTTGTGGCTCAAAAAGTGAGAAGAATGTTGTGGCACTACTGGATGGGGAACATAGGAAAAAACGGAACCTTCGCCCAACGTCACATTCATTGTCTGCGAGGAATGTCCTTTCATATGAAACAGGCGCTGATAAGCCTGCGTCTGCAATTGTAACTTTGCCCCTGGCGCAATATCAACCTTGATCTGATGATCATCACCATCCAATAATCCCGGAGAGGAACTCATGATCATCAAATAAGCTGCATTGTCTTTTTGATATTGCCCGACAGGGACAATACGAAAAGGTTGAGTGGCATAAGCGTCCTTCATAAAGGATTTTCCTTCACGATGCGCTATTTTGACAGCTAAAGAACAAATCATAATTATCGAAGTAAGTTAGGTTCTTCAATATCCCGAAGCAGTGCATATTTCTTTATCCATCCCACGATCTCCTCCAGCCCCTCACCAGTTTTCAAATTGGAAAATAAAAACGGGGCACCTTTACGCATCTTACGCGCATCATGTTCCATGACTTCCAAACTTGCGCCCACATAAGGGGCCAAGTCTTTTTTATTGATCAATAGCAGATCTGAACGTGTAATTGCAGGTCCACCTTTACGCGGCATTTTTTCACCTTCGGCAACATCAATCACGAAAATGGTAATGTCTGCGAGATCCGGGCTATAGGTAGAAGTCAGGTTATCACCTCCGCTTTCAATCAGAATGAGTTCAAGATCGGGAAAACGGCTGGCAAGCTCGTCCACTGCTTCCAGGTTCATGCTCGCATCTTCACGTATTGCTGTATGTGGACAACCACCAGTTTCAACACCGATAATGCGTTCACGGGCCAACAAACTGTTTTTGGCCATATACTCCGCATCTTCTTTTGTGTAAATATCATTCGTGATAACTGCCAGATCCAACTCATTCATCAAGCGTCTGCTCAGTCTTTCCA
The DNA here is from genome assembly GCF_002472835.1 of Sphingobacterium sp. UBA7249. NCBI lineage: Bacteria > Pseudomonadati > Bacteroidota > Sphingobacteriia > Sphingobacteriales > Sphingobacteriaceae > Sphingobacterium > Sphingobacterium sp. UBA7249. The sequence goes on along the minus strand of NZ_DKST01000004.1, from coordinate 187,774 downwards.
ATAATGCTGTTTTGCCGGAACCTACAGGGCCACCGACTCCTATTTTAACATATTTTCTATTTTCCATTTTTATTCGATTTTAAGAGATATAAACCCTAGAATATAATCGTTCATGTTGCATGCAGCGAATATCAAATCCGATATTGCAAAGCCCCACTAAATTTCGTTCCACTGCTAAAGTCTCCTGACAGAGTTCAAGTATATTATCATGCAGGCCGAAAAGAATATCCTGTCCATCCAGTTGTCCTAATGGCACGAGCTTTACGGCATTCGTCACCATTGTAATGGCTGCATTGTAGTAAAAGCCATGTAATGCTTCCTCTAAAGGAATTTCCAATAAGGAAGCTAACATTCCATACATCAGACAATAGTGGCTATCCACTTCCTTTTTCTGAATTAATTTTCCCCAGGCAACGACAAACTCCTGTTGTTGATAGCGGCTAAATATCTTGTAAATCCGCACACCTAATTTTTTGCTGGCCTCACGTATCTCCTTTGGACTCTTCAAGGCTGTACATTCCTCATCCAATGAAATCAATGCATTGAGATCTTGTGATGCAGTGGCTTCATACGCCAATTTCATCAACGCAGCATCGTTGTACTTCAGATTATACCATAAATTATGGCGCACATATTTGTCAGTAGTCACTTTGTCACAGACCAACCCTTGCTGTACATAGGTCTCCAGTCCATTTGAATGGGTAAATCCACCGATCGGTAGAGTCGGGTCTGCGAGATGAAGCAACTTGCCCAGAAAAGTATTTTTCATTGACATAAATTATTTATTCATTATTTGTTGACGCGACCTGTGGCGCTATACCCCATGTTCTTTAACGAACAAGGGAATATTTTTTGTTGAAAATTTCAACGTTTGATGATGCTTTGGGTCCACATTCGCATTAAGCGGATGCAGCAGCTGATGCACGCAACATACTGGTGCAAACCCATTTTTAGCCAACCATTCATACATTGAGCGTTCATAAGGCATAAGCAATTCATTTGCCTCTACGAACAGAGGCAAATGTTTGTTTCCGATTTCACTGCTGACAAAAGCAACCTCAAGGAAATCAATTGCAGTCACTTTGATGACTTCACAAGGTTTGATGGTCACCACAACGATTTTTTCTTCATCTTCATACAAGATATCGCCCTCCTGTAAGCAGGAAGTATTACCCAATAATTTTACAGCAATATCCATCCCCTCCACTGTACGTAGACGTTGAATTCGTTTGGTCGATTCATACCACTCAATCGCGAGCGGATCACGGCGCTTATTGATCTGCTCACGATTGATATTCCTTGTAATTTCTGTGATAATCATTGTAATTGTTTAAAAAAATAGATTTTTTGACAATCCCAGTCCCACTGTTGAGCCATTGATCCCAGTAATCACTTCGTGATCGTTTGGAATCGCAGCATCTTTACCGTGGGTCTTTTTGTAAGAAAGCTCCGCAACCTTTGCTTTCAAAGCCCAGCCTTTTCCAAGATTGATACCTACCAGTGGATATACTCTAAACAGGAAACCGTTATAGCTTCCATCTACCATGGATCCGGATGCATTAACAACATGTTGATCCCCCCATAGGTAATGTGCATCCACTTGACCGATTAACATAAAATGCTCGCCCAATGGCCAGGTATTGCTGTAGAATGGTCCGACTTCATGTGAGTGATCGGTAAAGTCAAGTGCTTTATTGTAAGCACTGTTGAATCCGTAATTTATCCCCACGTTCATGTTGTCGTTAAAAAAATATCCCACGCCCACCGGCGCCGCACCAAATTGATGCCCAGCGGTAGTTTCATGATAATTAAGTGAACCATACAGCATGATTCCACCTTTTTGGGCATGGGCAGATTGTATCGAAAAGCATGCTATTGCCAGACAGCAGCCCAAAAATGTCTTTAAATTTTTCATTGATAATATTATTGATCTTAAGGGCATTAAACCATTCATAAATACGATATCGCTCCTTGGTAATTAGCGCTATATTATGCCATGAACGTTTTATCAATATGTTTTTCATTTATTATGCCCTGATATACAATCAGGGCATGGTACGTTTTATGCAGATTAAAACAAGAAATACAATTGTCCCAATGACACCGTGTCAATCGGTTCTGAACGCAAAATCTCTCCATCGAGACTCACTTCATAGTTTTCAGGATTAACGACAATTTCAGGTGTAGCATCATTGTGAATCATACTCTTTTTGGAGATATTTCTACAGTTTTCTACCGGAAGCAAGCCCTTTGCCAACCCATACTCCTCTTTAATGCCTTTTTCGAATGAAATTTTCGAAACAAAGTTGAAACAGGTATGATGAACAGCTTTGCCTAACCCGCCGAACATTGTTCGTAAGATGATCGGTTGTGGTGTAGGAATGGATGCATTTGCATCCCCCATTTTAGATGCGATGATCATCCCCCCTTTGATGATCATTTCTGGTTTTACGCCAAATAATGCTGGACGCCAAATGACCATATCGGCAATTTTACCTGGTTCGATAGAACCCACATATTTTGAGATTCCATGTGCAATGGCTGGGTTGATGGTATATTTTGCCACATAACGGCGCGCACGGAAGTTATCACTGTTTTTTCCTTCATCCTCAGGTAAAGGACCTACTTGTTTCTTCATCTTGTCAGCAGTCTGCCAAGTACGTGTGATGACTTCACCTACACGACCCATTGCTTGCGAATCCGAACTCATGATACTGAATACACCACGATCTTGCAATACATCTTCAGCAGCAATAGTTTCTGGACGGATACGTGAATCTGCGAATGCCACATCCTCAGGAATCTCTTTACTCAAATGGTGACAAACCATTAGCATATCCAAGTGCTCGTCAATCGTATTTTTTGTAAATGGACGTGTTGGATTTGTTGAAGCAGGCAAAACATTCGGGTACATCGCAGATTTAATGATATCCGGAGCGTGACCACCACCAGCACCTTCCGTATGGAATGTATGGATTACACGTCCATTAATCGCCTGAATGGTATCTTCCAAGAAACCAGCTTCATTCAATGTATCGGTGTGAATAGCGACCTGAACGTCATATTTGTCAGCTACTGTCAAGGCTCTATCGATTGTTGCCGGTGTAGCTCCCCAGTCTTCGTGAATCTTAACACCTAATGCACCAGCTTCAATTTGCTCGATAATAGGTTGCTCGGTACCTACATTTCCTTTACCAAAGAAACCGAAGTTCATCGGAAGATCTTCCACAGCCTGCATCATGCGGCGAATGTTCCACTTTCCGGGTGTCACTGTGGTAGCATTTGTTCCGTCTGCTGGGCCAGTACCACCACCGATCATCGTTGTCACACCACTGTATAAAGCTGTTTCCACCTGTGTAGGGCTGATATAGTGAATATGGGTATCGATCCCCCCAGGTGTTAAGATATAGCCAGATCCACCGTGAACCTCAGTCGAAGCACCAATAATCATATTTGGTGTAATATTATCCATGGTGTCAGGATTACCTGCACGGCCTACACCAACAATCTTACCATCCTTAATACCAATATCACCTTTCACAATTCCCCAGTGGTCAATCACAATTGCATCTGTAATCACCATATCCAAGGTACCTTCGTCACGTGTATGCACAGAAGACTGACACATTCCATCACGGATTGTCTTCCCACCGCCGAATTTTGCCTCATCGCCATAATAGGCGTAGTCTTTTTCAACTTCAATAATAATATCAGTATCCCCTAAACGGATCTTATCGCCACTTGTTGGACCAAAAATGGCGCTATAATTAACTTTGCTAACTTTTAAACTCATGATACTTTGTTTTTAAAGCCTTGTTCTTTCACTTTTTTTAATGCATTTTCTCTCGCCACTTCGGTCTCGGTATCACCGTTTACCAAGTCATTGTGACCGTAGATCCTTTTGGCACCTGCATATGGGACCAACTCTACATCTTTGGATTCTCCCGGTTCAAAACGTACAGCCGTACTGGCAATAATATTCAACCGCTTGCCAAAGGCTTTTGCACGGTCAAATTCCATCATCTTGTTTACCTCAAAGAAGTGAAAATGTGAACCTACCTGAATCGGCCTATCGCCTGTATTTGTTACAGTGATTTTCGTAACTTCTCTACCTTCATTACAGATGACATGGCCATCTGCTATAAAAAATTCTCCTGGAATCATATATTCTGTTTTTAACAATTATCGAATCGGATTATGAACAGTTACCAATTTGGTTCCATCCGGAAAAGTCGCCTCAATCTGTACATCGTGAATCATTTCGGGCACGCCTACCATAACATCCTCACGTGTCAATAAGGTAGCACCATATTGCATTAGATCAGCAACAGTACGACCATCACGCGCAGCTTCCAGAAGTTCACTGCTAATCAATGCAATAGACTCCGGATAGTTTAATTTAAGTCCTCTAGCTTTACGTTTTTTCGCTAGTTCGCCTGCAAGATGAAGCAATAGCTTCTCTGTCTCTCTAGGTAATAAATGCATATAAAATATTATTTAAATTATTGTTATTTCAATCAAAAACAAGTTACTACGCGTCCACACGAATCAGAAAATCGTTCGAAAAACTGATAAACTAAACCCATAGCAAATACTTACGGCATAGCGTTTCGGTTCTCAGCGTAGCAAGAAAAGGAAAGGGTTATCCCTGAAATGGGATCTTTAAACTTTGGAAAAGAATGTACTTGGGTGGTAGGATCAGTCGATCCATGTAAGGCTTTCTGTTATTCTGCATGTTGAGACATACAGGATAGCAGATTATAAAAAGACAAATGGACAATACAACCAAGCTCAGTAATTTGCTCCATTCATCTTGTAAATCCATCTGTTCACTGATATCATAAAGATCATGCTCGTGTACAGCAGCAACTACATTTTCTCGTACACGGTGATCAGCACCTTCGTCAATTTGTTTATCCGAAGTGGAAAAACCGATGGCAATACCAACAGGATTATGAACTGCAGGCTGTTCAAAAATCGTTATCCCTCTCAGGAGCATGATGCTCAAAAGGAAAACTAAAGAAAACAAACTATGCCTAATCATTGTATTCACAATCCTATTATTTGTTGTTCAAATTTACAATCAAAACAGGCCACTTCACTAGTACAAATCTTGAATTAAATAGTCCAAATTCGTCGAAAAAACCAGTTTTGATCGCTTTTTTTTCATTTTCTTGTGGTTAAAAGGAGTAGCCGATTGAAACCATCACATTCCTTGGCGCTCCGGCGAAGGCACGCGTATAGTCAAATCCTCCTAAAAAATAGTATTTATCAAACACGTTGTTGAGGTTGAGCGCCATTTTCATTGCACCGATGTGGTAATAAGCCGCCGCGTTGACGGTAGTATAAGCAGGCCATTGTCCCCAAAGCGCATTCCCCTGGACGTCTTTGCCAATGCTATTGTCCATACGCTTGCGATCAACATAGTAGACACCGGCACCGAAGCCAAGTCCTTTTAAGGCTGTCTCCGAGAACACATATTTCAGCCAGGTGCTAGCCATATTTTTTGGCGCTCCAGGCAAAGCCCGCCCCACTTCGGATGCGACGGAGGAAGCCTTCACTTCGGTATGGTTAAAAGTGTAATTTGCCATTAACTGAAACTCTTTAGTAAGCTGTCCACGGATATCCAGCTCAACACCCTGTGAAAGTGCATTTCCAGATTGTCGATATTCTGGCAATCCCGAATCATTAATTACCCCTGTTGCGATAAGCATATTGCTACGTTCTATCCGAAACAAAGAAAGATCCATTTGTAATTGATCCTTAAAGAAGCCCGTCTTCAGCCCTGTTTCAATCTGAAAACTGCGCTCGGCATCAAAAGGCATGTCCGCACCATAATCCTTATAATTCTGGATAAAATTAGCGCCTACCGGAACAAAACCCCGGGAGTAACTTGCAAAATAATTGATCTGTTTATTTATTCCATAAGTTAGACCAAAGCGCGGCAATAAAGCATTTTGTGTTGCCCGGAAACGATTCTGTCCATCGATAGTTTCTGATGAATAATGCTCGTGTCTCAACCCCACAATTAACTTCAGGCGGTCTGCAATGCTGATCTGATCCTGAATATATTTACCCGTCGTTTTATAAGGACTCAAAAATGGGTAAGCAACCTGTGTACGCCAGACGTAGTTGGTCAGATCATGTGCGGTATAAGTCGGGTTGTTCAAATCAAAAGTTAGGGGCACTACTTTGCCATCTACGGTCTGTTGTCGTGCTTCCCGCAATTGGTTCTCCTTATCACCGCGATACTGTGCAAAGTCTACTCCAGCCACAATATGATGATTTATATTGTCCCCCGCCAGATCCCATTTGATATAGCCGACAACATTATCCGTATAGTCGCGACCATGCCGATCAAAGAACCGCATGTTCATAATCGTATTATGCGGCGCGTCAGCAAAGATATTTAGCGTACGGTGCTCATTGACATTTTCCTGATAGATAGATTTCATATAGCTCACATTCAAGCTAATATTTTCGGTCAGTCTTTGCGTCAGCCTTCCGCTGAATGAAAAAGTTTTGGAGTTATAAAAATCAGAAGGCTGGCTCAAGGTAAACGAACGTGGGAGCGCGTAAAAATTATTTTCCTTTATTCCCATTCCCCGATCCAGATAGCCGTCGAATTGGTTATATACAACATCAATATCTACAGTTGTGCCTGCCGCAGGTTTAAATGTGAATGAGGGTGCCAGCATCATCCGCTTTTGATGGTTCACATCGCGAAAAGTCCTTGAATCTTCATATCCAGCATTAAACCGATAGAGAATTCGTTTTGCACTATCCAGTGGTCCGCCCAGATCTACTGTGGTACGCATGGTTTCAAAACTTCCACCAGCAAAACTGACATGACCTTTAAAGTCTTCCAAAGGCTTCTTTGTGGTCATATTGATCGTACCACCGGGTACAATATCGCCAAAAAGCGAAGCTCCGGGGCCTTTCAGTACTTCAAAATTTTCAAGATTGACCGTTAACGGTGAATTATAATAACTATTGCCATATCCATAGCCCGAGCGCAGCCCATTGACCAACCGAACTCCGGTCTCATAACCGCTTTTAAAACCACGGATCACCACATCATCATAAGATGACGCTTCGGTTACACCCGCCAGATCCTGCACCAAAGCTCCTGTAGTAAAGGCTTGTTTATCTTCAATGAATTCTTTGCTCAGTACAGCAACGGATTGCGGCAGATCTTTCAATTTTCCGGCAAACTTGCCCCCCAATTCCATGTTGTTTGTTAGATAAGAATTATTCCGCCGGCCGGTAACCAATACTTCATCTAACGTCTGTCCCCCCTCTTCCATCATCAGTCGAACCCCTTTCTTTGCATTCCAGGTGGCTTCATCAATCTGAACTAGCTGCGGCTTATAACCGATCGCTTCGGCACGCAGCTGTACCGGGAAGATTGCCGCTATGGTAAAAGCAAATTCACCATTCGGAACCGTGCTGACCTTTTGCCCCTGACCAACAAGCGTGATAGTCACTCCAGGAATCGGATTCCCATTTCCATCTTGTATCTTCCCAAAGATCGTAACACTTTGCTGTGCGTAGACCGCTATCGGTGCAACAGCACTTGTTAATAATGCGAAAGCGAGTGCTTTAATTGTGTCTTTCATCAATATTTTTTTTCATCGCTCAGATAGAATTTACCCTTTCTTAATCCACATTTAACAGTTTATTAAAGCGCGAATCTAAACCAGGAGATTTCATCCGGAGTTCTGTTGTTTATCGGTTATTTTTTTCGCTCAACTTATTAACATAGTTCACATACAAGACTGGTAATCAGAATATTTTATCCTATTAGACGATTTTAGTTCCGCCGAATCTTTCAGCCCATTGATCTGCTCTACCAAAAGCTCCATATGAATTGTCGGAAAACCCGCTTCATCGCAAAAGTCTTTGAGATAGAACCCCTGTTTTAACCAAAATTCATAGGCTCCATCCAAAAATGGGTGGGTATGTAAATAAAGTCTTTCAACACCACTATCCCAGGCAACTGTTGCTAACCGGTGAAAAAGAGTCGTCCCAAGTCCGGACCGACGGTAATCGGGATTGACAAAAAGACGCGCTACCTCGACCGTTTTCCGCGAATCTAAATCCAAGTGCGGGAAACGGTAGTCATAAGCGAGCATTCCTATAACCCCTACCAATTTTCCAGTACTGTCCTTTGCCTGTAAGAATGTTCCGGCTTGATCGTCGAGATACACCTGCCCAAAATCCTGCAAATCTTTGGGCATCTTTTGTGGATCCAGCATGGGAAACAACTGTTTCCTGAATTCAACAACGTAAGGTAATACAGTCTTCATATCCTGTATGGTGACTGCACTTATCGAAATATTTTTGATAGTATCCGTTTTTGAAATACCTATAGTCTTCATCGTATTTTTTTTGTTTTTAGCATCCATATCGCCATTATGGATCTTTTGCATTTTTGGGACTGATAATTATTATAGTTTATATATTTCATCCAGTTCAAGTGATCTTAGCGATGCCGAGTCATCGGAACCAAGCATAGGGGTGAACATCCATTTGCCCTGATTTTCCAGACTTACCAATGGTAACTGATAAGTCTGCTCCAAGATCTCCCGAACTTGCTCTCTATCCTTATCTTGCAGATCCACCAGTGTATTGTCCTGCATCAAATAAAAGTGATCACCAAAAAGAAAGGCCATATTAGGGTCATGCATGACACAGAGAACTGTCGTTCCTTCGTTTACCAGCTCTTTTGCTGTCTGCAAAACTGCGATCTGGTATTTTAAATCGAGATGGTTTGTCGGTTCATCCAAAAGCAACAAATCAGGCTGCTGCACCAATACCCGACAAAGCAATACCAGCTGCCTTTCGCCTCCCGACAATGAGGTATAAGACTTATGCTTTAAATGTGTTAAATTAAATTTATCCAAGATTCTATCTACGGCCTCAAAATCTTCGCGGCCCGGCGAAAAATGGCTGAACGAAGCGCGCCCTGTTAATATGACATCGGCAACCTGAAACGGAAAAGTCGTCTGATGAAATTGGTTCAAAAAGCCCAATTTCAGGGTATTCGACTTACCTATTTTCCATTTTCTACGCTCTGTTTCACCGATCATTACTGCTCCATCGTACTGTTTCTCCAGTCCAGCAATAACATTGAACAGGGTCGACTTTCCACTTCCGTTCCTGCCCAGAATAACCGAAAACTTTCCTTCAGGAAAAGATACATTGACGTCCCGCAAAATAGTTTCTTTACCATAGGCAAAAGACAGATTTTCGATATGGATGGATTTGCTCATGAGTTCCAGTTAATTTCGTTCCGGCGCATCAGGTAGATAAAGAGTGGAGCGCCAATAATCATCGTAAAAACGCCGATCGGAATTTCGAAAGGCATGACTGCACGGGAAAAATCGTCAATCAATAATAGGAATGTTCCGCCGATACTGATATTTGCCCAAACGACAATATTATTATTGGGTCCAAAAATCATACGGCTGATATGCGGGACAATAAGTCCAAATAAGCTGATTACCCCTACCGCAGCGACAGCTGATGCAGTGATCATTGTTGCAACTCCAATCATCACCAATTTCAATAACCTGGGGTTCACACCAACTGCAATCGCCTCCTGATCCCCTAATGCCAACAAATTTAATTTCCAGCGCAAAAGGATTAATATGATCAAGCCAGCCAATATTGGTAAAAAAGCGTTCTGCACTTTTGTCCAGGAGGCCATATGGAGGTTTCCCATCGTCCACTGTACAATGGCCTGCAATTTATAAGGGTCACTGATATATTGTAACAGGGTCAACATTGCCGTAAAAACCCCTGAAATTACCATCCCTGCCAGGGCCATCCCAATGATTGATGTTTTTAACCCTGCATTGGATACAAAGTACGTCAGTGCGACAGCACATACTCCAAAAAGAAACGCAGAGACATTGACGGATAACAGTGGAAACAGCATGGCTAATGCTGCACCGAAAGCAGCGCCCGAAGATATCCCCAGTGTAAAAGGATCAACAATGGGATTTCGGAAAATTGCCTGTAATGTACCTCCTGATGAGGCCAGAGCTGCACCTACCATAAAGGTTAGTAGAATCCGCGGCAAACGTACCTGCCACAAAATCGTATCTATATTACTAACCAGTACTGTTGTATCATTTCCCTTATAAAATCCCAGTTCCAGTCCAATACGTTGGCAGAGTTCGACAACGCCAATATGTTGACTCGAACCGATCAACAAGGAAAGTAGTAGCAGCAATAGTGGCAATAGCACAAGCAATACCAACTTTTTTAATTGAAGTATCATTGAAGGAGCCCTGCTTTACCGTATAATTTTTCAAATGCCACTGACATATCGTGATCAAGCTGCTCCCTTGTGTAGTTTGGAAAGCACCAATGCCGCACCTGTTTGGCAAACAGCATAAATTTCACCGTATGGGGATCAAATGGAAAGGAAGGTGACATCACAAATACTTGTTTATTTTTTACGGCAGGTAGCGCCGCCAATTCCTTCAGATCATAGACGTCCGAGACCTTGGAATTCCATAGAATAATAAGATCAGGATTCCACTTATAGATCGTTTCAGCACCTACATTTGGCGCTTCCATTTCCAAAGGACAGGCATTTGCCGCTCCTGATAGACGAATAGCCATATCAATGAGACTGCCTCTTCCTGAGGTTGAAAGTACCCGTCCTTTTGACCAGGCATAATAGACTTTCTTTTGCTGCTGATCTATCGGAGCTGTCATCTTTTTGACCTCCGCTTTGACAAATTGTACGATTTCCTCAGCGCGGGCTTTCCTATCCAATAGTTCCCCCACACCGATCAGTTCATTAAAAATACTGGTTTCATCTTTCGATGAAAAGCTAAAGACGGGGATACCGAGGTTTTCGAGCTGTGCAATATTATCCTGATCCGTATTGAAAGTCAGGACAAGATCAGGATTCAGGCTTACGATGCTTTCTACATTATTGGCCTGTCCGCCAAAAGTCGGTGTCGTGATGCTTTTCTGAGCGATACGCGAATCAAGCTTCGCCAAAAAAGCATGGGTATCCTCCATTTGATAAACTTGTTCAGGAATACCTACCAACCGGTCGCCCGCCTGCAACATATAGACCTCATCCACAAGAGAGGGATAAAGAACAACGATACGTTGCGCAGGTCGATCTAATATAATTTCCTTACCGCGACTGTCCGTGGCCCTAACTCCATTTTTATTTGCTTTGGACTGCTGATTTTGACAGCCCTGTAGACAGACAGTCAACATCAGTGCCAACAACAATGTATATGTGCTAATTTTCATCCTTTCTCCTATTCTTTAACTGTCGACGAATCATGTTATCGGATAGCAATATCGCTTCTTCCAATTGAATCGATGCACCATATTTCGCTGCAATCTGTTCATAGAGCCGACCATCGTAGGGCAAATGAATCGATTTACACTGATCAACCTGAAATATAGGAAGATGTCTATTGCCGACGAAATAACTGAAATCTGCCAGCTGTACCAGATCTGAAGGGTTAAACCTGATTGTTAAGACCGGTTTAACCACGACGATTGCCTGCAATTCTCCCTTATGATACAGCGCATCACCGTGATGCCATTCCTGCCCCTGCTCTAATTGCATTAAGATCGTTTTGCCAGACAGCGTATTCCTGGTCAAACGTCGTTTATGTATTTCAAACCATTCAATGTAGACCCGGTCCGCCTGATCAGCAAACGATTGATCCTTGAGGACAATGGTATCTATGGGTACAGGCAATCTATTCATTTTTATATCAAATATTTCGTGTATGCTATGCTGTGTGACCAGCAATCATCTTATCGTCCGAAGACCAAAATTGCGCATTTATTATTTCGCTTCAGCGACTTTCTGTTGTTCCTTTTTCAATTGGACTTTCTCCTTTAACCAGTCACACCAGCTGTCCAAGCCGTCACCATTCAACGTACTGATAGTGATCACTTCCAAGTTTGGATTTACTTCACGCGCGTCTTTTGTTACTGCATCGACAGAAAAAGGTACATAAGGCAATAAGTCTGCTTTTGAGACAAGCATCAATTCACTGGTCAAAAACATACGCGGGTATTTTTTAGGTTTATCATCACCTTCAGTTGTCGCCAATAAGGTAACCCGGTAATCTTCACCCAAATCAAAAGCCGACGGGCACAAAAGGTTGCCGACATTTTCAATAAATAACAAATCAATCCCTTCGACATCAATGTGATCCAGCGCCTGTAAAATCATCTGGGCTTCGATATGGCACATACCACCAGTCACAATTTGTAAAGCATTGATTCCAACATCACGCATACGGATGGCATCGCGCTCGGTTTCGGGATCTCCCACTAAAACTGCAATGTTTAAATCCTTGGAAAGACGTTTTCCAGTCTCTTGCATTAATGTCGTTTTTCCGGAACCGGGAGAAGAACATACATTCACTACACATACATCCTTCAGCCTGTCGCGGATACTCTTTGCAACGAAATCATTTGCTTTTAATAAATGCAGGGTAGTATTTTCACATTGAACTGAACCGACACGGTTACCTAAGCTTTTAGGATTTTGAGTATTGTCTGACATGATAAATGATTTTTTAATCTTGTTTAAAAATTACTTTTGAAATATAGAGTTCATTTCCTTGAACGATGGTGCTCGACGGCAGTCCACAATCGCAGACAAATCGGTGAAAATGAACAGGAAAATTTTTCTGGCAGTGCTCGCAATAGGCGATGATATCATTTACCACAACTTCCATTTCCATATCCCTATAATGGGTATTTTCTGTGATAAATGCGTCAAAAGCATTTTGAATCAGCACAGGTTGCACATTGGATAATAATCCGGCTGTCACCTGAATTTTCTGGATATCATCCACTCTGTTCTCGTAATGCGAGTTCAAGGTATCGAAGATATCCTTTACTATACTTAGCTCGTGCATTGGTATATGTTAAGAAATCAATAAAATAAACTTAGAAAAGAAGTGAGGATTTTCTACTCCATTTCCTATAAGAAGGAAAATAAAAAAATCGTTAAAATGGAATTTTAATCTGCTCAAAAAGCAAGAATCGGGCGATGGGAATCGGTTCAATAGCTAAAATATGCTGATATCGGTAATCGTCCTGCAAGACCGAATGCAGTAAGTCGTGCCACAGCAGATCGATCGTAACTAACCAGCGATCTGTTAACCAATCCTGATTACTCTCGATATCCAATTCTGCAATAGATTGTAATGATGGATAAAAAGGATGTAAGTCTTGGTTGTCTATTTCTTGATCGGTTGAAAGCAGAAAACCGGTATTACTAGGCGATGTTCCAAAGGATGAAATGCTGGTTTGAAAACTATCACTTTTCGGTACAATACTGTTCGCACTTAAATTTATAAATGAAACAAACAGGACTGTAATTAGAAAAATAAAATGCTTCCACATAACTGCAAACTAACAAAGTAACAAGTTTCCCTTTGAAAACAATACAAAGTTACTACCGATCAAATAACAAAAAGTAGCACAAATCTTGAATTTTATTACACAAAATCGGAAAAGCCCAAAGAAAATTCCATAATTCTTCATATATTAAATTAAAATTTGGTTAAAGCCAGATTAAAATGATCTTAGAGGCATAAATTGACGGTTTTGGCACAAAAAATTAAAACAGTTTTAAGCAATTATAGCCATCGTCCCTGGCCTATACCAACTAGCTCCTGGCGGTACTATCAGGAATGGCTTGATTTGCTCTTTTTACATTTTCAGGTCGATTATGATCTGTTGCGGTCCTTAGTACCCGCCGAATTACAGATTGATCAACACGAAGGCAGCTCTTATGTATCTTTAGTCGCTTTCAAAATGAAAGATATCCGCCCAAAAAATTTACCTGCATTTTCGCCTATCTCGGACTTTTATGAAATCAATGTACGCACCTACATTGATCAGGATGGCAAAAAGGGCGTTTATTTTATCAATATTGAAGCGAGTAAATATCTATCCGCATTAGTCGCAAGAAAGTTATCCGGGCTACCTTACGAAAAGTCTATGATACTACGGGATGCCCAAGGATACCACAATCTTAACCAAAAGAGAGGTTTTAAGTTGAAAACGATATTTGAGGTGACCGATGAGATTAAAATAAAATCCAGCCTTGACAGCTGGCTTACTGAACGCTATTGTCTTTACCTGGACAAACCAGATGGAATATATCGTTTCGACATCCATCATCCGGAATGGCCGTTATTTTCCGTGCAATTGCAGGAATGTCAGCTGGACTATATAACAGGGGATATCCATCTCCACAACGAAAATATTGCACTTTTACACTACTCTCCCGGCGTACCTGTACTGGCCTGGGAAGCCATGGAGATTAGTCTTGATCGCGTATCTCTGTAATAAAAAAGAGCCTGTACTTCCGATCAAGTACAGGCTCTCCCATTATCAATTGCTTGTCACATGCCGCCCTTGTGTTCTGAGCTTATTTTAACAGGCAGTGCCAGGTCAATTTATCTGTGTAAATCAAAACGATCCAGCTCCATTACCTTATTCCAGGCAGCGATAAAATCCTTAACGAATTTTTCTTTCGCATCAGCACTACCATAGATTTCAGCAACTGCTCTTAATTCGGCGTTAGAACCAAAAACCAGATCCGCTCGTCCAGCAACCCATTTCTTTGTTCCAGACTTACGATGGGTGCCTTCAAACAGCTCCCGATCCTGAGAAATGGCTGTCCATGCTGTTCCCATATCCAATAGGTTCACAAAAAAATCATTGGTCAAGTGTCCGGGGCGTTCGGTCATAACACCCGTCTGAGAACCATCAAAATTAGCCTGAAGCACGCGCATTCCCCCAATTAAGACGGTCAATTCCGGAACAGATAAAGTCAAAAGTTGCGCCTTATCAATCAATAATGATTCTGTCGAGACGGTGTAAGACCCTTTTCGATAATTTCTAAATCCATCTGCAATAGGTTCAAGGTACCCCATTGATTCTACATCAGTCTGTTCTTGAGTAGCATCCATACGCCCCGGATGAAATGGAACCTTAAAGGCAAAGCCCCCCGCACGTGCTGCTTGCTCGATTGCTGCTGCTCCGCCAAGGACAATTAGATCGGCCAATGATATTTTTTTACCTCCTTGTTGTTTGCCATTAAAATCCTGTTGGATCTGTTCAAACACTGTCAGTACTTTTTGCAATTTCGTGGGATTATTAACCTGCCAGTATCGTTGTGGCGCCAATCGAATTCGAGCCCCATTTGCGCCACCGCGCATATCCGAACCCCGGAAAGTAGAAGCCGAAGCCCATGCTGTAGTCACGAGCTCCGCTACGCTGAGATCCGAGGCTAAAATAGTGGCCTTTAAGTCTTCGATATCGTGTGCATCGACCAAAACATGATCCACAGCAGGAATAGGGTCTTGCCACAACAATTCTTCACTCGGCACTTCCGAACCCAAGTAACGTTCACGTGGCCCTAGATCGCGGTGCGTTAGTTTAAACCATGCACGCGAAAAAGCATCGGCGAACGCATCCTGGTCTTCGTAGAATTTACGGGAAATCTTTTCGTAAACAGGATCAAAACGCAAAGACAAATCCGTTGTCAACATAGTTGGTCTACGCTTTTTATTCGGATCAAAGGGATCGGGAACAGTTGCTTCCACTCCTTTTGCTACCCATTGATGGGCACCTGCAGGACTTTTCGTAAGTTCCCATTCATTTTCAAAGAGATTTTTAAAAAAGAGATTTGTCCATTCTGTCGGTTTCTGCGTCCATATAACTTCGAGACCGCTGGTAATCGCATCTGTACCTACTCCAGTACCATAGTTACTTTTCCATCCAAGTCCTTGTTGCTCAATCCCAGCAGCTTCGGGTTCCTTACCAACGTTATCCGCTGGCCCGGCACCGTGTGTCTTTCCAAAAGTGTGTCCTCCGGCAATTAGCGCAACAGTTTCCGCATCATCCATCGCCATACGCCCAAAGGTATCCCGGATATCCTTTGCTGCTGCAATAGGATCTGGATTTCCATCTGGTCCTTCCGGGTTCACATAGATTAAGCCCATCTGCACAGCTGCCAGAGGTTTTTCAAGGTCACGCGAATGTTGCTTACCGTCGGCATCATCATCCGCAGATAGGACACCATGAGATTCAACCACGCCTTCAGAACCATGCGTATAACGTACATCACCACCTAACCACGTTTTTTCCGATCCCCAGTATACATCCAGTTCCGGTTCAAAAGCATCCACACGTCCCCCCGAAAAGCCAAAAGTTTTAAACCCCATTGATTCCAAGGCCACATTACCCGTCAAGATCAATAAATCGGCCCATGAAATATTCTTGCCATATTTTTGTTTGATCGGCCACAACAGTCTACGGGCTTTATCCAAGCTAACATTGTCCGGCCAACTATTTAATGGAGCAAAACGCTGCTGCCCCGAACCTGCACCACCACGACCGTCACTCACGCGATAGGTACCGGCGCTATGCCAGGCCATCCGGATAAACAAAGGACCATAATGTCCAAAATCTGCTGGCCACCAATCCTGTGAATCGGTCATCAAAACATGTAAATCCTTTTTAACAGCTTGCAGATCCAATTGTTTGAAAGCTTCAGCATAGTCAAAACCTTCATCCATAGGATTCGATTTTGCCGCATGCTGCCTCAAAAGGTCCACACGAAGCCTATCCGGCCACCAATCTTGATTTTGTGTTCCTCCTCCCGCAACTGAGTTACGCATAGTTCCATTGTGAAATGGGCATTTGCTAATGTCTTTTTCGTTGTTGTCCATATAAAAAGAAAGTTTATTTTATATAATATTTTAAATGTTCAAATTGTTTGACTTTTACTTTCATAAAAGTAAACAAATACAGACGCCCCCGCTCATTGAATGATTCGATACGATATAGTCATAATCTATAATACCACACCGAAATTATAATATATCAGATATACACCATTTAAATTCTTTTTTTAAGTCCATGACAATTTTAAAACAAAAAACGTCCTTCTTTTATTCTACTAATAGATAGAACTAAACATCCATTTGTCATGGGAGAATTATCCACATACCTGGTCAGCGCATTTATCGGTATTAGTTTGGCTGCTGCAACTGGCTTCCGGATTTTTATGCCGCTATTTTTGTTGAGCTTGGGCTGTCGGCTGGAACTGTTCCAAGTAGGCAACGAATGGGCTTGGGCAGGTTCTAATTTGGTGCTTATAGCGACAAGCATGGCAATGATTATTGAAATTGCTGCTTACTACATACCTGTTATTGACAATATTTTGGATACAATTTCCATTCCTTTGGCAGCTGTCGCGGGGACTTTACTTTTTGCAATACAGTTTACAGATATTTCTCCGTTTTTCCGATGGTCTACAGCTATTATCGCCGGCGGGGGGACTGCTGCAACGATAAGTACGGTCCTAGCTGGTACCAGGGCGGCTTCCTCAATAGGTACGGCAGGTCTTGGAAATTTCATTATTTCGACCATGGAAACCATTGGTTCAACCATTTTGACCATTCTAGCCATATTCGTTCCTTTTATGGCTGTTTTGGTCGTTCTAGCACTATTTTATTTCTTCGGAAAATTTGGAAAAAAACAACTGCAAAAAAAACTCAAAAAAACATGAAAGAGGTCAATGCACCTGCATCGACCTCTTTCGGAATTGCTGTTTAGGCACTACTTGCCGATTATTTAGTCAATAATGACTTCTTGCGGTCTTTTCACCTTGTCAAGATCCTTGGGAAGAATGACTGTTAGTACGCCATCTTCAAAACTGGCATGTACATTATCTGTAAGCACCTGTTCACTTAATTGGAATTCGCGCTCAAACGCAGTGCCCAAATGTTCCTTATAGATATAAGCTACCGTATCGTTGGTATTTTCTGTACAGGAAATCGTTAAGATCCCTTCATTTATACTGACCTGAAACTGCTCTTTCTTTCGGCCGGCAGCAAACACCTGCACTTCGTAGAACTCAGAATTTTCAGAAATATTTACAGGAACAAATTGCTGTCCCTCTCCGCGTGGTCCTGCTTCGCCTTCAAAAAAATGTTGCTGAAATTTTTCAAAACGGTCTTTGAAATGCTGACCACAAAATCTATTTTGATTTGAATATCCTCTGGAATAATGATCTCTTTTAAACATGTCTTTATTTTTTTAGTAATGAATATTGTGTATTGAGTAATGAGCAGCCCAAAGGACTTCACTACTGTCTCTATTTGTGTTGTTTGGTTTTCTACCAGGTCCTGATATTAATACACCGGGACGATTGTCGCATTCTTAACCCGTTGTTGTTTGTGCAAAGGAACAATTGGACCATTCTTTCTCGACGCACTGGACATGCCGGGGTAGATCGGTGCCTTGTCCATTTTAGGTGAACGCATTTCTCTCTGGCGTATTTTGGCCATTGCCAAGCTTCCTATTCCAAATAAGATGGATGCAACCAACAGTAGCTTAAAGATCGCTCCTATTATTAAGGTTGCTAACCCCGCTACTACCGTCAATGCGATTAAACGGGGCAATATAAATCGAACTTTATTTTTCATTTTTTCTTTAATTTATTTGTTCATTAAACCCAAAATCCGTCGACCCACTTCTTGGTAATTCTATTCGTTATCCTATATACTTCTCCTGTCGTCAATTTTTCAACCCAGTATAATTGTCTTATATCCCTAGTAACAGATCATCGCGTTCTGTCATTACCTGAAAGTGTTTCTTCAGCTTTTGGCATAAAAAAAGGCGCCTTTATAGAAGAAGACGCCTGTACTAGGCTTTTACTTTAAAAAATTTTATTTTTTTTTCAGAATCCACACCTTCCACTGAAACGACGCTTCCATTCCTCCCTTAGACGCTCCCTTTCCTCTTCTGAAAGATCTTCATGACGGCCCATATCAGGGGGGAAATTTTTACGGAATCCGCCTCGCCCCGGTTTACCAAATCCACGCCCAAATAGAATCCGTGATAGCACAAAAAGTCCAAACGCCTGCCAATAGGTAATAGCCTTCAAATTGAAAATATCACACATCAATGTATTCCACAAATATTGTAATAAGGCTACCAGCAAGAAAACTCCAATAATAATGGCAACAAACACAAAAGCAAATTTGCCTTTTCCCTGTCTTCTCATTCTTCTATTCATAGCTATATTTTTAAAATTTTAATTCTTCATATAAGTTCCGCAAACGTAAACGAAGATGTTTCACCGCATACCCCTTTCTGCTTATTATCGTTTTTAGATTTTCATTTTCCATATCGGCGATCTCCTGCAACGTTTTATCTTCAATTTCATTGAGCATAAAAACCCGACGTTGTTTTTCAGGCAATTCATCCAGCGCCTTCATCAATTCATCCCAAAAAATATCCTTGAATAATTTGAGCTCCGGGTTATTCGAATCATCAGCCAGCAAAAACTGACGTATCGGGAAAGCAGTGTCCACTTCCTCTCCATCCGCCATTAAATCGTCAAGCGACTCATCTTTCTTTTTTCGGTAGCTATCGGTAATCTTGTTTCGGGTGACAGCATACAACCATGCCCCAGCATTTTCCAGTTCGTCCATATTGGTCAAACGGCTGAATTGATACCAGACCTCCTGCAAGATATCTTCGGCATCTTCCGTTTTTTTGACCTTTCCTTTTACAAAACGTAGCAACTGACTCCCATAAGTCTTGACAATGTCTGTAAATGATCTGGAGTTTTTTTCTGCCATATGATTTTGGTATGCAATGTCCATAGTTACATAGACGAACCAACAACGCTTTTACTCTAAATTATTTTCATTGACATATTATTTGTTGTTTAAGGGAATTGCTTCCGCTTATCCCGAACAACTTTCCCTTTGTCTGTAATAAATATAAAACGATAATTTGGAAAATTATAGATTAATTTCTTCCCCTCTTTTTCACCGAGTACCATAATGGACGTACTCAGTGCATTGGCTATTTCTGCCGACGGGCCATAGATTGTTACCGAAGTCAGTCCCGTAGCTGGGTATCCGGTGACAGGATTAATAATATGGGAATAACGTTTCCCTTCGATTTCGGCATATTTTTCATAGCTCCCCGAGGTAGCGACAGCCATTTCATTCAAACGAAGGACCTCTATCATTTCATGTGCCCTGAAGGGGTTGTTCACCCCTATTTTCCAGGGCCCACCATTTGGTTGGCTACCCCAGGTTGATAGGTCACCGGAAGCATTGACAATTCCTGCAGGTATACCGCGGTTTTTCATGATCTCCCTTCCCCGATCGGCAGCATAGCCCTTCCCGATCGAGCCAAAGCCAATCTTCATACCCGGAAGTTCCAAGAAAATAGTTGAGGCAGTACTATCCAAAACAATATGTTTATAGCCAACTTTAGTAACCGAGTTTCTGATCGCATCCCCGGAAGGCATTGTATCCATACTTCCATCAAACTTCCATATTTTGTCTAAAGCGACAATGCTAATATCAAAGGCTCCCTGTGAATTCCGGGCGTATTGAATTGCTCTTTTGGTCAGATCAAATACTTCCCGGTCGACTTTGACAGCTTTGATCCCGGCATTACGGTTTACCTCCGAGATTTGCGTATAGGGACGCCACTCTGAAATCAGATTTTCTATACGTTCAATCTCTGCAATGATTTCGATAATATGCTTTTGGGCAGCTGAGCTATCCTGATCAACTAATGTGATCTCAAAAACAGACCCCATAAGGGTCACCTGTTTTTTGAGCAATACCTGTGAAAAACCGTTAACGGTGGCTATCAACGAAAATATTGAAATCAGTAGATATTGCTTAGAATAATTCATTACACATTGTCAAAATAAATGATAGCATAAGATTGTAGTGTTTAATAACAATCTGTCAGGATCTGACCATTTTCTTTATAGCTGCTGATCGGTTTGCCTGTACTTGCCAGCAGCATCTCATTTAATGTTGCTTCGACATCCTGTTGCATGCGGAGTGAACCGCATAATAGGATACAGCCCTTCTGTTCGAGCAATTCGACAAAGTAGGCACCATCCTGACGGATCAGATCCATCACGTACTGTCCGTGCTGTTCCCGCGAAAAAGCCAGCTGTACATCGTTCAGATGTCCCTGCTTTTTTTGTTCGTCGGTAAATTGCAGATATTGCGCTGTCATCTCATTGTTTGTGCGGAATCCTGCATAGAGTTTGACAGGTATTTTATGCTGATTTTCTGCAATCATACCCAAAAACGGTGCAATACCGGTTCCGTTTGCAATCAAGGCCACAGCTGGTGCCACCTTCGGAAAATGAAAACTTGGATTGGCCATGACACGTGCTTCCAGAACCTGATCAGGTTTTAGCTGATATAGAAAACCCGAACCAAAGCCTTCAGGAAATAGCTTGACGACCAATTGAATCATTCCGTCCTTACATCCGATGGAATAGAAGCGTCCCCGTTGATCCTGTGCCGGATAGATGGCCAACAAATCACCGGACTGCACTTTCATTTTTCCAAGAGGTTTTAATACAAGCGTGAAGGTACTGTTGCTCTCCGAAACAATCGATCGGGCAATCACTTTAAATTTCTTTAATCCAACCGCTTTTGAACTATATATTGCCGGAGCAGCAGCTAAGGCGATATTGGTTTGTCCACTCCAATGATGTACCCATGAAATCAGTTCATCAACATTTTTGTCGTTGACTGTATGCAAGTCTATCAGTCGGGAGGCCCATTTTTGCTGACTAAGTAGTCTGTCTATTGTACATGCATAAGCACAAAAATCAGGGTATGCTTTTGATCCAAAACCCAGGACAGAGAAATTAATCGACTGCTGCTGCGGATGGGCCAATAATTTTTTCTCAAACTGAGCCGCATTGGAAGGTGCTGTGCCTAGACCATAAGTGGACGTAAACAGTAAAAAATGTTTTGCTTTCGGAAAGCACTGATATTGGTTCATTCCAAGCAAAAGTGATTTTTTACCGTCTGCCAAAAGCTGTTTGTGAATCTGATTGGCAAAAAACAAGGTACTTCCATTTTCTGTACCAAACAGAATAATTATTTCGGCTTCGGAAGCCTTATACTTATTCTTAATCTTTGTACGCGTACGTTTAAAGGTAATGACAAAACCTGTATAAATAAAAAACACAATATTCAATGATGCAAGGCCCAAAATGATGGCCCATATCATATTGGTTTTACCGGTGTGAAGATCGAGCGAAAGTTGTTCGGTCAGTGCAGTAAACGGATACTTGACTTCTTTATGTACGGCACCGTTCAATTGATTTATTGTCAACTCCCGATCTTTCAGCTTGAGAACATAATATTCGTCAGGATCTCCTTCCATAAAAGGAAACTCCACCTTCACGACATCGTTAAGTTTCGTTTTTTTAAAGATCGAAAAATCTGCTATCGCCAGCTCCTCGGTCTCATTTTCCTTCACTGGATATTCAACCGTTTGGTTTGTCTTCTTTAACAGTTCAATCCGGACCATAAATAAATAAGTCCCCGTCAAAGCCAAAATTAAAATGGGTATCAAAAACAACCGTCCAGAGACGACATGAAAATACTGTGCGAAGAAATCCCGATTGATCTTGGCAAAGAAATGTCGAACGCCCTGTTGACGTTTGATAATCAAAACCAAACCTGAGATTGTAATTAAAAATAGTAGAAAAGAAGCTACGCCGATAATAATACGTCCCGTCACCTTTAAGAATAAGGAACGATGTAGGGCGGTAATCCATTGAACAAACTGCGTTTTGTTCTTTTGTGCGCCGAGATATTTACCAGTTTGAGGATCAATATACCCCTTTACGGTATTTCCATCAGCATCTATAGCGTCAATGCTCACAAATTGATTGTGATCGACCGAAATTTCAATTATCTCCGGATAAACCTTTCGCAGACCAGCTATGGTCTGCGAAAGATCGAAAGAATCTATATTTTCTATGCGATAAGAAGGTATTTTTTCATTGACGGCATCAATTGCCAAAATTACCCCAGTGACCGATAATAAAAGTAAAAAGACAGAAGAAACAAGCGCTAAGGCTAAATGTGCATACCTCCAGACAGATACCAGCATTTTTCTTATTGTACTTTGTTTAATTTGATCAACTTAATGTATCCTTTGCCACTCACTTTTTCAGTAATAGCCTCTTTTGTCAATGGGATTTCGACATCTGCAGTATGATATTTCTGTTCTTCTACCGCAGATTCAAAGCGAAGTTTATACCCTTTATTGAATTTGGACTCATCAATTTCCAGTGTACGCATGGCACGGTCGCCGCCACTAATAGAAGCCCCAGTTACAGCACTGAGTTTTTCTTTGGTTTTGGTCTGAAATTTATACCATTCTTTTAGGGTGTTATACCATTGCTTGTCCGGTCCAAGTACGGCAAGTGTTTTTTCGTATGCTCCTTTCGGATTCATCAGAGAAATAACAACATAAGCCCCCTCTCCCGTGTAAGCGTTCATTTGGATCATACATTTATACTTACCCGTCTGGGCAAATGTACTTACAGAAATTACTGAAAACAAAAGTGTGATTAGCGCGCTCTTAACTATAGTATTCATCTTATTATTTTAAAAAGTCCAACTGCACATTTCCTTTTGACAAAAAGTCATTTTCTTTTGCCAAATCATATGCGGTCTCATCAAATTCAGTTTTCAATTCTTTTTTTGCTCCCAAAGCAACCAGTGTTTTCAATAAAGAATCGTCTTTGGCGATCAAAGCGGCTTTATGCAGCGCAGTGGTGCCCTCTTTATCCTGTGCATCGATATCTACCCCCAACTCACTTGCTTTCTGAATGAGGTTTGTGCTTTCTTTAGCGACAGCAAGATGATAGAGTGTGCTACCGTTTTTCTGTGGTGCGACAACATCCAGCCCTCCAGCTTTAAGTACACCTAATTTTTCTTTAAAATCATCTACCGGTGAGTTATTGGACTGAGCGCCTTGTGGCGGGCGACCTCCCTGCTGGGCTTCTTTAAAAGAATTGAACCAGTAAACAGCCAAGTTGTTACCATCTTTGTCCAATAATTTGGCATCGGCACCGTTTTTTATCAAGAGCGCTGCAATCTCAGCAGAGCCACTACCGATAGCTTTAGTCAATGCAGATTCCCCTTTCTCATTCACCGCATTCACATTCTTTGCTTTTGAAAGCAGTAACGCTACTAATTTCGCGTCTTTGCCATTGGCAGCAATCATAAGGGCGGTATTACCTTCGTTATCCGCCTTCGCGACATCAACTCCCTTATCCAGAACGTAATTGATCACTGCCATATCCGGACGACGTACCAGCGCATGTAACAAGGTTGCACCATCTTTATTTACGGCTTTGGGATCCAACTTCAACTTTTCAACCAAATAGGTATACGTCTCCAATCCATTCGATACCTGCCTGGATCCTTGTGTAGCAAAAAACAAGGCATTGTTTGTTGGTTTTATACCACGGGCAATCAACTTATCCACTAATTCCATATTGCCCAACTTAGCCGCGTAATCAGTTACAGTACGTCCATATTCATCTTTATCCTGGATGGAAAGCCCCTTCTTGATAAAATAATCGGTCAGCGTAAGATCTCTGTCAGCTGAAGCTGCAAGCATCATTAACGTGGCGCCACCCTCGTATTTCTGTTTTGGGTTTATTCCTGCTTTAAATAAAGCATCGTAAACAGCGGTATTGGTATTTCCTGTCGACGCAGCATACGCTATAATCGGATAGCCATGACTATCCTGATAGTTGACATCGGAACCTTTTGCAATTAAATAATCCACCAATTCAGCATTGCCACTCGAAGCAGCCCAATGCAAGTAGCTCCGACTATGGTGTGTTTTCTTTGAGACACTGTTTCCTTCCTGTTCGATCATGAATTTAACAACATCTGTCGGTGCTCCATTGAGGATTGCCATCGTTACAGGATCAAAAGAAGCCGCATTAGGTTGTGAAGGGCTATTCCCTTTTGTAATTTCTCCCTTAACCGTAGCCAGAGTAGGTTTACTTTTCCAAAACTCCCCATTCATTAATGAATTTGTCTGTGCTTGGGCATAAGATGCCGCAAAAAGTAAAGCTGCTAAAAGTGTCTTTTTCATTAGAACGTATTTTTTATTGGTAATGAAGTATCTTGAGCAATCGCTATTCCTATCACGATGTATGAATATCGCCTGAACTCATGCTACCTTCAGTTGAATACAATGTATTTAAACAAAAGAATCAATTGCTTATTTAAATTAATTCTAAATTATTGCAAATCTAAAAAATATTCCGATACTAAAAAATTAATACGAACTAAATTTATTCAATATGATCCCACTAAAGTTTTTTTTCAGGCTGAGCAAGGTCAACTTGCAAATCCAACAAAATAATCTTAGTTTACTTTGACAACAAAAGAACAAAAGCAATGAATACGGTATCATCCAGTCGTTTTTCGATAAATTCTTTTGCGGGTAAAGCAACCCACAATCTCTTCTACAGCATATATAAACCTGTAGACCAACCGGTAATAGCGACAATATTGATTGTCCATGGTATGCAGGAACACAGCGGCCGGTATCAGCTACTTGCAGAACATTTGTCCGACCGGGGTTTCGCTGTACTTACCTATGATCAATTGGGCCATGGAAAAACGGCAGCAAATACTGATGGATTAGGTTATTTTCAACAATCTGATCCGGCGGAGCAGCTCGTCTCGGACGCAATAAGGATGAGTGAAATGATACAACAGTCCTATCCAGATTACCCCCATTTTATATTAGGGCATTCCATGGGATCTTTTGTCACCCGTTGTGTCTTACAACAAGCTGGCGATCGCTTTAAAGGGGCCATAATCATGGGAACCGGCGCGCGACAAAAGGGATCCATAGCTTTTCGTATGCTATTGGCGGTGCTCAATTCTTTTGCACCAAAAAAACGTAGTCGATTGATCAATAGTCTGTTCGATAAACGCAATAATGCACGGTTTAAGGATGAACTCAACCAGAATAACAGCAATTGGCTAAGTGTCAACAAAGCGAATCGTATTGCTTTTATCGAAGATCCATTATGTGGTGGTTTATTTACAAACAATGGCTTTTATACGGTATTGAGTTTATCGCTACGGGCGACAGATAATGCGCGCAACAAATGCATCCCGAATAACTTACCCTTATTATTTATTAGCGGACAGGATGATCCTATTGGGGACTTCGGGAACGGACTAAAGCAGACAGTCACGCAATTGCGCCTGCAGGGAAAGACAGATATCACCGTAAAACTCTACGCAGGAATGCGTCACGAAATAATCCATGAAGATTGCAGGGAAGATGCCTTCCAATTTATCGATCTGTGGCTTGATCAGCATTTAAGTTAATCGCCAACAATCCCATCTGTATAACTGCCCCGATTGCACAGGGCAGATTACAATTGGCAGCTATTCAGCTATTACTTAAATATTGGAGCCACTTTTTCAGTAGCACTACTCGTTGCTCCTTCAATCGTAGGCCACTCCTCCTTCCAGATTACTCTATCCAATAAGAGCATGCGGCGATTACCGCCAGTAGAAACGCGCGGTTGTTTGGGATCCATAGCATGATAAAGCAACCAGTCATTGCCCTGTTCATCGCTTATAACCCGGGAGGTATGTCCTGTCCCAACAAATCTCTCGTTTCCTCTCAACAATAAAGTTCCGCTTCCTCTTTGGGTTAAATCGCGTCCTTCCTGATCCAAATAAGGGCCCTTCAAATTTTTTGATCGGCCAACGAGTACATGGTAGCTACTTTTTTCACCTTCACAGCAAGAGCCCTTTGAGCCAATAAAATAATAGTAGTCTTTCCTTTTATGAATCACAACAGCTTCAAAGTCACCTGCGGCAACTTTAAATTTTTTATCCAAATCTGGTATTTGGGTTCCATCAGCATTCAAAGGTACGCCATAGGTACCTTGCGTAACGGCATCACTAAAACTTCCCCAAAAGAGGTAATTATGCTCCTTCTCCCTAAAAAAATAGGGGTCTATCGAGTTAGGCACATTGATCGCCTTGCTATCGAACAGCTTGCCCCTATCCACAAATGGACCTTCCGGCTTGTCCGCGATCGCCACCCCAATACCGGGATTGGGGTCGCCCCAAGTTGAATAAGCATAGTACATCAGGTATCTTCCATTCAATAAAACCACATCCGGCGCCCAGATCCCACCTTGCGGCTTCCAGTCCGGTTTGGTGGAAAATGCCGTCCCGATCCAGGTCCAATGCACCAGGTCTTTTGACTGTAAAATAGAAACTAAACGCTGCCCCTTACCATCCCCCCAGTTGTCAGCTGTTCCATACGCATAAAATAATTTATTCTGGGGATTCCGGACCACGGTAGGATCCGCAAGTATCGGTTCAAAGACAGGGTTTATATAGGTCTTGTTTTGTGCCGATGACTGACCAATCTGGGTAGCTTGTTGAACTGAGCCTGAAGAACTCCCACACAAGTTCAACAGGCTCAGTATCAAAACTACGACAGTAAAACACCTCAACAACATTGATTGCAGCATGTTTGTCGATTTAGGATAAAATTACTTAGTTGGCGCATGATACAACGCCTGATGGGCAGCATTTAATTCTGCTTCAGGCATTTTAACGACTTTACGATCATACGTCATCAAACCATTTGTTTCCACCTCTACGTCGGTGGTCTGTGTATAAACCCCTGCCGACAATCCCATAGGAATTAGTCTTGTCAAATCACGGATCAATTGTTTGTAGCGTTCAAGAAGTTCTGCTTTATTTTTAAAGCTTTGGTACCCCCAGTTGTCCTTTTGTTGCCAAGAATGACCATCTATTGGAAGTCCTAAGCCACCAAATTCACCCAATGCCAATACCTGTTTTGCACCAAATAATTTTGGATCGGGCATTGCCGCATCAGGATAATTATGTATATCCAATATATGGCCTGTCTCCATAAAATTACCACCACTGGCGCTATTTACCAAACGGGATGGGTCATTGGCCATCGTCCATTCTGTAATTTCTTTGGTTTTAAATTGTCCCCAAGCTTCATTAAAAGGTACCCAAATCACAATGCTGGGATAATTATGCAAAACTTCCATGATGGTCTTCCACTCTTTTCTATAGTAGCCCTCAGACTCCTGTGAACGTACTTTATCCCGATTTCCACCGGATATTTTTCCGGGTTGCATATCCCAATGATTTCCGCCCAAATCACCGCTTGGCATATCTTGCCAGACAAGCATACCGATACTGTCACAGTAACGATACCAACGTGCTGGCTCAACTTTAATATGCTTACGGATCATATTAAACCCCATTTCTTTTGTCTTAATCACATCAAACTTTAGGGCTTCATCCGTAGGCGCTGTATGCAAACCATCGGGCCACCAACCTTGATCAAGTGGTCCGTATTGAAAGGTAAACTTGTTATTCAATAGGAGCCGCTGTATTCCGTTTTCGTCTTTTCCCATTGAAATTTTACGCATGGCGAAATAGCTTCTTGCTTGGTCAATGACCTTCCCTTTGCGGACCAACTGAATTTCTAAATCATAAAGCTTCGGATTATTGGGTGACCAGGCTTCCAAATTCGGCACAGCAAGCTCGAAAGCAGTATTTGGTTGGCCCACCTGTTCTTTAATAACCTGAGTTCCGTTTAGTGCCCGCACTTTAATTTCATCACCGGCCTGGCTACCTGCTACTGTCGCTTGGAAGGCTAGTACTCCTTCATCCAACCGCGGCGTCTGCTTTGTTGTCACGATATAGGATTGTGGTACACTTTCCAGCCATACTGTTTGCCATATACCGGTAACTGGTGTATACCAAATACCATTCGGACGTTTGACCTGTTTGCCCCTAGGCTGTGGACCATCGTCCGTAGGATCCCATACACGTATGGCGATTTCCTGTTTGGCTCCCTTTTTGAAAAAACGGGTCACATCCATCGAAAAAGGATCAAAACCACCTTCATGCCTACCCACCAACTGATTATTTACGTATACATCACATTGCCAGTCTACAGCACCAAAATGGAGCAAGACATTATTTTTGTTGACCGACTTGTCCAAGGTAATCGTGTTGGTATACCATAATGCTTTATCTTTACCAACTTCCTTACCAACCCCTGAAAGTGCAGATTCTACCGCAAAAGGTACCAGGATATTTCCGTCCCACTGTTGGGGAATTTCATTTGCGTTTACTGGAGTAATGGCATATTTCCATAAGCCGTTTAAATTTTGCCAGTTATTTGTCCGCACCAGTTGTGGTCTCGGATATTCTGGATGTGGTTTCTGTGCAGTCACTTTTTCACCCCACGAGGTCAATATGTGATCGCCTACCGGCTTCCATTCCTGCGCAAAATTCAATTGTGCAGCCATCATCAGACTGGCAAAAAATAAGGTTTTCTTCATCATAAAAAAATCGTTATATCATTTATATCTTTAATTACTTTACTGTCGGAAATGCTGCGATACGCAAACGGGCAGCCCCCATTGGAATCAATTCGACTTGTTGAACTGCTGCCTGACTTTCCACTGGGCTCAATGGCAATACACCGGTCAATCCATTTTCATCTATTTTCCAGCCATCAATTCGTTTCGCTTTTACCAAAATGGAAATAGGTACCGCATCCGCTTCAAATGGAAAGGCATCTTTTGGCCACGCCCGTTTGACAACTTTCAATTGATCTGGAGCAAGCAATTCATTTTGGACAAGGCCATAATTCCAATCACTTGCCGGGAGGATCTCATACGAAGGCCATTTGGTTGGGTCAGCGGTTTCCTGCCATTTTGAATCACCAATAGCCGAAGCTTTACTATCCTTTTTCACGTAATTCTCCTTAATCTTCAAGGCATAAGTCAATGGCCCCCGTTGGATGCTAACTGCATTTTTATTTGCCGTCCATGTATTCAATTCGATAGACATTGGCAGCAGAAGTTCGACCTGATCTCCATTGTTCCATTTTCTTTCAATCCGAATATATTTCGCCCCCGATTTAACGTTTTGTATCTTTCCATTAATTTTTACCTGTGCCTGTTTTGCCCAGGCAGGAACCCGCAAATAGAACGGGAAATCAGCTGCCTTTCCATTCGTTCCTATTGTAAAGCGAATAGATTCTTCGAATGGATAATTGGAGGCTTGTTTAATCTGAATATTTTGATTATCGCCGACCTTGATATCCGCATTGGACGCGGCATACAATACTGCTGCAACACCATTGTCATTTGTCGCCATATACAGATGCTCGGCATAATACGGCCATCCTTGGCTATGATTGTGTTGACAACAACGTGAACTAAAGGGATTCATCATCAAAAACGGACCGTTATTATCGATACCTGGAGCATGATTATGACTATCGCTAATGCTCATATTTGGGCTAGTGATATAACGGAGCGCCTTGAAATCAGCTGTTACAGCTGCGGGATAGGTATTAAAAGCAACCTCTTCAGCGTGATCTGCCCAAAATGGATCCCCTGTAATTCCAAGAAGAATTTCATTTGAGGCCATCTGTTCGACCATGCCACAAGTTTCGACACCTTGTCTAGGGTCAGTATATCCTGGACGGGCATTTTCGTCGGCGCCAAACATTCCGCCCGGAACCTGACCAAATACCTGTCTAACGAAATTAAAATTGTCATAGGTTGCCTTCAGATCATCAGTCGACTGACTCTTGAGATAATAGGTTGCCGGCTCCCTAAAACACTGTGCAACATTGACATTGTGCCAATTCGGAAGATCACCTTTCTGACGCCAATTGGCGGTATTTCGATGAATTTTATCTGCCAGATCCATCAACCATTCATTACCTTCGGTTCTATTATAGAGCCAATAGACAGATAGTAAATTGTCCCCACCGCGGCTATTCTCCCAATAGTCTTTTAGAAAAAAGCTATCTGGTAAATTTGACTGCCATTTAAAGTAGTTGGTCATAAGGGTTAAAACACGTTGATCAGCGCTATATTCATAATAGGATTGTAAGCACCATAACATAATCATATTACCCCATAGGTCAGGTTTATTGTTGCGCAAGATCAGGGGACCAAAGTAGCCATCAGGCCGTTGGCTCTTGATTGCTGCTTCCAACCATATTTTTGATTCGGCTATTATTTTAGGATCTTTCAGAATATACCCCAGATTTGCATAACCTTTCAGCCAATAAGGAACTTCCTCCCAACCGTAATCACCTTTCCCATTGGAGCTCAACCATGCATTATTTTTCTTTGATAACCATGCACTAATTTCACCCAGATGCCCCGTAAGACCATTTTTCTGTAAATCCAAATATTTCCCCAACCAACCTTGCGGAACAATACTACCTACGGGCAATTTCAGCAAGACATTCTGTTTTAATGGCAAACGATTGTTAACATAGTTTAGATTTTTACCTTCAATCGGCAATTGATCAACAGTGGTTACAGCATTGCTTTGCGCCGAACACAGAAAACAAATTCCAATGAAATAAGATAATAGGCCTATTTTTTTTATCATTATTGGCTTGATTAGTTTTATAACTGATTATCCAAAATTAAAATTTTAATCAATAAGTTGGACGATTGATTTTTCTCAAAACACTGCCTATTTGTATCAAAAAAAGGAAGTACACCTTCAAAAAGATGCACTTCCAAAACCAATCATTATTAATATGTATTATTTTACCGAAAAACGATACAGGGATTTCGTTTGATAAATCTCCCCAGGACTTACAACTGTCGTTGGGAAACTAGGTTGATTCGGCGCGTCGGGAAAATGTTGTGGCTCCAGGCAGAAAGCTGTTCGGAACGAATCTTTTTTGCCATTCTTTAACTGCACTTGCTCATTCATAAAGTTGCCGCTATAGAATTGAATCCCCGGCTCGGTGGTCAAAATATCCATTACAATACCTGATTTATCGCCCACAACACACGCCGCTTTATACCATTCTCCTTCTTTTTCCTTGGTCAACACAAAATTATGGTCATATCCTTTTCCGTAAGTGAGCTGACTGTCACTGGCATTGATATCTTTTCCAATTGTCTTGGCTGAGGTAAAATCGAATGGTGTTCCTTTTACTTCAGCCAATTGTCCTGTAGGTATCAAGGTGCTGTCTACTGGCGTATATTGATTGGCAAACAATTGAAGTTTGTGGTCTAGAATTGTACCACTTCCTTCGCCGTTTAAATTAAAATAAGCATGGTTTGTTAGATTGACCACTGTTTTCTTATCGGTTTCAGCACGGTAAGCGATCATCAATTCATTATTGTCATTGAGCGTATAAGTAACTTCCATCTGAATGTTGCCCGGAAATCCTTCCTGTCCATCAGGCAATGTATATGCAAAAGTAACCGATGACGGGTCAGACTTCTTCAGCGTCCAATGCGCAAAATGTACTCCTTTAAATCCACCATGCAATGTATTCGGTCCATTATTGACCGCCAGTTTATAGTTCTTGTCATCTAGCTTGAATTTTCCTTTTGCAATACGATTGCCGAAAGGTCCCACGATCGTTCCAAAAAAAGGTTCTTTGGGGTTATTATAATCACTAGCCTTCGAAAATCCCAATACGACATCACGTAATTTACCAGTATTATCAGGCACCCACAAACCAACCAAACGTGCTCCAAAATTGGTAAAATAGGCCTGTACACCATTTTTATTCGTCAATTTATATAAATAGATTTTTTTAGCATCAATTGTAGTACTAAATGATGAAGTGTCCATTAAGGCTGCTACCGTGTCGTTTTGAGTACTTTTTGAATGATTTGTTTGCTGACAGGACAGACAACAATAGGTAAATATTCCAGAAATACTCAGCAACATCAATTTTCCTTTCATTTGTTATGATTTAAATGGTTTATAATCTTTATTGGATGATAACTTACTTTGTTAGCTATATTTTTTATAATTTTATCGGTTAC
Source organism: Sphingobacterium sp. UBA7249 (assembly GCF_002472835.1). Lineage (NCBI taxonomy): Bacteria > Pseudomonadati > Bacteroidota > Sphingobacteriia > Sphingobacteriales > Sphingobacteriaceae > Sphingobacterium > Sphingobacterium sp. UBA7249. The sequence continues at coordinate 155,001 of NZ_DKST01000004.1, read as the reverse complement.
AATACAAATACTAAAATCCTACTTTTTTTTATTTTTTTGGGGTTAAATTGTTTCAATTTTAAGCTATTTTGTATCAATAACCAAATGATCATGATCAACCTTAAGCCGCTACATTTTTTATTTTTCTTGCTGCTGTCTCCTTTGCTTATCCACGCACAACCCTATTATTTTAACCATTATCAAATAAATGAGGGGCTTTCAAACAATGCGGTGATCTGTAGTATGCAAGATAGCTACGGATTTCTCTGGTTCGGCACTAAAGATGGTCTCAACCGATTCGACGGAAATAGCTTCAAACATTTTGACGCCTCAGCTTCCGAGAAAAATAGCTTGGGAGGTAATAATATTATCTCCCTGAAAGAAGATTTCAAAAAAAGGATCTGGATTGGCACTGATCAAGGAATTTACTGTTACAACCCCATCGATGAACAGTTTAGATTATTAAGTAAACAGTTCGAAAATTCGGATGTACCTGTTATCATTACAGATCAGAAGAAAAGAATCTGGTTTATATCGAATGGCCTACTTTATTACTATCATCTGGTCAACAAGGAAATCAAACAAATCACCAGATCAGATCTTTATATCACGGCAGTCAGTTGTACAAAAAATGGAACTATTTTCTTTGGTACTCCAGAAGGAAAAATTTTCCAAATCAATAACACTGACAAACCAGTCCTCCTACTGGACTTTCAACTAAAATATGGTGCGAAAGATTGGTTCAGTATCGAAAAAATAACGGAGAACCGTAAAGGGGAATTATTGATTGGCACCTCCAAATCTGGTGTGTATGTTTACGATTTAAAGGCAGCTACCTTAAAATCCATGTTAGGCCCAGATCGGTTAAAGCAATTTCTCTATGTCCGAGATATCCTGCAACCAAATGATACCGAGTATTGGTTTGCGACCGAATCAGGGCTCTTTATTTATCAAATTGCCGATCAAAGCTTTATCAATATTCAAAAAGAACAGGAAAATCCATGGGGTATTTCTGACAATGCCGCTTATAACATTCTACAAGACAAGGATCAGGGAATTTGGATAGGCACTTATTTTGGTGGCGTCAACTACTATCATAAGAACAACAGCATTATCGAAAAATTTTTACCACAAGATAAACCCGGTAACTTAAAAGGATCAGCCGTACGTATCATTACCAAGGATGAGACAGGCAAGATCTGGATTGGAACCGAAAATGGTGGTTTGTCCAAGCTAGATCCAATTTCCGGAAAAATCAAAAATTTCTCCGAAAAACAGGGAAATCTGGCAAACAACAATATTCATGGAATTCTTCCCTTTGACAATAAATTATTGGTTGGCACTTTTGTTAACGGGCTGGATATCTTTGACCCTAAACAGGAAAAGGTTATTTACCATATCGACCGAAATAGTTATTCCAACTCCGATCTACAAAGTAATTTCCTCTTTTATCTGTATAAAACAAAGAAAGGGGACATTTTAGCTGCCTCCACTCGTGGTTTATATCGCTTTGATTTCGCCAATAAATCTTTTCACATAGTTCGAAACGTTCCTGAATATATGTTTTATACGACTGTGCTTGAGGACAAACAGGGGAATATCTGGTTAGGCACCTGGAGAGATGGCTTATTTTGCTATAATCCTACCACTAGAGCCTTTAAACATTATACGCATAAAAAGGATGATCTAACTTCGCTACCAAACAATCGAATTAATAGTTTATTTGAAGATTCGCAGAAACAGATTTGGGTTGCAACGGAAGGTGGTATGGCAAAAAAACAGGCTACAGGTAATGGTTTTGAAAAAATTGGTATACATGAAGGTATGCCCAGCAATGTGATCCTGGCCTTTCTTGAGGATCAGCAAAATAATCTTTGGGTGAGTACATCTAAAGGATTGGTGCGTTATCATCTATTGAATGGAAAAAAACGAGTTTTTAACCTAGAATCTGGACTACCTTCCGTTCAGTTCAATTACAATTCCTCATTTGAAGATGGTCAGGGGAATTTTTACTTTGGCACGATCAATGGTTTAATCCGTTTTGATCCAAAAAGACTCAATCAGGTCAATTATAATACGCGAATTCCGATCTATATCACAAACCTCTATATCAATAACAAAGCGATTAATCAGTACACAGACAGCAGTATACTTTCCAGATCCATCCTCTTTACGGATAAGATTCAATTGAAACACGATGAATCATCATTTAGCCTTGATTTTGCTGCACTCCATTATCAAGCCCCCCATTCTATCCATTACAGTTACAAAATGGAAGGTCTTGATAATAATTGGGTAGATATTACCAGTAATCAACGGGCTTATTTCACGAAGCTTGCACCGGGAACTTATGTTTTTACAGTTAAAGCGGAAGACCCCAATGGAAATACCATCCCTACCGCTGCAAGTCTTAAAATTGTAATTCTTCCTCCTATTTGGGCAAGCATACCTGCTTATATCGTTTATGCAATAATTCTTATTGCACTCATTACATTTATTATTTATCACTTTAATGAAAAGATAAAACAACGTAATCGTCAACATTTATTGACCGTGCAAAATCTTCGTGAACAAGAGCTCTACCGCTCAAAAATCAATTTTTACACAGATGTAGTCCATGAAATACGCACACCACTGACATTAATTAAAGCGCCGCTGGAAAAGCTCATGGACAAGGTCGAACACAATCCAATAACGGATAAACTATTGACGACCATGCAGAACAATACCGAAAAATTGATTGCGCTCAGTAATCAGTTGCTGGATTTTCGACAGGTCGAAACGGAAGGTTTTAAATTACACTTTGAGCTGGAAAACATTAGTCAGGCAGCACAAAAAATAAGCAATGATTTCAGTGTCACCGTTCAAGCCATGAGGAGGAACATGACAGTGACTATCGCTCCTGATATCATGGGGTACATTGATATAGATGCTTTTGATAAAATCTGTTATAACTTGTTCAATAATGCCTTAAAATACTCATCACAGGATATTGAAGTGAATTTAGCGGAGGATAAACAGAAAAATATTGCTATATTGACCGTGAAAAACGACGGTGCTTTAATTCCTTCAGAAGAAAGGGAAAGAATTTTTGAACCATTCAATCGATTAAAACAAAATAAGAACGTTCCTGGAAGTGGTTTAGGTTTAGCATTGACAAGATCCTTGGCACTAAAACATCAGGGCAGCCTAGTATATGATATTGAAAATTCACGGTGGAATATATTCCGTCTGACTTTACCACTAAACCACAGTTCAAACCAATGATTATGAATGCAAAAGCCAATTTATTAGTAGTAGATGATCATGCTGAATTACTTGAATTTATTGCGGATGACCTTAATGAAGATTACCATATCACCACCAGCACCAATGGAAATGAGGCGCTGAATTTACTGGCATCGGAGTATTTTGACCTCATCATTAGTGACGTGATGATGCCCGAAATGGATGGCTATGAACTTTGTCAAAAAATTAAAGAAGATATCGCTTATGCACATATTCCCATCATCTTATTGACTGCAAAAAATAGCATAGAGTCGAAGATCCAAGGTTTGGAATATGGTGCTGATGCATATATTGAAAAACCTTTTTCGCCCGCATTTTTAAAAGCTCAAATTGTTAGTCTGTTAAAAAACAGGACTAAAGTCAAGGAATTTTTCATCAAAAATCCGATGTCCCAAATACAGCAAATCGGTCAGAATCAAAGCGATCAGGACTTTCTGCTCAAAATTGAAGAAATCATTATGGAACATTTGGATGACCCTCAATTTAATGTGGACCGGATGGCAGACATACTCTGTATGAGTAGGCCCACACTGTATCGAAAAATAAATCTGGTGTCAAGCCTCTCACCGAATGAGCTCATCAACCTGACCCGACTTCGAAAAGCTGCTGAATTGCTTAGTTTACGACAGTACAAGGTCTATGAAATTTCAAATTTATTGGGCTACAGTTCAGCAACACATTTTTCGCGAAATTTTCAAAAACAATTTGGACTCAGCCCTACGGAATTCCAGGACTCACAATCGAATAAGACGTTGTTCTAGCAACGAGCTCCATTTGAGATAGATTAAGTTTGACCTCGAAAATTTAAAGCAAATCATTGTCAGCGTCTTATTAGGTAAAATCAAAAAAATTTGGCCCGAATTAAATTGAGTTATTTATCATAATTCGATTATCAATAAAAAGAACCAAATTCGCTAAGAATTTGGTTCTTTTATTATTCGGATATGGCAACTGGCACATATTCCGCTCAAGTTTACAAAAACAGGATTGCTATCCGATCCTTCATTTGAAGATCAAGTGTTCTGCCCTACTACCATTTAACATCTACGTTCACACCATCAGGGCTATTTTCAAATCCCAACAAATAGGTTTTTGTTCTGGTATCCCAATTTTCCTCCGAAAAGACCTCTTTTTTATCCACTAGCACGCTCTTTGGTCTATTAGGTAATAATATCCGCGAAATATTTGTTGTATTAATCGGGCTTTTTGCCGTAAATGAATAGTGATGATTAGCCGATGTTTCGTTGTAGATACGGCTTGCGGAAGCTAACACTTGCGGTTGTTGTTTGTTTTTTATATGATCTAAATTCACAAACAAACATTGCTCATTCGGTTGGATATTTTTAGAAGTAACAATGGGCAAAGTCGGATCATAAAGATCAATTAGATTTCCTTTAACATGATATGGCTGATTACTCACACTCTCATCCAATACGGCGATCAGATCGTAATTACCGCGCGTCAACGTAAAATAATTTTTAAATTGTAGCTTTTCAGATTTGCCGTTGTTTTCATAAAGATTTTTCGTCACGTCCAGCAGTTTCTGACTGTTATCCGGTTTGACCACAAATTCTTTGGGATCCGATCTTAACACATAAAAAGTACCTTTCCCATACGTATATTTCCCCTCCTTTGTCATACCGTCCTTCAGCCCCATTTTCTCAAATAGATGATCCGATGGCCGTTGGTAATTTTTGCCGTTCGTGTTCCACCATTCCTGTACCGATTGAAAGGGATCGAGATCTGTACCACAATAAATTAGGATGCCACCATTCTTTACCCAATCGGCAAGGTATTGATGTGCCTCAGCTGCCAGGGGCTTCATATTGGAATAGGACATTAGGAGTATTTTTGTCTCCGCTAAGGCATTCTTAACCGCTAGATTCTCCAAATGAACTGTTTTAACAGGAACCCCACGTTTTAGGAAAGGAAGAGCGAGACCGTAAAAGTTCGCTAGTTGTGGATCGTCATATCCGGCATGCGTCGGAAAACGTTGAAACATCAACGAATTTGCCAGTAGGACACTTATTCCTGTCGATCCAGAAACTTTGCTGGCCGTTTTTGGCATACTATTCAGGCTATTGATCATCACCTGCATCTGCGTTGAATAATGCCGTGGTATTTTTTCCTTTTGATCACTATTGGGGCTTGTCTTATACAGTCCCTCATAAATACGTTCAGGCCAGGGCATCACCTCATAGTCAGCAATATTGGGATACAAAAGTTGTGCGGTGAAAGTGGCCTGATAATTTTTCTTATAGTCCGCCCAGTCCCGGGGCCAATCTTCGATCGGATCCGTCAGAAAAAACATCTTTCGTCCAGTGGGAGCTGTCATAGATTCCATTGCACCATACTCCAAGAATGCAGTTTCGAAAACACGTTCTTTCGCTACACCATTAAAATAATTAGGTTCACGCGAAGTTCCTGTCCATACCTGCGCGATATACCCATCCACACAAGGAAGCGAAGCCAAACTCGCTTCAGGACTCACGATCATCCATTGTGAATAGTTGATCAAGGAATGCGTGGGCACATAACATTTTACGTCCATCCCTTTGCTTTTTCCATAAGACTTCGCGTACGTAAAGACCTCATTCAGTGCATTGAGGTATAAAGCGTACTTTAATTTATTGGATAAGTAAGTGTTCTCAGGCGATTCATGCTGTGGTCGCCAATCAAAACCATAGTATTTTTTCCATTCTTTCTTAAATGATTCACTATAACCCGCACGTGCCCAGAATTCGGGTTCCTCCATAAATATGGCGTCAATCCCGGCATCAATTACCCGCTTGACATGCATCTCTTTGATGTATTTTAAATAATTTTCAGTAGGAACAATATAGGGAACCATATGACCATGCCAGATGGTATCCCCTTTTACGTCAACCTGTCCCTCATCCAAATGCATCTTTCCATCCCATTTTCCTGTAAAGTAATCCTGATACTCGCCCCAGGCAATCCCGGTCATAAAATGGGTAATATATCCCTTATCACGCCAGGATTTCACGCGCTCTTCAAATGGAATCTTTCGAGACTTGTCGGATGGATTCCCTCCTGTTCCATAGATCATTACCGCGTCCGCTCGGTTATCTATTGTCGGGCGCCATTCTCTGGAACTCTGAAATGTCGTCTTTACGGGATCTTTTTTTTGAGCGACCGCAGTAAGCGTCGTCAGCATCAATAAAGCGAGTATATTCGTTTTTATCATAATCTATTGTCTATTTCCGTTGCTATTACTCATGGTTTACTCCTACATTTTTCATACTATCCAATATGATTAACCAGTTTATTTGGTCAACCAGCTGAAACCAGTCTTATTCAAAATCCAACTGCAACATTGATATTTTAAACAGACTGGTTTCAGCCGGTGGCGGATTCCCTTATGGGATATCTACTCTTTTGGCATCATTGTAATTCCACCTACGGGTACCCGTTCCGCGGGGAGTATCGTAATTAATTCGCGATGCTGCACGTACGAAGACCGTACGGCCTTTTGGGATTTCACCGATAGATTCGAGCTCAATAACCTGTCCCAATTTTGTATTAAAGCTGTCACCACCGTACTCGATTTTGCTGGACCAACGTTCATCCCGTGCCCTATATCCTACAGTGGAGGAATAGCTAACAAAAAACTGTATATCGGTAACATTCAAAAAGTCTCCGTTATAATTTCCCATCGGTTCTATTTTTTCGCGAAAAAACTGTTCGCTTACCGCACGGGTGACCTTTACCTTAGCTTTTATCTTGCCGTTTTCGACAATGGGGTCGCCAACCCATTCCACTTTAAGAAAAGGGTGCACCTCCATTTTTATTTCATGCGAACCATTCAGCTCCATCGTTTTACTATCGTCTGACAATACTTTACCATCGACATCTGTACGCACCAATGGGATAAAAGGCCCGTCTACCGTGATATGATAATTACCTTTGAATAATTTGGTATTCTGAAAAGTTCCATCTGGCATGCAATAAAAGTCAGGGTTGTGCTCCACATTATCTCCCCAACTAAGCTCTGTCAATCGGACACGGATACCTTCACTCCCCTGATCGGTCAATACCGGCTCACCTGTCTGTGCATCAACGACAACTCCTTTTAATCCCACAGAAGGGGCTTCATAATTATCTGCCTCAAAGAGGCTACACGAACTCAGCATACATACTATACCTATCGCGCCAAAAATGCTATTTTTCATCTGTTATACGTTTAGTGATGATTTGGAATAATTGCCTTCGCTATGCTCGGGTCCTCCATTCCACCAGTAATTCATTATACTTTAATAGTAGAAATTCACTCCTCCAATTAAAACTGCCCAGCTCAATTACGTTCGCAGCACAGTATACTTATCTATCGGTTGGGTTGCTGGTCGATCACTGGACTTTTCGCCACTTCTCCACCGGGAATTTCAAAATAATAGTCTACGGGTGTGTACCGAAACGTTTTGGTACTTACCCATTGGAATCGTGCATCAAAGAAGTATTTACCTGTTGCCGTGGAAAAAAATGGATACAATCCTCTAAACCTAAAGTTCTCGTTATTGCTGTATAGATTTTTATCCTTTTGTGTGCCCCAGAAACCATCCCGACCTTCAAAATGCAGTACCCGCCAGCGACGTAAGTCCCATTTCGCCTTATGTTCAAATGCAAGTTCTTTACGACGTTCTCTTCGAACAATGTCCCTTCCTGTATTATCACCGGTGATCGTACCTGTCAATAGATCTGCTCCCGCTCGCGAGCGAATCTCATTGACAGCGCTAGTCGCTGTCTGTAACAGGTCGCTTCCATCAGCAGAATTCGCACCCAGTATTTTTAATTCAACAGCTGCTTCAGCGGCATTTAACAAAACTTCCGCATAACGCATCAAAATAAAGGGCTGATCAGATTTTCCTTCTCCAACTTCTTTTGCTGGATTTGTATTGAGCCATTTGCGCACGTAGAACCCTGTTAGTGTAGCTTCTCCATTATCAAAGAATGGCCCTTCATTTCCTGCAGCATTCATTTTTTGCCCGTTATAATCCACTGTTTGCTGCCCATTGCCATCTCTCGGACTCAGATACAAGGTCTTTGGTGAACCTGTATATGCCCCCAGCTGTTGATAACGCGTATCTGCTGTAGCATAAGAATAATCTGAGAACAACGGTTTTATAGGAGTCTGACCGGTATAAACCCCTGCCCGTATATCCATTTTTCTTTCATTGAAGATATCGTCAGGAAAAATAACATAAGCACGCAAGCGGGGTTCCGCGTTTTTAAAGAAGTCCATTGGTTTGTCGTACAGTTTATACTCACCCTCCTTGTTGCTTTGTCCGGTAGTCACTTTGACTGTTCCGTCAGGGTACTTGTCAAATCCATCAAACAACTCCATAAAATCCACCGTAGGACAGGTGCCGGCAGAAAGTGGTGACCGAAAGGTGAAAGGCGAACTAAATGCATCAAAACTATGTGTCAACGTCGGATAAACATATTCTTTGACGTAGATATTTTCCGGGCTACTGAGGTCACTAAACATATCCACCATATTTTGATATTGCGCATCTTTATCGTTCGCTGCCCATTTCTTTTTATACAGAGAATAGCCTCCCGCCGTTATTACTTGTCGGGCAGCAGCATAGGCTTCTGCAAAGTACTTTTGTGAAGCTGTTTTTGCTCTACTGGCGTCAAAACCGATAACCCGTACACCAGTTTTCCTTCCGAGTCCTGTCAAACGACCGGAAACAGTTTCATTGTATTTGGCCACACTTCCCGCATAGAGCATGGCTTCGGATTTAAAAGAAAGGGCGACAAATTTATTAGAATAACCAGTTTTAGGACCTTTTGGAAGCATTAATTTGATTGCTTCATCATAATCCTTCAGGATCTGGTTCCAGGTATCTTCTTCCGATGCACGGGGGACTTCTAAGTTTTCCGAAGTGTTTGGATACTGCAAAACCTTCGTCACTAATGGAATCCCTCCAAACCGCCGGGCCATCGCGTAAAATACCGTTGCCCGAACATAATATCCTTCACCTAAATAATGGTTGTAAAGATCTTCAGAAAACTTGTCTTTGTAATTGGGTAAATTCTCGATCAAATGGTTTGCATCCCGAAGTAATTCGAATGCTCTTTCCCAATAGGCTGTCCTTTCACCCGTAAAGGAAGTACTAATGCCATCCCTGGTCACAGCTTCCCCAGTTCCTTCAATGCCGATGGCAGCCAACCAGCCATTGAATTCTATTCCCCATTGGGCCATATATTTGAAATCTTCAAAAGGCATTAGGCTATACATCCTGGCCATGTAAATATCCATGCCAGCGGGACTGTTCAACAGATCTTGATCTGTAACCACATTTTTGGGCGTAATATCGAGATCGGCACAACCTGTAAATCCGATTGAGCCAGCTAATGATAATATAATGAGTAGTTTTTTCATTGGAATATTTTTTTGCGTGCTAAAAAGTAAGCGATAAGCCTAATGAGTAGGTCTTATTCAATGGATACATCCGACCTAAGTCATCATCCGGATGTTCTGGATCCACAAATCGTACGCCTGTTATTGTAAATAAATTATAAGCATTCGCGTACACGCGTAACCGCATCGTCGACGAAGGCTTTAGATTTGAGAAAGTATATCCTAGTTCCACACTCTTCAATCTCAGGTAAGCTGTACTGACGCGATTGAATTCAGAGTTTTCCTTTGGATATCTTCCCGTAAAGGCATAATATCCTTTCACCCAATCTGTTGTCGGATCATAGGGATCAGCGGAAGGATCTACGGGATGCCAGCGATCAAGATATTGTTCCAGCGTTCCGCCGCCATTTGATCCCCAGATTGCGTAGAGAGGTTCTTTATACTGCATGGAACCGAGAGCAGACCCTTGCAATAATAAGTTCATATCAAAATTTTTGTAGGAAGTCTCAAGGTTCATACTATAGTTAACCCAAGGTGTCTGATTAAAAGCAAAAGGATGCTCATCTTGACCATTGATTTCACCGTCGCCATTCCAATCCAGGTATTTATAATCTCCGGGCAATACATCACGTTCCTTATAAATCGGGTAACTCCAGATATCTGCCCAATTTTGGTATCTACCGGCAGACTCGTAACCAAACTCTATCCCTTGATATCTATTGTTCAGGTTATCATTGCGCCAGCGATCATAGGAATTGCTATAAGGACCATTTTCAACGGAAACCAAATATTTATTCCTTGTCACCGTGGCGATCGCACGAATATTATAGGAGAAATCATTGATTCTATTGCGATGTTTCAATTCCAGTTCTAGTCCCATATGACGATCACTATCCGCATTTTGCAAAGGCGGAACAGCGCCGATTACTGTAGGAAATTCGCTTTCAGGACGCTTAAATATCCCTGTCCGTGTCCGTTCGAAATAATCTAAAGTAAAACCAAACAAACCATTCCAGCCTTCAAAGTCTATACCGGCATTAAATGTCTTTGCGGTATACCATGTTATCAACTCGTTTGCAATAGGTTTACGCGTAACTCCAGTGACGTATTTCCCACCAAAAATATAACCTGGTGCATACTGATTGTTATAGCCATTTTCGGCATTACCACTGGTTGCGGGATAGATATAACCCGGAAGCCAACCAAAATCCCAGTCTTTGAACTGATCATCACCCAATGCGCCATAACTTGCTCTCAATTTTAATTGATTGACAAAAGAAAGTGCATCATTAGACTTGAAAAACGGTTCTTCAGAGATACGCCAGCCTACTGAAGCTGATGGAAAAAATCCCCATTGATGCCCTTTTGCGAAACGCGACGATCCATCGTACCGAAACTGGAATTCAGCGATGTATCGGCCTGCAAAATCATAATTCACCCGCCCAAATAAAGCGGATTTCGCTTCGTTATAGTAATCTGCAATCCCAGGATACATCGAACTCATCTGACCGTCCTCCACACCAGCTGATAGTCTATCCGAACCAAATGCTAGATTTTTTAAAGCATAGAAATTATCGCCGTCATTTTTTTGTGATTCCCAACCTATAACCCCTGAAACTTTATGTTGACTACCAAAAGTTCGATCATAATTCACCATAAATTGTCCCAATAACTGCTGTTTGTCAAAAAATTCCCTTTTCATCTGACTTGGACCACTTGGCGTATAGAGTCTTTGTTCATAGGTATTGGAGGTTGCATTAAATGCGTATTGATAATATTCTTTTCTGAAAAAAGCATTATTATCCGCACGGTAATCATAACCAATCAATGCTTTTGCGGAAAACCCTTGAAGAGCGGGAGATAAATTACTCAGATCATAATTCAGCGCAGCGGAGGATTGAAAGGTCTTCTTTTTGAGTTTGCGATACCCGGAAATATCCGCATCCATCATCGCGACCGTATTTTGTTGCAAATCCAGTCCCTCATAATTTAACAAGGTATTTTCGGGATCCGCATACGCGGGAAACAATACACCTTGACGCCAATAATTCCGGATAATATCAACAGAACTGTTAAAGGGATTATTTTGCTGATCGGCCATACCGCTGATATTCAAATCTAATTTCAATCCCTTGGCCAATTCTGCCGAAATATTCGAACGTAGGTTGTATTTATTATAATTCAGATCACCTGATTTAAAGAATCCTTGCTGATAGGAATAGCCCCCGCCAATATAATACTGAACTTTATTACTACCGCCAGAAAAGCTAATATCGTGCTGCGTCTGCGGTGCATATTTAGAAAAAATTAACGATGTCCAATCAGCGGGGCGATTCGTCCCATTCCTATACGCCTCAATTTGTTGTTCGGTGTATATAAGTTTTGGATTATCGATGCTGTTCATGGACTTCTCATTATAGATCGTCATTGCACTGATCGCATCGGCCAATACAGGCAGACCCGAAGGCCTTTGGAAGGTATAAGATCCATTATAATTCACTGTGGTCTTCCCTTCCTTTCCTTTTTTGGTTGTAACCAATACAACACCATTTGCCGAACGCACCCCATAAATTGCTGCCGATGCATCCTTTAATACCGAAACATCTTCAATATCACTTGGATTCAGGCGTTGAAAGTCTTCGCTCGTACGAGGGACCCCGTCGATCACGACCAGTGGGGCACCAAGCCCACGAATATCGAAATTGGCACTGTAGGCACCCGGCTCTGCGCTTCTCTGCCACACACGTACGCCGGCCACACGACCAGTCAGCATATTCTGCGGATTTTCATTTTTCGTCTGCCTCATTTCCGTCCCCTTTACCGACGCGATAGCGCCAGTAAGCGATTGCTTCCGCTGCGTACCATAACCGACAACAACAACCGTTTCCAACTGTGTATCATCATTTTCCAACACAACATTAATCGTGGATTTTCCGTCTGTGAGTTCCTCCTTTGCAGTAAAGCCAAGCGATTTAAATAAAAGCTTCTTCCCTTCCGGAACAACGATTGTATAACTACCGTCAGCATTAGTCGTTGTTTCGATGCGCGTACCGGCATTTTGAACCGAGATCGTTACCCCTGCAATAGGTTTATTGTCACGATCAAGAACTTTCCCTGTGACATTTTTCTGTTGCGCCCATCCAATAGACGGAATACCCAGCGCCAGCAGTACGAGCAGTGTGCTGAGTCGCCGCTTTGATTTCCCTATATCCTTTTTCATCTTAATAAATTGGTTTTAAATATTGATTATGCTATCTGATCTATTTCATGAGCCCGCGAGCTCGGTTTTATTGGTATTCATTTTTACAATCTTCATTGTTATGCTGATCTTTTTTGTATATTTCACTATTTGCCGGCCTCATATTGAGACAGCATCGCATACTGTGCCGCATAAGCAAACATGAACATCCCTTCCAGGTTATTTTTGTCTTTGTCCGCATGCCATCCTCCAAGAAGGTCCGGTGGTAATAAACCGGAGCGCAAAAAATGGGCATACCCATAGTCCAAATTCTGCTGAAAGGAGTCCATGTAAATCCCTGCTTTTTCAAAAACCGGAGAAATTTGAAGGAATCCCCGAAGTAATACGCCATTAAACCAGTTGTTAAATCCGTCCGAAGGATAGGTATAGTGCGCTGGAACCTGCGATCCTAGCTTGGTAAAGTACTGAAAACTGGCATTGGTTAATTTTTCTCCATCTTCCAAATAGATCTTAGTTCTGGTCGCCCGGTACAGATCGGCAGCTCCAGAAATCATTGTACCACTGTTATAGGAAAAGGAGGTTCCAACAGCTTTCCTTAATTGGGTATTTTTGCGGTATTTTACACCATCAACGATTTCATAGGCAATGCTACAATCTGGATAACAGTCGCCCATCATATCATCATAGACACCTTTATTATTTAGTAAATGATCCTTTTGCCATGCATAAATCCTTTTAGCAAAATCCAAATAAAAATCACTTTTCCGCAAGCTTTTTGAACGACGTGATTGTTTGTCTTTTGCATCAATATACTTGTATATTATCTGATCTTTCTTTTTCTTATAGATTTCATGTAGCCAAACCAAAGGACTAACCATTGGCGCATTACTACAAGCGTGTTTGGTCACATAACCTGGCCCCCAGGGAATTCCACCATTTTCATTCCCTTGATCATTGAGCGTGCAGTCCCATCCATCCAGAACGTAAGCAGTTAGATATTCTGCTTCCTTCAAATACGTTTCCTTTCCAGTCAGATGGTAGGCTTCTATCAGCTCGCGTATCATCCACATTTGATCGTCATAAACATTTAACACCCCTGTCGCCTTGGCTGCGCCTTTTTCCCGGGCACGATCTACTGCGTACACGGTCCAATCCTGCGCCTGAGTAAAGGAAATAAGGTTAAAGGATCCTAAATAATAAGCTGCATTGTCATGGAGCTGAGCCAATAGATCAACATAACGCTTATAATTTTTGTCAAATAGGCTGTGATTCCCCTTTTCTTTCTGCAATCTGAGGCCACTTAAGATCGCGTTGACTGCTTCTATTGAAGCTGAATACATCCATATGCTTGCTTTTTCTTCCAGGCGCACCTTTGTATCTGGATTATAGAATCGGTGCATGGCTTGCCTGTCTGTGGAGAAATAAACCTCCATTGAGCGATCAACAAGTTCTATCGCACGTGTTAAGTTTTGCTCTTGAAGCGCCTGACGGTCTTTCGTATGCATAGAAAAAGAAACTGGGTGTTCAGCATGAACGTGCGTGACCATCACCATTGATACGGAAGCAACAAAAATAAATTGCAGCTTTTTAAAGACTTTCATAAGTAAGATTTCGATTTATAATTAGTTTGAGTTCCTACTGGAAATATCTGCAGGAATTCTAACGCAAGGTAAAGTCCGATGATTAATTTTTGGGTTAAAATTGGGTTAAAACCTAAAAATAAAACGATAACCCTAGCAGCTATTTCTTTTTATAATAATATTGAGATACGAATGCCTATAGTGATTGTAACATAGCTTTTATTTTATTGAGCGCATTTTTTTGCATACTTTTAATCCTGTTAGATATTGATAAGGGGTATCCTAACCCTTACTATGTCATAAAGCGCCGACTGGGGACAAATTGTAATATTTGAACAGCTCATTGTCGACGACTATTGGTTTAAGTTTTTTGATTGCGCTATGCGACGCTGTATATTATATATTGTTTTTTTACTTTTAATTCCGCTACTTTCCCGATCTCAGGGGCTCAAGTTTAGAGCCGGACATGAACCTATCGATAAACGAACTTCCTATGAACTATTTGACAAAAAGGATCTTTCTTTTGAAAAACAGTTTACACTAGCATTCCAACTATCTATTTATTCGTCAAACTCATTAGGTAATATTTTCCGTATCAAGAATAAAGATAATAACACAATTTACAATCTGTTCTACGACGAAGAGGCAGGCAGTTGCATCTTCCGTCTGAACGAAGAAGGGAAAAGTAGTCTGATCATAGCGAAAATAAGCCAACAGCGACTATTCAAAGAGGAATGGATCAATATCCAATTGACCTTTGATCTTGAAGAGCAACTATTTAAGCTCAAAATCCAGGATCAGGCTTTTGAGTCTCCAAAGGTGAAACTGCCCAAGCGATATAGCCCCCAGGTTATTTTTGGAAAAAGTGACTATTTGATCGATGTGCCAATGATGTCCATCAAAAATGTACATATTGGAAATACAACTAATGAATATTTCTTTCCGCTAAAGGAAAATACAGGTCATATTGTCCACGATGAAGACGGAAACGCTTATGGACGTGTGTCCAACCCAACATGGTTGATTGTGGATTCTTACAGATGGAAAAATATTTTTGCGAGCAGTTCGCCATCACAGGCTGGTTCTGGTTACAATCAGCGAACCAAAGAGATTTATTATTTTAATCAGGATTCTATTACCATATACAATGTAAAAAACAATCAGACAAAGAAACTGGCTTTTCGGAAGCCCTGCCCTGTCAAACTGGTTTTAGGAAACAATTTCATTGATACTACGACAAATACATTGTATGTCTATGAGCTTTTCTATACCAAGCCTTACCAGGGCCCTACGGTAGCTAGCCTCAATCTGGAAAATTTTGAATGGAAGGTTGAGAGTTATGATCTGATGAAAAAGGAACTAAACCATCATGGATCTTTCTACGATGAACGACAACGGCAGTTTTATATTTTTGGAGGATACGGAAACATGGCCTATAATGGTCAATTTAACAGATATGATTTAGATTCCAGTAAATGGCAAACCGTTGATGGATGGGCTGGTGACAAAATTTTTCCACGTTATTTCCTTTCGGCCGGACAAGCAGCTAATAATCGGGCTGCTTATATATTCGGGGGTATGGGAAACGAATCGGGGGAACACATTGTTGGAAGAAAATATCTTTACGATTTCTATCAGATAGATTTGGACAGCAAAAAAATCACAAAAAAATGGGACTTAGTTTGGAAAGACAAGCATATTGTACCAGCCCGCGGTGTGATCTTTCCTGACAGTAACCATTTTTATGCCCTATGTTATCCAGAATATCTAACTAAATCGAATATTCAATTATACCGTTTTTCTGTCCAAAATGGAAATTTTGAAGTTTTGGGGGACTCTGTTCCAATCTATTCAGACAAAATAAGTACGCATGCCCAGCTTTACTATGATCAGCAATTAGGTAGACTCTTAACATTGGTTCAAGAATCAAAAGATGATATACAATCTACATTGAAGGTATATTCTTTAAATATGACACCAATAACCTTTACAGAATTAAATAGCTTTCCATCATCTGGCTCAAGCCGCAAAATATTCTTGTTGTTCTTATTATTTGGTACATGTGGCGTTGGCACTTATTTTATTTGGAGACAAAGTCAAAGGAGAGGAAAAATAACAAATTTAAGTTTGACTAAAGAAATAGCCGTTACAAGCACTCCAGTATCAGCAACAGTAGCCTTTCAACCGATACAAAAAGATGAGATTCCCAGACCAAACGCAATTTTTTTATTTGGCGAGTTCCGTGCATTTGACCGCAATAAGCGAGATATCTCCTATTTATTCAGTACAAAGTTAAAACAGGCATTTTGTATCATCTTATCTCATAGCGCTGGTATTAGTTCACAATATTTCAGTCAAATTATGTGGCCTGATAAATCAGAAGATAAGGTAAAAAACTCAAGGGGCGTTACGATTAACCATTTAAGAAAAGTTCTGAATGAATTTACCGGAATAGAACTTGTATATAAACATGGCCGCTTCATAATCGAACAAACAGACGATTTTTATTGCGATTATGTCGAATATATTCGATTAATGGCAAAGTTCCCCAATATTTACGAAGGTAGATTAATCCAGATTATTCAAAGAGGGAAATTTTTACATGGATTGGATCAGCCCTTATTTGACACATTAAAAGCGGGAGTTGAACAAAATTTACTGCCCATTTTACTAGCAGAGCTTCAGCAGGCGGACCTCGGGCACCAGCATAAAAAAAGCATTGAGCTAGCTCATACAATATTCTTATTGGATCCCCTAAACGAACAGGCATTGTTTTCTGAAATAAAAGCAATGTATGCTTTGAACCAAAAGCATGAAGCGCATATTAAATTTCAGCAATTTTGTCTTGCCTACAGACAGTCGATGAATGAGGACTTCCCCTATCACCTTGATAAAATCATATAAATAAAGCCAGTCATACCTTATTGCATGACTGGCTTTACTAACATTTTTTGGTATCAAAAAATTAAGAGACTAATACCTCCTGATGACGTTTTACAAATTGCTTTTTGAGCAGATATAGTTTATAATGATCATACAAGCCTATGATCAACAAAACGAAACAAACGACATAAAATGTTTTATAGGACAAGTAATTAAAAGAAATTCCACTGAGCAGGCCTCCCGCTACGTAGGCTGAAACAATGGTCAGTAACAAGTGAAATTTATTCACTAAATCTTTGTTGCTTCTATTCGATTCTTTTGTGAACATGGATATCAATATCGCCAAATCAGTCGTCAGTCCGGTTAAATGGGTTGTTTTCACGACGGAATTCGATATGCTCGCCGTTAGCCCATTTTGCAAACCCATTGCAAATAGTAAGGCACCTACTAGTATCTCGGTTTCCTTTAAAGAGTCTTCATAGAAGATTTCAAGATATATTCCTACGAACAATATACTTAATATCTCGAGTACCAACGGTATAGAATGCGTTAGGTAAGCGCTGAATTTACCTTTACCATGGATGATAATCAAATTTGAAAGCATGCTTCCAATTAAAAATAATAATATCCAAAACAACACGACAGCACCTTGATACCAGTTTCCTTTCGCTATTTCCTGTGCAAAAACGGCATAATATCCTGTTACATTAGATGTAAAGGAAAAAAATACAATAACAGAGGCGACATTTACCATCCCAGCCGAAAATGCCGTTAGTCCACCCAGCTTAATATTGTCTTGAATCGTCCGGTGATTGCTATATTTCCTTAGCATATTTTTCCTTTCCTCCTTTTTTCAGCACGATACGTGCTATTCCTTTAGTTTGCATATCCAGGTTGAGATGTAAGACGAGCTGGTTTTTATTCAGTTTCTGAATAATAAAGCTTTCCACAAGCTCATTATTTTTACGCAGCTCAAGGATATGTCCCCTTCCTTTTAGAAACCAGTTATATTGTTTATCCTTGTGATGGGCAACAAAATTCTTCTCACCCATCCTTTCAAAATGCCATAGGCCGTCCTGTAGTGGTGGCAGATGTGCGATGGCAGCATCTTTAATCTCCTCATGGATAATCGCTTGTTTTTTGAATGTTGGTGATTTTTCCACCTTTTCAAAGTACCAACCCTGCTCTTCCCACTCTCCTTCCAAAAGCCTCTCGGGATTTTCATAAAGCATAACCATTGACGACGCCCCGAAAAGCAACAATGCCAAAAAGACAAAGTTGAATCTTGCCAGTATTTTTCTTTTAGTAGTTAACATCCCATTTTTTATTAAAAAATAAATCCGCTAAGACACTTCTTCCCGTTTTGTTCGTTGCCGGTTTTTCGACAATGTTCACGTGCTTATGCTTAGTCTTGTTCAAATGCAGCAATGCCTGTCCAACATCAAAGAAATGTCTTGTTCTTTTTTCAAATTGATAATCTGTAGGAATCTTGACCTCGTCAATTCGCGCTCCAGTCAGATAATGATGTAAATAATTGGGATTGTCTGTACCGATAATATCTGCGTAGATATTAAGTTTGCGGTTTTCATATCGATGGCAAATCATCTGACAGGCCTTTAAAAAGTCTTCAGATTGAAGATCATTGAGCCGGTCCTCTAGTGTGATTCCTAATAACTCACTGATTGAAGTGCTGCTCTTATTTCCGTAAACCAAAATAATATCCAGCTGTTCGGCCTGAGACTGCTCGATGCTATGGATTACAAAAAAAAGTGAATCAATTGTAAAATCACTTGGAATCAATACACGCGTTGTTTTTGCCATACCCAATTATTTTTTTTAACAAAGTTAATTGGCGTGCATGGCAATGGCATGAAGCTAGAATTAGCTTTTCATTAGAATTTTAACAGACTTATTAAAATGAGATTAAAAATACAGCACAAATTAAAATGAGATTAAAACCGAATGTATGTTGGCAATTCAATCTCTACGGTTGTACCTTCTCCAACTACAGAATTAACCTTCAATGTTCCACCGTGTAGCTTTATTATATTTCTTGCCAATGGAAGACCGATACCATATCCATCGATTCCACTCGTATTGGAAGCCCTAAAATAGGGATCATAAATATATTCTAATTCTTTTGAAGGAATCCCGATTCCCTTATCTTTTATCAGAATAAACACCTTATTATCCAACGCCCCCAAAGCAATATAAGCTGTTCTGTTAGAAGAATACTTACAGGCATTGCTAATGATGTTGGATAATGCCAGTTGGAGCAAAACCGCATTTCCATTGACTTTAAGCCGCATACTATCATCAGGTAACAGACTAAAATCGGTCGTAATTTTAAATTTGTCGTTGATGGCTTTAACCGTCAACTCGGCATCCATAACAATCTGGTCTATACGAACAGGATTGAACGTTGTTGAGTTACTTACAAAACCTGTACGGGCTAACAACAAAAGTGCTTTGGTCTTTTTTTCTAAATGTTCAGCTGATTCAATAATTTTACATAACGTACGTTGATATTCCTCAATGGTTCTTTCTTTCGAGAGCGCCAAATCAGCTTGTCCGATAATTGAGGTCAGCGGCGTATTTAACTCGTGTGAAGCATTACTGATAAAGTTTTTCTGGGTTTCAAATGAAGTTTCCAAACGCGTCAACATGTTGTTGAATGTAAATGCCAGATCATGAAGCTCACCCTTATATTTCTCTTCATCAAGCCGTTTATCAAGATTCTCAGAGCCAATCTGCTGGACTTCTTTCATCATTGTAAGGATAGGCTTCAAAAATGAACGTTTCATGAACACTGAAACCAGCGAGATAAAGAGGATACCCAAAATCAAACTAATAATGAGCAAATTACGCAGGTAGGCCAAGTGATGTGTATAAAAGTAATTTTCAGCCGATGCACCGATAATATAATTTTTATTATTTTTTGAAAAGTACTTTGTCGAATAGAATTGATGTCCGGCTTTGAAATTTGATGTTCCGGCCTTATTAATTTTCTCCCACAACTCCGAATGAAAGCCCTGACTTCTCAAAATCTCCCCATTCTTATCAAATTCAACAAAAAATTCATGTTGATTATTTAGATTTTCTATAAAATCCAAACTCCACTGATCCGTTTGTGATACAGATTTACCATTGAGGAATTTTTCTGCCGCAATATTTCTCCGCAGATCCAGGCGTTTATAGAAATCTGTAAAAGCAAAATTAGTAATGGAATAAAAAATAAAGCCTACGAAACAGCTAACATATATGACTAATATCGCTATTAGATAAATGAGTTTCCTATTATAATTATTCATTTTAACCTATTCAGTTTTCCTACTTAGTCTTCAACTTTTAACACATAGCCCATTCCAATAACAGTATGGATAGCTTTTTTGCTTGTTACCCGCTCAATCTTCTTTCGCAGGTAATTAACATATACGTCAACGACATTGGATCCTATGTCAAAATTAATTCCCCATATTTTATCCAGCAGCTCGCTGCGCTCGAAGACTTTCTTGGGACTCTGTATAAATAGTAAAAGTAAGCGATACTCCGTACTCGTCAGGCTAAGTTCCTGACCGTCACAATAGGCAACTTTTTTGTAATCATCAATCGTTAGAAACCCATAATTGAATGTGTCTTTTGGAGCTTGTGCTTCGCGTTGTGTCGCTTGAAGAATAGATTGCTGTCTACGAATCAACGAACGAATTCTCGCTTTGAGTTCGATTAATTTAAATGGTTTAGAAAGATAGTCATCAGCACCATTATCGAGGCCAAGAACAACGTTTTCAGGTGTTCCGAGTGCCGTTAGCATCATAACCGGCAGATCGGTATAGCCCCATTGACGAATCTGTTTGCAGATATCAAGTCCATTGGTACCAGGCAAAAGTATATCCAAAAGCACGAGAGAAACATCCTGTTTGGCCAGTAATTGCTCAAGTCCTTCTGAGCGGCTCAGATGAATGACCTTATAACCTTCTTCGCCTAATCCTTGTATGATTAAATCTGCAACATCCTGCTCATCTTCAACGAGAATAATTTTTTGCTCCTCAATATTCATCATAATGTATCTGTCCTATTATCGCTCATCCTCCAAACCATAAAAATACTGTTTTGTTATTACAGACACAAATCCCTTGCATGCTGCGGGGTAAAATGAATCACAAAAGAATACAATTACCGGCCAGAGAGCTGTTTGGCCGAGGCTGGTTTTGTCTTAGTTTCTTTGAATCGCAAACCCCGATAGCAAATAGGGGCATGACAGTGTCACATATTAATTCGGGATTTTTATCTCAGAACGATGCTCCGTCAGCCACTTCCTTGCAGTAGCAGCTTTATTCCTTGTTTCTTCCATTTGTGCCAGGAGGTCGGCCATCATTGTATCATCAAAATAGATCCGTGAAAAAAGGCTCGCCAATTCTGGTTGATCTTTGCTAAAGCCTTTACGAGCATATATTTTAATTTCCTCCATACTCCCCAATGTTTTTTTAGGATCGTTCAAAAATTTCAGCTTCATTTTGCCAAACATCCAATGAGGTTTCCACCCCGCAACAACAATCCAACGATGTTCCTTTATCGCATTTTGAAGTTCAGTAATCATCGCAACTGTAGATGAATTTATATGTTTATAGTTCAGCTTATAGTCTTTAATAACCTGGTCGATAGCCCTTGTAATTCCAGCACCTTTTTCGATACCAATAATTTGATTATCGAACTTCATCTGATGTTCGTTCAATTGTTCTATATCATCAATTGGAACATAATCGGGTACGACAAGGCCGTTTCGGGCAGATGCATAGCTAGTACCTATCTCTTGCAGATTCGGAAACTTAGCTACCTTCGCTCCATGTGTCAAAGGCAACCAGACATCCATATATAGATCTGTGTCACCATTATTCATTGACGCAAGTATCATATCTGGGGTAGCGCGCTGTATCACTACATGATATCCTTTCTCCTCCATGACCGCTTTGGCAACATAGGTCATTGCAACACCCTCGGCCCAGCCATCGACCATTCCAATATGAATGATATTCTTGTTCCTACCACTATCGCAAGCCGAAAACAGAAAGGCTAGCATACAGAGTCCTATTATTTTAATTTTCATCATTGGCTTATTTCTTATTTACAAATCCCTGCGTTATCCGGTCCAGAATGATTGCTAAAATCACAACGGACAGACCACTTTCAAACCCAAGGCCAATATCCAGGTTATTGATACCCTCTAGGACCCGTTCGCCCAAGCCTCCAGCGGCAATCATTCCTGCAATCACAACCATGGACAGCGATAATAATATTGTCTGATTGATCCCTGCAAGAATTGTTTTTGTCGCCAGAGGCAATTCTACCTTAAATAAAATCTGTCTATTCGTGGCTCCAAATGAACGGGCGGCCTCCACAATATCCTTGGGTACCGCATCAATACCCAATGTTGTCAGACGGACTGCCGGAGGCATTGCAAAAATTATGGTAGCAAACGCTCCCGGCACTTTTCCGATACTAAAAAACAGTACAGCCGGAATTAAATAAACAAAAGCTGGCATGGTCTGCATTAAATCCAATAAAGGGCGGATAACCTTTGCTGCCAATTTATTTTTCGCAGCCCATATCCCAAGGGGCACCGAAATAAGTAAAGCGGTCACCGTAGCAACCAGAACCAAGGCCAAAGTTTCCATTGTCTCGGTCCAGAAGCCCATGAGATAAATCAGCGTCAAACCCAGAAATGTAGTCAACGCAACTCCTTTCCCAGATTTCCACCAGGCTAATGCTGTAAAAAGTGCGATCATTACGAAATATGGTGTCGCGATCAATATCCATTCAAGACCAAGAATAGAGGTGTTTCCGATATTTTTTATCAGGTCAAAAAATGGTTTTAGATGTTCCGTTAACCAGTTCACCCCTATTGCTATATATTGTCCTATGTCGATTACTTTATTCATATCTATTGATTATTTGCTTGTTCTTTTAATTCGATAATCTCCTCCTCATTGTACTTGGTCGCCTCAATAATTAACGAGGTTTGGGTGACGATACCCAACAGGCGGTTATGCTCATTAACTACGGCAATGGGTGATCTCACTTCCGAAATCAAGGGTAACATTTCCTCAACGGTCACCTCTTTTGACACCGTGGAAACGTTGGTGTGGATGATTGCCTCAACCGTAGGTTCTTTGCGTTTGGCTGACAGAATCACTTCATTGATATGTACAAAACCAAAAAAATGATCGTGTACATCTACTACAGGCAGAATATCGATGCCTGTTGCGCGCATTTTGCGAAGGGCCCCCTCGGGACCATCTTTTTTGAACCTCACCACAGTTGGTTTTTCAAACATCAAAGAGCCTGCGGTAATAATTGCTTTCCGATCCACTTTTTCGACAAAAGCTTTTACATAGTCACTTGCGGGGTTAGTTAGGATATCCTCAGCAGTACCGATCTGTTCAATCACTCCATCTTTCATAATCACAATACGATCGCCCAGTTTAATGGCTTCATCAAGATCATGCGTAATAAATACAATTGTTTTCTGTAGGGTATCCTGCAACTCAAGCAGCTGATCTTGCATTTCTGTTTTGATTAGCGGATCCAGTGCCGAGAAAGCTTCATCCATAAGTAACACTTCTGGATCATTGGCCAACGCACGGGCCAACCCGACCCGTTGCTGCATCCCTCCGGAGAGCTGGGCAGGCAATTGTTGTTCGAAGCCATTCAATCCAACGATATCGAGCGCCTTTTGTGCTTTCGCCTCACGGGATTCTTTATTTTCGCCTCTGATTTCCAGCCCAAACGCAGCATTGCTCAGAACGGTATGGTGCGGAAGTAAACCAAATTTTTGAAAGACCATACTCATTTCTGTCCTACGCACCTCCAAAAGCTCTTTATTGTTTTTTCCGGTAATATCTTCATTGTTGACAAACACCTTTCCTGATGTCGGCTCATTCAATCTATTCAGGCAACGGAGTAAGGTAGATTTTCCGCTGCCAGAAAGTCCCATTATCACAAAAAACTCACCTTCATAAATTTCAAAATTTGCTTTATTAATCCCTATCGTACATTCGGTCTTCTCCAATATTTCTTTCTTCGAGAAACCCTCGTCCAATAATCTTAAAGCCTGCTTTTTTTGTTTACCAAAAACAATGGTCAAATCTTCAACTTTTACTTTTACCTTTCTGGTTTTATCCATTCTTTAATTTTTTTAAACATAAATAAAACAAAATAGCATGAGCAAGCCACTAAGGTTGTAGACCTACGTAGTTTTCATTTATATAAAATATTCCTACAGTTGAATTCGTTTGATCGAAATTTTAAACTCCAATTCAATCTACTTATTAACTAACACGCTTTACTCTCGGTTCGATAAGAGCAACGATGAAAAAGAAAAAATCTTTTAAAGATGAGTTATGTCATACACAACTCCAAAATATACTTCAACAAGTACAACGAACAACATAGACTGCGCTCAAAAAGGCGTCCAATCATAGCGGAATAAACTCACGCCATTCTGTCTTTTGACGGTACAAAGTTACAAAAAATAAATTAAATGACTTTTTTCAAATACAAATCCTTAATTATCAATTTATTACAATAACACACTAAAAAAAATGAGAACTACAATCCATAGTAGCTATAACTTAGAAATTCATTACTTACAGCATTTGACTAGCTGTTCAAAGCTGAAGTGAAAAGTTTACCCTCAGCACCCAAATATTCAGTTTGCATCTTAAAATCACTCAAAAAAACACTTTATTCAAAGATCAATCGCAAATATTTAATTTTCAATGCATAATAAATATTTTAATTCATTACCTTTATGGCATTGAAACAAAACTCAACACCAGCCATGTTTATCGGCGCTGTCAAATGGTTCGACAATAACAAAGGATTTGGTACCCTTGCGTTACCTTCCGGAGAAGAACTCTTTGTGCATATACGCAGGTTTAAAATTCCTCCAGAGCATATTATCCAGCCTGCTGAGGTAATAGTCGGAGACAAGAAGCCCGATCCCAAGCGGAATGGTTTCTTAGCCCACAATTGTAAAATCCTCAAAAGGCCAGAAGACTGGAAATTCGTTATCGCTCTCTTTGAAAAGGATCATATCGTACTTATCCCCGATAACCACGGCCATGAGCAGAAGCACAATCTCACCTCCTTAGCAGCAAGACAATTACTACGAACTCAAGGTAAAGACAACGCGGTCGCCATGTTGACTTCCCATTTTGACGCCCGTTTCAACAGTACTATTTTCTTGGCGTATGCTGAATTAATTGACAAAAGCATTTCAGGTATTTTCGAAAAAGAAACCGCCTCTGAACTTCTTTCTCAGATTTTTAAATATTTTGGCAACCATGTTTCTCATCAGATTCTTTTTCAGGTATGGAAAGAAAGAATGTTCAGATTCATTGGCTATCCGGCCGACGGCGACTATGAGATACCAGAAGAGGTACTTAACCTAAATGCAACAGAGATAAATTATGATGATTTAACACGGATCAGAACCTATAGCTTTGGTAAAGCTTTCTGTAATGATTTCGTAGAGGCATTATTTGACGATTTAGAAACAATGGATAAGCAAGATATCGAACCCTTGATCCCCTATATTGATTTCCTTGAAAACGAAGATGCTATTGAGAAAATCAATCTGATCATGCAATAAGACAAACCTGCGGCAGGAAATTTCCTTATCAATCGGCACTAGTACACCTATTTACGAGCAAATTTGATGACAGAAAAACGCTGTAAAGATCTACCGCAGAATTAAACAGAATAAAATAACAACCTTTCTTATATTAAGATAAAAAAGTGACTGGGTTGCACCAAAGTAATTATTAAAATAATAAAACCAAAAGATTAACTAAGCCAATATGTTGCAAGAATTGTTATATACATTAGCATTTCGACACCTATCCGGTCATTTCTATCTAATAGACACTTTCCGGAACGATGATGATTTTCTGGCAGTCTTGCTCCTGATGGGATCATTCGTATTTCTCGCACTTACAGTGATAAGTATTCTTCTTGGTATGCTCTTTATCGTAACAATCATTCTGCTCATTAGTGCAGGTATTATCTCAACCTCAGTTATCGTCGGATTACAACAGCGATCCATAACCAAAGGTTTTAAGGCCTTATTTCTTTCCTCAGCGATTGTGGGCAGTAGTATTGTTTCTGTTATATTTTGTATTTTCCTTAATACAGTCTATCAATGGCATAGCAACAACATGGCTATTCTAATTGGCATCGCACTGGGAATTATTCTAGGTACTGGTTTAGGATTGCTTGCCTTCAAGGCCATGACTGGCCTTGTCAGATTTTTGATAAATAAATACCGCGCATAATTCTTATCTACCTGAATAAATGGCACATATTTTCCTTCACGAATAATTGCCCTTTATTTCGCGAAACACAGTTTTTGCCAGCGGCACCATCCCCATCTCTTCCATTCGCTGCGCAAGGGTACGGTGCGTGCTAGCGTATCGATTGCTAAACCTAATACAATCGTTTTAATGCTCATCGATAGAAACTTTTGGTCTATCGAAATACGCCATTATATCATAGGCATACTATATCCATTCTGATAACTTTTAGCCAAATAACGGTCTGCATCTTTATCATTAAAAGTGCGTTTATTTTTATCCCAAAATAATTTCTTCTTGCTTCGATAAGCTATATTTCCCATCTGAGCGAAAATGGCAATATGTGCTCCTGCTTCTATTGGTGCATGAAGTACTTCACTGGATTTATTCCGAACAGCTTCTATAAAGTTGACCATATGTTTATCTAGCCCATTATCTTTTGAGGGCTGAAAAGCAACAGCTTCCATACGGCCCTTTTCAGGAATAACCTCCCAGCCTTCACGATTGACGACCAGTGTCCCGTTATTGCCAATAAAAGCGACACCATGTGTTTTTTGATAAGGGCCAAGATCTATTCCCGTTGCTTGCTCCCATTGAACATTGAATCCATCAAACTCGTACACTGTCGTTAAGCTATCCGGTGTTTCAGCTGCATCATCCGGATAAGCAAATTTTCCTCCGGCGGCCATAATTGATACCGGATCAGCAACCTTCATTCCGATCAAAGCGTAATCCAACATATGTACTCCCCAATCTGTCATTAAGCCACCAGCGTAATCCCAGTACCACCTAAAATTGAAATGAAAACGATTAGCGTTGAAAGCTCGCTTTGGAGCAGGCCCCAGCCACTTATCATAGTGTACACCTGCCGGCACCGGAGCATCAGCCAGCACAGGAATACTTTTCATCCAGCCTTGATAAGCCCAAGCTTTAACCAAACGGATTTTGCCTAGTTTTCCGCCATGAACAAACGCCATTGCATCTCTAAAATGCTGTTGGCTGCGCTGCCATTGCCCGACCTGCACAACACGCTTATACTTTTTTGCTGCTGCAACCATCAGTTCGCATTCCCGAATGGAATTTCCAATAGGCTTTTCAACATATACATCCTTTCCTGCTGCAACAGCGTCTACCATATGTAAACAATGCCAATGGTCGGGTGTGGCCACAATCACAACATCTACGTCATTTGCTTTGAGCAGTTCTTTATATTCTATGTAAGTTTTGACCGTAATATTTCGTTTTTTTAATTCCTCAACCCGCTTGTTAAGTACGTTTTCATCTACATCACAAAGTGCTGTGCATTGGACACCAGGCACCTTCAATATTGCATTTAGGTTGGACCACCCCATTCCATTTACTCCGATCAATCCAACACGTACAGTTTGTGTTTGAAAACCGAAAGCGTTTGTATTGGCAAATAGCGTTGCGGCCGTCAGTATTCCCGTATTACGGATAAAATCTTTTCTTTTCATTGCTTAGTTTGGTTTATTTTGATTATTTCTAAAATATTTTTAGTAAGCCGATTAATTCACAGCTTCTCTAAAAATAACTAATATAACATTTTATCTTGAGTATCAGGAAAAAAAATAGAGGAATCACTCCTTCCACTGGAATGATTTGCAATTTATTATCAAGTAGACGCAGGTTTTCCAGCAATGTGCACTCCTGCTTTCATACCCGAAAAAATGCAACCACCCAAAAATGTCCCTTCCAATGCTCTATATCCATGCATGCCACCACCACCAAAACCCGCTACCTCGCCAACAGCATACAATCCTTCGATAGGATCACCGTTTATTGTCAAGACTTGTGCGTCAAGATTCGTCTTAAGACCTCCCAATGTCTTACGTGTTAGTACATGTAAACGTACAGCAATCAGTGGTCCATTCTTTGAATCCAAAATTTTATGTGGAGATGAAACCCGCCCAAGCCTATCTCCAATATATTTCCGTGTACTACGGATGTAATTGATCTGCGTATCCTTTGAAAATTTATTATCCAGCTCGCGATCTCTTGCTACGACCTGTGATTCAATAGATTCATACGTTAGCAGAGGCTCTCCAGACAACAGGTTCATTTGATGCACTAAGTCTGATAATGTATCCGAAACAATAAAATCTATTCCTTTCTCTTTAAATGCTTCAACTGGCCCGGGGGCTTTTTTACCGAAAATTCGTTTGACAAACAGCTTATAATCCTTATTAGTGATATCTGGATTTTGTTCAGAGCCGGAAAGAGCAAATTCTTTTTTGATGATTTTTTGTGTCAAAATGAGCCAGGAATAAGAGTACCCGCTGTCTTGTATATGCTTTAGCGTCCCCAAGGTATCAAATCCAGGTAAGAATGGAGCAGGAAGCCTATTACCTCTTGCATCAAACCAAAGTGAAGATGGCCCCGACAGAATTCGAATACCGTGATTGGGCCAAATTGGATCCCAATTATGGATACCTTCTGTATAATGCCACATTCGATCCTTATTGATCATATGCGCTCCCACTTCTTCGGCTATACCAATCATTTTTCCATCGACATATGCCGGAACTCCCGAGATCATAGTAGATGGTGCTTTACCCAATCGTTCTGGCCAATTTTTTCGTACCAATTCGTGATTAGCGCCAATTCCTCCCGATGCAATGATAACATGAGGAGCATGGTATTCAAACATATCGATTACGTTTCTATTCGTAGCGGCACCTCTTTCTTTATTATCATCTTCTAAAATTTCACCGAATACCCCTTTCACAGCACCGTTTTCAGTAATCAGCTTCGTAACCCGATGCCTAAATTTAAATTGCAATAATCCGTTTTTTTGGGCAGTATAAGCTTTTTCGATAAATGGTTTGACGACTCCTGTTCCCGTTCCCCAACTTACGTGAAATCTAGGAACTGAATTTCCGTGACCCGAAGCACTGCCATCTCCACGCTCGGCCCAACCAACCATAAACATGAATTTAATACCTAGCTGAGTTATATACTTATATTTCGGCCCAGCAGCAAATTTCAGGTAGGCTTCTGCCCATTGACGAGGCCAGTAGTCTTCAGTCCGGTCAAATCCCGCTGTACCCAGCCAGTCTTGCCGTGCGAGCTCTAGGGAATCTTTTATTCCCATACGCCGCTGTTGTGGTGAATTGATAAGAAATAGCCCCCCAAAAGACCAAAATGCCTGTCCCCCAATATTTTTTTCTGTTTCCTGATCTAGTAGAAGCACCTTCTTTCCTACTCTGGTAATTTCCATTGCTGCAGTTAATCCTGCCAAACCAGCACCTATAATAATGGCATCAGGCCTAAATCGCACTGTTGTTTGCATACCTCTTTAGTTTTCATTTACTTGCAAAATTATCCGATCGCTTTTTCATTGATCACGAGCCTCTTATAAATTTGCTGGCTTATCATAAACAATTGCTCATTAATATTCCCAGGTCGAAAATTTAAAATTTCAGAAATTGAAAAATCGCTCGTATGACGGTCCTTTATTTATTTTACCATAGCAAAACAGTCAATGATTTCCATTAGTGTCGAAGCCTCCTCCATGGAAGCAGGATTTGGGCCGTTCCCTTGAAAAAATGCCACAGTACTAGCTATCATCGGAAATTGTATATGCTCGGGATGCTCAAATACATATTCTTTTTTCTGGCGACCATATTCAACTGTTACAGAATTACCAAATATCGAAAAGGTAATCTTTCCCTGACTACCAATAATCTCACAACGATCTATATTATCTTCTGACCTGACATTAAAACACCAGCTTCCATTAAAGATTACGTGATTTTCAAACAATATCGTTCCAGTTGTATGATCAGCAACAGTACTTACTGGATCTTGGATCTGACTAAATCCCTCGTAAGAAATGGGTTTACCAAAAAAATACAGCATCAGATCCAATTGATGTGGTGCAAGATCGAAAAAATATCCACCACCCGATATTGTTGGATCTGTACGCCACTCTGCAGCCCCCTTAGTCACCAATTCTGGCGACCGACTCTGCCATAGCCGGAGCTGAACTGTCCGAATAGCTCCGATTTGTCCCGCTTTCAATAATTCTCTAACTTTTAGAAATAGAGGTAGTTGCCTTCGATAATGCGCAACAAACTAGCTTACCATTTTTCCTTGTCACTGCGTCCAAAAGCAACCTCGCTTCATGCGCGTTCAATGTAACCGGCTTCTCCACATAGACATCTTTCCCCGCTTCAAGTGCTTTCAAAGCATATTCAAAATGTGAAGATGGCGGCGTTGCAATGTAGATGGCATTCAATGCCGGATTATCCAACAGCTCCTCCACCGTTGAATACCAATTCGGTACGTGATGTCTCTCAGCATAATCTGCAGCTTTAATGGCATCTCTCCTCATTACAGCTAACAATTTACTACCTTCAACCTTGTTAAATGCAGGACCGCTCTTTTTCTCTGTAACATCACCACAACCTATGATTCCCCATCTTATCTTCGCGTTTTCCATTTCTTATTTTTTTGATCTAACCTTCCATTCTCGCTTTTTATTCAGGTTTTTCGCGGCCAATAAACCGATTTTTACCAAGCAAAAAAACCACTGCCTTTTCGATATTTTTACGTCGACTTTCATCCGTCTTTAAAAAAGAAATATAACGAATAATCTCTTTTCTTTTGGATGGCGCCAAACGTTCAAAGACAGCTTTTGCCTCTTCATTTTCTGCCAATGCCTGCTCAAGTTGGGGGTGCGGAACTAAACTTCGATCAGCTGGATCAAAAACAACAGATAATTCCAATGTTTCACCAATTCGTTTGGGTGAATTTGTCAGCATCTCCGTATTAATGTACAACCTCCACTCACCTTTATAGCGCAACAAGGTCTGTTTGTAATCTTTACCATTTACCTTGCCTCTAATAGGGATATATCCCTTGTTGATTCCGGCTTCCTTAAAGAGATTATGCAAAATATCTTCAGGTACAAAAACAAAGGGATTGATTCCTATAATCTCCAATGTGGCTTTAAAGACAGACATAGGCATTGCATTTATTGTGTATCGACATTAACATAAGGAAAGAATATCCGCTATCCGATTGAGTTCTTCTTTACCAAAACTCAAATTTTCAAGCGCCTTTAACGAATCAGTCAATTGTGTACTATTTCTTGCCCCGACCAAGACCGAAGTCAGGCGTTCATCCTTCAATAACCATGCAATCGCCATTTGTGCCAGCGATTGTCCACGCTGCAATGCAAGTTCATTCAAATCAGACAATTTTGTAATAAGCTCGGGTGTAATTGCAGCACTCTTTAAAAAATGTTCTTTCGAAGCCCGGGAATCTGTTGGAATACTACCTTGTAGGTATTTATTAGTCAGTAAGCCCTGTGCCAAAGGTGAAAAAGCGATAATGCCGACTCCCGCTTCATCCAACACATCCAACAGGGCATCTTCTGGGGTGCGCACCAACATGGAGTACTTTGGTTGATGAATCAAACAAGGGCATCTAAGATCGTTCAATATAGCAACAGCCTTCTTCGCCAGATCTGCAGGATAATTGGATAGGCCTACATAAAGTGCCTTCCCCTGTCGTACGATATCACTTAGCGCAGCCATCGTTTCTTCTAATGGTGTATGGGGATCCGGTCTATGATGATAAAAAATATCGATATAGTCCAATTTTAAACGCTTTAGGCTCTGATGCAGGCTTGCCATCAAATATTTACGGCTTCCCCAATCGCCATAGGGCCCATCCCACATGGTGTACCCGGCTTTTGTAGACAACAAAAGTTCATCCCGGTGTGCAACAAAATCTGTAGCCAATATTGCCCCCAAATTTCCCTCCGCACTACCGGGCGGTGGACCATAATTATTCGCTAGGTCAAAATGTGTAATGCCATTGTCAAAAGCTGTATATAGGGCCTGCCTAAACACTTCCTTCTGATCAATATCACCAAAATTTTGCCATAGCCCAAGGGAAATAACCGGAAGCTGGATGCCGCTTTTTCCACATCGCCTGTAAGGCATTGTATGATATCGGTTCGGATTGAATGTCACGTAATCAAGTTTATTAATGCAAAATACAAAACTATTTTGAAGAGTCTATGCGGTTGCAACCGTCATTATTCAGAAAATATTTCGATACGCAACGATTTGAACCAAAACTTATGTCTTCTATACAACAGATAACATGCGTGTATCACAAATATTTTTATATTTTTGAGGAGAGTCCAAAAAGAGCAGTAACATTAAGAACGTCCCCATGATCAGTAGATTCTTTAAAAAATTCTATTTACATATTGTGATATGGATCATTCTTCTTTTCCTTCCCTTCATCACCTATCTTTATCAACCGGATAAAATCGCTGATTTCAAAATCTATTCGGCATTATCGCATCTTGGCAATATCATATTTCTGGCGAGCAGTTTTTATCTACATTGTTACGTCGTCGCGCCTAGATACTTCTTTGGCCGTCGAAAGATTTTCATCGCACTGATCGCGTTCGGCTTTTTTGCTTATGTGCTACTCAATTACGCTATCGTGTATTTTAATCCCGATGGTGAATTAGCTCACCTTAAAAAGGAAAATGTACTTTTTGTGCGATTGGTGATCGGACCAGGAATTATCTATTCACTCTGCATGATTACCTCATCCATGATCTTCCTTTATGACGAACAGGCCCGACAAAAAGAGCTTAATAAACAGATCGCACTTGAAAAGACAACTGCAGAATTGACAATTTTAAAGCTTCAGATCAGTCCACATTTTTTATTCAACACGCTCAACAATATTCGTTGGCTGATTCGTAAACAATCTCCGGATTCCGAAGGTACAATAGTCAAACTATCCGAAATACTGCGTTATATTCTATATGAAGTTGATGGTCCGAAAGTCGAACTTTTTAAAGAAATCGACCACATGCGCAATTTCATCGCTTTACAGACATTAAGGCTCCCAATTGAAGGACATGTCGACCTTAAAATCGATCGTGCAGTCAAGAATAGAATGATCCCACCATTATTATTTATTCATTTTGTAGAAAATGCCTTTAAATATGGAGTCGATAGTAAAAACATACCATACATACAGTTTCAGTTTGTGGATATTCCCGGTGGGATCGCTTTTAAATCGGTGAATAAGATATTGCTATATACAGAGTCTCGATTAAATGAAGGTATCGGGCTGACAAATGTAAAACGACGATTACAGTTACTCTATCCCAATCGACATGATCTTTCCATCCAAAGAACAACGGATGGATATTTTGAAGTGACCCTCAGACTAATGACAGATGAAGATTAAATGTATACTAATTGACGACGAACCATTCGCACTTAATTTGCTGGAAGACGACCTGCTGAATTTCACGCAAATTGAAATTCTACAAAAATTCAATTCTCCCATCGAAGTCGTTGACTATCTAAAAAAACATCCTGTAGACTTGATTTTTCTGGACATTCAAATGCCTGGGCAGCTAGGAACGCAATTTATCCGTGAACTTCAAGATCCGCCTTTAGTTATATTTACGACAGCATACCATCAATATGCTGTTGAGGGATTCGAATTAAATGCAGTAGATTATCTTTTAAAACCTATCTCAAAAGAACGCCTCACCACTGCAATCCGTAAAGTAGAGGACATCGTTGCGCGACAAACCAAACACTTCAACGAGAAAGATCATATTGTTGTCCATGTAGAATATAAAAAAACCAAGATTTTTCTCAACGAAATCAGTTATATCGAAGGTCTAAAAGATTACGTAAAAATCTATTTGGTTGACCGACAAGTTCCGTTGCTAACCCGTAGCAATTTACGTGGTATGGAAAAATTACTACCGGCAAACGATTTTGTACGGATACACAATTCCTTTATTGTCAACAAGACCAGAATCGAACATTGCACACTTACAAAACTTACATTGCGTGAAGTTGCTCTGCCGGTGGGCAAAAAATATGTCAAAAATATCGAACAACTCCATACAAAAATAACATCGAATAAAGATAACATGATCTGACAACATACATTCGTCTACACATTCAACCCTTCCGTCTACAGATGATTGTATAGTACAAAAATGATTTCCAAATTTGCTTGATATCTATTGGCCTGATATGGGCTAAGCGATAATTACAGTAAAAAAAATGAAGAAAATCATAGCAGTACTCCTAATGTCAACCGCTGTTGCCACATCACATGCGCAAACACCGCCGGCTGGCCGTCCAAGTAGTTTCGCCATCGCCGAAGGAAAACTCACAGGTCAACTCGTAGATCCTCAAGGCAAACCAATAGCACAAGCTTCTGTCAATCTGCTACGGGTAATTAATGAGCAGTCCACCACGGGCAAAGAACGAGAAATCTTATTCAAAAGCACAAGTTCACTCGAAAATGGAAAATTCAGCTTTACCGCGCTCTCCACTAGAGACAAATGGAAATTAAAAATAAGCTCTGTAGGTTATACCGCGAAAGATATCCCAGTCGACTTTGGATCCGACAGCAAAATTTTGGATAAAGACCTCGGTCATATCACATTGGAAAATGATAATCGAAAGCTAGATGAGGTGACAGTCACTGGACGTAAAGCCTTACTTGAAATGGACATCGACAAAAAAGTATATAATGTAGAAAAGAATATTGTAGCTACTGGTGGTACAGCAATTGACGTCATGCGCAATATGCCTTCTGTACAAGTCGATATCGATGGGAATGTCAAACTCCGGAATGCCGCACCCACCATTTTTGTAGACGGAAAGCCAACGACACTAACACCAGACCAAATACCTGCTGACGTAATCGAAAAGATCGAAATCATCACCAATCCCTCTGCTAAATATGATGCCTCGGGAAGTATGGCTGGTATTCTAAATATTATTCTGAAGAAGAACAAGAAAACAGGTTACAATGGTATGGTTACCCTTGGAGCCGATCGTTTCGGCGGAACCAATTTTATGGGAAGCCTTAATCTCCGTCAAAACAAATTCAACATATCCCTCACAGGAATGAATATGCGTATGCGGACAAATACCGAAGGTGATAGCTATCGGAACAGCATAATTAATGACATTAGTTCTGAAGTTAATCAGGATATCGAAGGGAAAACGAAAGGAATGATCACCTTTGGAAGACTGGGATTAGACTATGACCTTAGTCCACGCACGACCCTATCTGTTGCTGGCATCCTGGTCGAAGGTAAATTTCGTCCCAATGAAAATACAATGATAACGACGAAATCACAAGGCAATAGCAATAGAATTTCCGAATCCGAACGTAGTTTCAAACCAAGAGGTTTACAGGCAGGTCTTGTTCAGAAATTCAAAACCGAGGGTGAAGAATTGACGGTAGACTTCAATTATTTTGGCGGCACAAACAAATCCAATGGACTTTACACCACCAATTATTTAGAAAGTACAGAAAATATCATCGGCTCACAGATTCAAAAAAATATCGGATCCGGTGACAACAAATTTATGACTGTACAGGCAGATTATGTTAAACCATTCAAAAATGGAATGAAATTGGAGACTGGACTTCGCGCACAGATCAACAAACTCAAAAACCTGAATACGAATTCCCTCAAAGCCTTAGGTGAAGATGTATTTAAAGATATCACTGCGGCATCTGCGAATTATGACAATAAGAATACGGTCTATGCTGCTTATGCTTCGCTGGGTGGCAACCTCAAAGATTGGGTATCTTATAAAGTCGGTTTACGTGTAGAAAATTCCACTTATGACGGTGAGCTAATCAACACAAACCAAAAATTCCACAACAGCTATCCGGTTAGTCTCTTTCCTTCGCTATTCTTGAGCAAGAAACTAACAGAGAAAGATCAGCTACAGATGAGTGTCACCCGTCGTGTCAATCGCCCTAACTTCTTTCAGTTAATTCCATTCGTTGACTATACAGACAGCTTAAATATTACACGTGGTAATCCCGACCTCGTTCCGGAGTTTACGACCTCGGGTGAACTATCCTATAGCCGGACGCATGGTAAAGGTACTTTCTTGGCTTCGGTTTATTACAAATATACCACCAACCTGATTACCCGTTACCTGACACAAGAACTCAATCCCATTACTGATAAAATGGATTTTATCAACACCTATATCAATGCGAATTCAAGCAAGAACTATGGAGCTGAGTTTACTTACACCAATAACTTAAAAAAATGGTGGGATCTGACGGCAGACCTCAATTTCTATAATTCAAAAATTGAAATAGATGATAATACAC
Organism: Sphingobacterium sp. UBA7249; assembly: GCF_002472835.1. NCBI lineage: Bacteria > Pseudomonadati > Bacteroidota > Sphingobacteriia > Sphingobacteriales > Sphingobacteriaceae > Sphingobacterium > Sphingobacterium sp. UBA7249. The sequence continues at coordinate 118,161 of NZ_DKST01000004.1, read as the reverse complement.
CAGCAGAAGGTATGTGGACAGTTTTTGGAAAACTGAATAATACATTCAATCTGAAAAAGAACTGGAACCTACAGCTCGCTTTTGAATACCAAGGAAAAACAAATATGCCTGTCACACAAAATCAAACCTTTGGTCCACCGATGAATCAGGCACAAAGCTCGTCTCAGGGATACATTAAGCCTTTTTATGGGATCGATTTTGCCATCAAGAAAAGTTTCTTGAAAAACCAGGCAGCTTCCGTGACGTTGGCTGTAAACGATATTTTTAGAACCCGTGGCAATACCATTGTGTCTTCGGGTGATGGTTTCTTCCAAAACTACTATCGTCTGTCCAATCCACAGCTGGTCAAGTTGAATCTATCTTATCGTTTTGGTAAAATGGACATGAATATGTTCAAGAAAAATAAAAACCAAAATTCGATGGAAGGTATACAAATGCAATAGATTAGTGATTAAACTTATATTAAAACAGAAAGAGACCGTCCTATCGGTCTCTTTCTGTTTTATATCATTTGCATTTCTATATCATAGATGATCGTCATTTCATTAAACCACCTGACTTGGGGTATGATATTCCTCAATAATCGGAACAATTTCCAATAGATCATCGATAATATAATCCGGATTAGCTGATTTTAGCTGATCAGAACGATGAGCCCCGGTCGTAATGCCAATGCTTAATGCACAACCCGCATTTTGACCTTCCTGTATATCAATGATTGAATCCCCTATTTTCACAACGAGTGCCGGATCTGTAATAGCAAATTTTGTTCTCGCAAAATCAATCATATCCGGGTAAGGTCGGTTTTTAGGTACATCAGACGCGGTGACCAATGCGTCAATATCCCGTCCTACGACCCAATTAAGTTTTTTTAAAAGAGATTCTGCTGTTTTCCGGTCATATCCTGTATTTAATACCCGGAGGATATTCATGTCATTTAAGATTGTGAAAAGTTCATTCGCATTTGAATTCGGATAAATACTCTCTATTTCATAAGCATTTTCAAGTGCTTGTAAAAATGACTGAAATATTTTCTCTGCCAATTGCTCGTCTTCCACATTCACACATTTTTTTAATACCGTCTGAATGGCCTGAAATTTTTCTTTTCCAGCTCCATGCTCTAATATCTCTGCCAATGTGAGTTTATAACCACCGATGTCATTAATCACATGCTGAAGTGTCTTATAAACTATATTATTCTCATTTATAGTAGTACCTGCCATATCAAACACCACCATCTTGATCGCTTCTTTCATCTATTCACCATTAAATGTTTAGCAAAAATAAAATATTGTTAAATAAAACTAAACATTTTCAATGTTAACTTATTGCTATATTTAGGTTAAAAAGAAAACACGTTAAGTTAATACAATACAAAATAGTAAGTCCAGCAGATTAGCAATAATTGAAATGGGATTCGAAACCACAAATATTCTATACCTTTCCCGTCGTATGTTGCAGTCTCATAATTTAGATGTCTTATACAGGCACGAATATTTGCCGGCAGTATAAGGATAAAAAAGACAATCAAAAGTATACCCGTAAGACGGCTTAAAGATGGTACAAACACACCGAAAGCAGCTAAAATTTCCAATACCCCAGTCAAATAGATCATTTCTTTTTTTAACGGAATAAAATCAGGTAGCATCAGCATCATTCCTTTGGTATAGATGATGTGTCCGAGAGAAGTGAACAATAATGTCGCAGCGAGTGCGATTTTTCTCGCCAGATCATAATCCATGTGACCTTTGTATTGTGATATAGCCAAGCTGCCAATAGCAAATACAATGAATAAACCAAAAAGTGGTTTCATAATCTTTTTTTCAAAGTTAATGCCCCTCTTCTTCCCTATCAATGAACAATTGTCAAGAAATTTCCTTCCTTATCCTACTCAGCGACTGAGGCCTGATTCCTATATATATGATGCAAGGTATTTTAAAGGAATATTTTTAATCAGCTCAGGCTGTTCCTGTATCAGATTGACATACCTGGTCTTCGCCGAATCCTCAAGTAAGGTAAATTCACGTTTCATTTTTTTCAAATAGAATAATCTTTGATCTTATCCATGCTATTGATATTCCAAAACAAGATAATAACTTCCGTGAAACAAGGAAAAACATATCTTATTACCTATTTAATTATTTAAGTACTTAATTCAACGAATAAATATTAAATTACCTGTTATAAACTCTCATTATGACTTTTAGTACCGAAAACAGTATCAAAATATGGTCTCCGCCAAAGAAATTCATCTTCCGATTTTCATTTATTTTCATCTTTTCATTCCTATTTGTATTCAATAATGGTGCTTTTCCTATTTTCGGGTACATCAGCAGACCGCTAACCGACTTTATGCATTGGCTCACTCCCTGGTTTGCGAAAACCGTTTTACGGTATCAATACGATTATGCGATTTTTATTAATGGCAGTGGAGACACTTCCTATGGCTGGATATCGTTACTCCTCCTGGTGATCATAGCTTCAGCGGTTGCAATTATCTGGTCTCTATTGGATTCAAAGCGCCCAAACTATGAAACTTTATATTATTGGCTGACCACAGCGATACGTTACTATATTGCACTCATGTTGATAAACTATGGTGTAATCAAAGTAATGCATTTGCAGATGCGACCGCCATCGCTGACACAGCTCATGCAGCCTTTGGGCGAATATTCGCCAATGGGATTGGCCTGGACATTTATTGGCTTCTCTAAAGGCTACAATATCCTCATTGGCATAGCCGAAATATCGTCAGGATTACTTTTATTCAGAAAAACGGTTGTATTGGGAGCTTTGGTTACTATTGTCACTAGCATCAACATTATGTCCGTTAATTATTTTTACGATGTCCCTGTGAAAATGATTTCGACCGCACTGTTTTTACTTTCACTGTTTTTGTTACTGCCTTTCGCACAATCACTGTTTTCCTTATTTATAAAAGGGCAACCAGCACAGTTGATCACTAGCCAACAACCCTTATTTAATAAGGCCTGGAAGAGAAAAGGACTTGTCATCATCAAAATATTGATACTTACCATCTTTGGGGCACAGCAGGTGGTTGGTGGTTTTAAAACTCGGGAGATGATAAACGCATATTATAGAAAATCACCACTCTACGGAATCTACCATTTTGAAAAGAATGATGAAAATATCAAAACCATTCCGAAGGGATGGCGACTGATCATTTTTCAGCATGACAACGATCGTGCCTTTGTCCGTGACATAGACTACAATCCGCAGCCCCTTTCTGTATTAATTGATTCGCAACAGCGGAAACTTACATTGAACAATTATCAATACGATTATGAAATCGAGATCAATGGAGATATCTTATTGACGAAAACTTTTGAAAACCGTATAGAAAAAATTAAACTCATCAAACAGGATCATCAAAAACTAGAATTGATAAAGCGCTCTTTTCATTGGATACAGGAATATCCCTATAATCGATAAATCAAGCAAATGGCCCCATATCTGAATAAAAATCGATTATGGAGCCATACTTTTGTTATTACATATTACGAGTTAAAACATACTAGAACCTATTTTTTCTTTAGGATTATATTATCCAAATATACCCTGTCCTTACTTGTATTCGTAAATGTGATTCGCACAATTTTTTTATTTGGTTTGATTTCCTGACCGGTTACAAAACTAATGTCTCGTTTCTTGCCTTTCTTACCTAAATTCTGCATTTGTTGCTTTAAGCTTGACAGTTTTCCGGTGACAACAGTCACATCATCTACCTCTAACTTTATATTCCCCCCCTTACCCCAATATGTAAGGTTAAATAACTGTTCTGGATCCAGATAAACATATTGCTCAATTTTCTGCCCCGATGCCAATACCACTGCTTTACTCCTCTTTTCTCCAGCTCCGTCCTCTACCCTTACGTCTCCTTCCCAGGGCGAAAACCCAGCCCTACCTTCAAAATCAGGATTAGGAAGTTCATTTCCATCCTTCAAAGGCCAATTGTAGGCCCGCATATAATCAACCTCCATATTCACTCCACCTTCGGATCCATACGCACCCAGAAAAATATTCATAAAATGATTAGGTGAATAGATTTGGTTTTTATTGGTGTATTCTTTGATTAGGTTACCATTTATGTAGTGTTTGATACTTGTTGGTGTCCATAAAACACCATGCGTAACCCATTGTCCTACATGTTCGTAACCTTCGGCAATATGTGTCGCAAGGTTACGTTGAAATACCCCTTTTGAATCAACATGTCCATGAATCACAAACTGCGCCGTGATATACTCAAATACATCGATTTCGAAAAGCTGTCCCTTTGGACGTATCCCCTTTATTCCACCCGCTTCAGATCCCTCCTGAAGATAATAACGAATATCTGGTCCGGGTGAATCGAACCAAAATGCAGTATTTGTTCCCTTTGGATTACCCTGGCGATTGCGTCTTACTCTTACCTCAAAATAACCGCCCTTACTATTGTCCAGTAGATTTTCATTCGTTTTCCAGTCGTAGGTTTGAATGGATGAAATTTTTTGGTTCCCACCTTCTGTAAAAATTCGGGTTGGGATAGTATCGTTTACATAAAGGTTGATTGCATCTCCATCAAGTGTATAAGCTGGTTGGGGTAACCGATCCTGCAGCATCTCCTGTTTTGATTTTTCATTCAGATAATTCAAAGATGAAAAATAATTGGTACTCCATTTGTTCCGGTTTAAGAGCTGATCGTTAAACTCATCCTGCCAATAAACTTCCATGCCAGGCGGAACAGCTCCTGAACTTGGTTTTTTTTGTACTTCCTCAAGTTCAGCCTCGTCCAATTCCCAACTTTTAGAAGTATAGGACTTCCCTTGAGCCAAGAGGTTACCAGTTGCAGACTCTACCCAAATATAATACGTCGTCTCTGGATCCACCTGTTGAATATAATAACGTTTTGTACCTTTACCTAATACGACATTGGCTACAGATGGCTTCCTACTCGTTTTGGACCAAAAGACTTTCGCACCCGACAAATTTGACAGACTATCCTTCATGTCCACACGAATCCAGCTCCGGGTCCCCAATAATCGCAATGAAGCGTCGGTTTTCGTCGTTTGTGCCGACAACAGTAAAGAAGACAACATCTGAATTGTTGTCAGGAATATATATTTTTTCACAATTATCTTATTTATGTACCCATTGAGTATAGTCTCGCGATGATAATGAGAATTATTAGCTTTGACAACTCGATACGAAACGCAACCGTTTGTTCAATTTATAATAGAAATAATCTGTGGTCAGCGGCTCCATTTATAATAGTGTGCCTATAAAATGTTAGAAACTACGTATATTGATTTAACTTTTTTGAAATAAGTTCTAATATTGCTATTTGAGAATTATCCACTATATATTATGAATACAACACAATCTGATTCTTATCAACCCTTATTGCTAGCTCAGCATTGGATAGATGCATGGAACCAACATGATTTAGAAGCAATTATGCAGCATTACAGCGAAAACATTAATTTTTGTTCACCTGTCATTCAAAAAATGGGAGTCAATACGGCCGGATGCATAAACAATAAACAAGAGTTACAAACATATTTCCAAAAAGCTCTTGAAAAATACCCGGATTTACATTTTGAGCTTTTCCATATACTCGAAGGAGTCAACTCGATAATACTCTTTTATAAAAGTGTCAATAATTCCTTATCGGCAGAATATATGGAACTGGATCAACAAGGTAAAGTGTGTAGGGTATCCGCACATTATAAAGGACTGTAACGATACACACTGTTATCATTAATTATTTTCCTCCTCACGAACAAGAAAATCATAAGAATACCAGAACTTCAACGGTGAAAAATCGTCCAGGTTTCTCATTGAATAGCTTATGGGAAAATCAAATGATTTGCTTTGTTTTTCAAACTCTTTCTTAAATTCTTTTATCAGTTTCATTATTCCCTGTAAACCACTTTCACGTCTGATAAAGCTTTCCTTTCTACCACCACGTAAATAAATCAACAGGTCTGAAGCATTTAAGATGTTTTCTTCATCCTCACTCAGTCGCTGACCATCCAACAGTTTATCGAGTACGTTTTTAAAATCAATTCGCGGATAATCACTTTCGCCCATCATTATCACATGTGTACCGTAGTTCACTACATTCGTATAATATGGATTAATTCCCGCTTGCTTTAACTGCGAAACATCACTCCTGCTAAAGGCAGACGAAAACTCATTGATTTCCGCGATTAATGAAAATGCAATATTTTCGCTGCGCATCAAGCAACTATATGCTCTTTTGATTGTTGTTGAATCATTGTGTTCAGCAAGCCTTAAAACACTATCTACGTCAGGACTATTATTGAGGTGATAGCGGATCGACTCATAATCAAAAAAATCTGTGATAGAAAAACCCGACATAACCGCTTCGGCATTTTTATTTTTACGGGCATAGGAACGAATTCCCTCGAAAGTTGGAGTAATTTTGGAACCTGAAATTGCAGAAGTCGTTGGTACTATTGTTATTTTGAAAGATTTATAGCGACCACGCAAGGATTCCAACTCTACTGTAGGCATAGTATCTTTCAATCCCCACACCGTCCCTAAATAAAAATTTTTATCTATGGTTTGGTCCACATAGATCTGGTTTACCGAAAAACCGACAGAACGACCAATAAATTGAAACTTTTTAGATAATGCGCCCCCGTCGATCTCCATAGAATCTGGATCAACTTCCTCCTTGTCACAACTTGACAATAAGAATAAACCGAGCAACAATACAAAAAGATATTTCATAATTCAAAAATTACTCGTTCCCAAAAAGTCAAAATATTCCCATGTTGAAAGCAGGAAGGCTAAAGGCTTTTGGTTCTTTATCAAAGATATATAAAAATACCTATCCAACCTATATAAAATTCAGAATAACAAAGGAATAAGATAAAAATTCTCCTAACGACAGTACACAAACTTGCTGATGGCCAACCGAACCAATGATAGATAAAAATCCCACAATCAAAAAATTACAAAATAAAAGCCGCTGGAATGGGGAATCCCAAGCGGCTTTCTTCTAACCTAATGAAAAACATCCATACCTTGATCGGTATTGTGTTGATCTCCTAATTCCAAATATATCAGGTCTATTTCTTTATATACTTTGCCAATTACAATTCGCATACTGTTATTTACGATTCGTAAGGCCTGTACTGTTTGTGGCCTATTCAATTGATGTGGTTAGATTTTTTTTAAAGAATGGTATGTTCATGTTTTCAATAATCCGAAGCACTTGAAAACCTTCTACTACGAATTTATAAAAAACATATATGTTTTTTATTTTAAATCAGTCTAAATAACCGAAATAGTCGTATGTTTGCGCCGACAAATAATTTAGACTAATTCAATATTAATAATGAAAAGATCTTTTCTGGGACTTATATTAAGTCTGGGATTGGTAGGAGCTACACATTTAGATGTTTCAGCTCAAAGTAAAGGGGTATATGGACGCGTCAGAACCAAAGACGGTGCGCCAATTGAGTCGGCAACGGTAACAATTAGTGGGTTTAGTAAATCAACATCAACGTCTTCTGACGGTAGTTTTCAATTTACCAACCTTCCGGACGGAATGTATACTATTCGAGTCAAGAGTATAGGCAACGCGGTAGCAGAACAAATCGTAGCCGTTAAGGACGGTAAAGCTTCTGCGGTTAATATCGCCATTAATATTTCTGAATCACAATTGGAGCAGGTTGAAGTGTTTGGGTATAATTCTCATAACAATAAAACTATCAATATTGGGAAAGCAGGTATTATTGACAAAGACTTACCACAGAGTGTACAGATTATCAATGAACAAGTCATTTCCGATCAGCAAGTCAACCGATTAAGTGACGCCCTCAAAAATGCGAATGGTATTGCCCTTGGAGCAAATCGTGGTGGAGTAAATGAAAATTTCTATGCAAGAGGTTACAGTCTCGGTGCGAACAATATCTTTAAGAATGGTATTAGAACCAACAATGGTGCCTCAATAGAGGCTTCCACATTAGAGGCCGTAGAAATTTTAAAAGGTAGCGCAGCTCTGCTATATGGTGGTGTAAGCGGTGGCGCCGTTATCAACATGGTCACAAAAAAACCTAAATTTAACTACGGAGGAGAAGTGAGCTTTCGAACGGGAAGTTATGATTTTTATAAACCAACAGTAGATGTTTATGGTCCATTATCCAACAATGTAGCCTTTAGATTGATCGGTACTTATGAAAATGCCAACAGCTTTCGTGATGTCGTCAAAAATAAGCGTACCTATGTAAACCCTTCGTTACTTATAAAAGCCTCTGACAAGACAGAGATTGAACTCAACGGAGATTATCTAAAAGCAAACAATACACCCGACTTTGGTATTGGCACGATTGGCGGAAAAATCGATAAATCTATCGGTAGAAATAAATTCCTAAACACAATTTGGGCATTTAATGAGACCGAGCAGGCAAATTTCCAAACCGCATTAAATCACAAATTTAATGACAACTGGAAACTAAATATTGCGTTAGGCGCCCAATCTTATAATCGCGATTACTTTGGAGCTGAGCGCGCTCAAATTCAAACAAATGGTAATTTAAATATTGCCTTAAATAAAACGAGATCTAAAGAAATTACCACTAACCAACAGGTAAATTTAACCGGAAAATTTTATACTGCAGGAATTAAGCATAATTTATTGATCGGAGGGGATGCAGATCAATCCGATGTTAAAAACTTTACTTTTGCCATTTCCGATAAGGGAAATGTAGTCGGCGTAGATGGAAAGACAAAAGTCTATGACCTCATAAACATCTATCAACCGGGGGGAGAACGAACGGATATCCCCGACGCACCATTTAAAAATTCGACAAGAACAAATATTTACCGTTCAGGTGTATTCGTGCAGGATTTAATAGAGCTATCAGAAAAATTTAAAGTTCTAGCTGGAGCAAGATATACCTATCAAAAAACTCCCGAATCAAGGGTTACGGATGACCAAGGAAACCAGACTCTGACTGAAAACAAACCAGCAGGCCCAAAGATAGACAAAGCATGGTCTCCAAAATTTGCTTTGATTTATCAGCCTATTTCAAGTTCGAGCATTTTTGTAACTTACGCGAGTAACTTTGAAGCCAACACTGGATACGACCGCGAGTATCGTTCATTAGGACCTTCCATTATCGACCAATATGAATTTGGTGTAAAAAATGAATTTATGAATGGCCGTTTAACAGCAAATGCATCCGTATATAGAATTAAAAATAATAGATTTGCGCAAGCCGTTATCTCAGAAGATGGCAGCATCAAAGATACTCAAATGAAAGAGTTTACTGGAGAAACAACATCAGAGGGTATAGAGTTGGATTTACGGGGACAATTAACAGAAGGACTAAATATTATAGCTGGTTATAGCTATAATTTTAGGAGATATACAAAGACCAGTGAGATGGGAAATGCTGAAGGAGAAAGACAGGTCGGATCTACGCCACATACTGCAAACGGAACCGTATTTTATACCTTTCAAAATGGGAGCTTAAAAGGAGTTAAACTAGGATTTTCTTCCTTCTACACAGGAAGACGTAACGCAGGATGGAACAATACGAAGGCAAATATCAGAGACGGCTTAAATCGTCTGGTTTCCGTCAGTCCATTCACTACCATTGACTTTTCGGCCGGATACGCCTACAAAAATTGGAGTATTCTTGGAAAATTGTCCAATATCACTAATGCATTTAATTATTACATCCACGAAAATTATAGCGTGAATCCAATTGCGCCGCGCAGTTTTATGGCAACACTTGCGTACAAATTCGAAAAAAGATAATTTAATAATCTTTTCTTCTATCAACAAAACACGGAGCTCTAACCCAAAGGCTCCGTGTTTGTCGATCTAATTTTTGAATTCCCAATCACAGAATTTTTAGATTTCATTTTTTTTGTTTTTATCAGATCGGCAGACAAAAAAGCTGTAACGCCCGCTGCAACCAATGCAGAAATACCAATATTCATTGTACTGATCAGAATGTGATCGGAAAGGGAGTATTTTATGCTATAATAAGTAAAGGTATAGCTAATCAAATAAATGATAAAGGCTTTAATAATTTCCATAATATTAATACTGGGATTCAGCTACAGTAATTCCTAGATCAAATGTAAAGAGCCTTTTATACTTATTTCATTTTGCTTACAATTCGTATTACTTGATTTATGATTCGCAGTTTTAACACGCATGTTCTTTCTACAAGATCCATGGTCTGCTCAGCTAACGGTTATAATAAAAAAACACCCGATAGCATGGGGTACTCCGGGTGTTTTAGCCATATTATTAACCTATTTTATGAAAAGTGCCCGTGATGGGCAACACTAAAGTAGAAAAAAACTTTGTATAAACAAAATAAAAAGTAAAAAAATCAGATTTTCAATCCCAGCTAAACCGGTTAAACATCCTATTTTAGACGAATACTTAATCTTCATTCTTTCCTGCACAAGCTGATAATTGATTAACACCAAATTCAATAATAACATCGTAATTACAGAGAGATAGCAGGGGGTAACAGGGGTAATTCCCTGTTAACTCCCTCTCAATACAATATAGAAGTACTGTTATTTCATTTTTAGTTTAGAAGATGGTATTAACTTGGTGATAAGACATATATTAACATTCTTTTCTGTCCAGTTTATCTGGTGTATTACCAAAATATGTAGATACGCACAAAAATATAGACACCACGTTGTGATTATCAGATTTTGTTTAATTTTAGTCCATTCAATAATTGTAAGCTATGACCGATCGCGAAATTCTCAGGCAACATATCAACAAGACCGTCCTATTAAATGACGAACAGTTCGATTATTTCTTTTCCTTTTTCAAACCAGTATCATTTAAAAGGAAACAGTCGATAATTAACATTGGCGATACAGTAGAATGCGAATATTTTGTCCTAAATGGCTGCCTGAAAACTTTTGTAGTCAATGATGAACAAAAGATGCATATCCTACAATTCGCTACGCAGACATGGTGGGCATCTGATTACAATGCTTTGCACAACAATACAAGAGCAACAGTCAACCTGGATTGTGTAAGCGATGCAGACACACTTTGTTTGTCGGGAGAGGACCGTGAACATGTATGCAAAGAAATCCATGAGGTGGAAACATTTTTAAGATGGCGTTCCAATAAAGGTTATATAGGATTGCAAAAGAGAATTTTGTCCTTGCTAAACAATGATGCCCGCAGCCGTTATGAGGAACTAATGCTGCAATATCCCGAACTCTATAATCTTGTTCCCAAACAGTTGATTGCAGCTTATCTTGGAGTTTCCCGTGAGACGCTCAGCAGGCTCTACCAAGCTAAATAATGTGATGTAGATCAAAAAAGCAAAACCATTCCCTAAAATGTGATGTATATCACATAAGGATCTGACAATTTATATCCTACTTTGTGTTATCGTTTAGAAAATTAAATATTCTTAAAAATGAAAAAAGAAAACTTAAAGGTATTGGTCGTACTGACCTCACACGACCAATTGGGAGATACAGGAAATAAAACAGGTTTTTGGATAGAAGAGTTTGCAGCACCCTATTATGTTATGGCTGATGCGGGCATCGACATCACGATCGCTTCGCCAAAAGGGGGGCAACCACCAATAGATCCCAAAAGCGCACTTCCTGATTTCCAGACAGCAGCAACAAAGCGCTTCGATGCAGATAACGAACTTCAGAGCAAATTGGCCAACAGTGTGCCTTTACCTGAAGTTAATGAACAAGATTACGACGCAATTTTCTTTCCAGGCGGCCACGGTCCACTCTGGGATCTTGCAAATGACAAAACTTCGATTTCTTTAATTGAGACATTCTGGAAACACGATAAACCTGTAGCTGCCGTATGCCACGCACCTGGAGTATTTCGATTTGTAAAGAATCCTGACGGCCGTTCACTGGTGCAAGGCAAAAAAGTTACCGGCTTTTCTAATTCCGAAGAGGACGCTGTACAGTTGACAGATGTTGTCCCTTTCCTAGTTGAAGATGAATTGATCAATCTTGGCGGACAGTATAGTAAAGGTGATGATTGGAGCAGTCATGTGGTCAAAGATGGTAAGCTGATCACTGGCCAAAATCCTGGTTCATCAGAAGAGACTGCAAAAGAACTATTGGCCCTTCTGAAGCAATAAAACTGCAATAACATCAAAACTGTTAAAACATTGGACAGCGGAGGTAAATCATCGATTTGATTTACCTCCGCTGTCCAAATTGCGATATTTATCTAACGGCATTTTATAACTGTTCCCTATGAAATGTCATTATATTCAAGGATGTTCTAAAATCAATAAATTACTATTCTTTTATTCCCGATCTATAGCATGTGCATTGACTATTTTTTTTAAGTCAATCCCTTTGCCCAATACCGGTTTAAAAATATCACCCACTGTATTTATCCGTTCAATCACGTTAAAAATAGTAAAATCGGTCATCTTCAGCCCTTTCTTTACCTCGTCCCAGTGGAGCGGCGTGGACACGGTAGCTCCTGGTTTGGGCCGGACCGAATAGACCGATGCAATCGTCGCGTGAGGTCTGTTTTGAAGAAAATCCAAGTACATCTTTCCTTTGCGGTCACGTACAGTACGTTCAAGACTAGTATAAGCTGGTATTTCAGCATGCACTAAAGTCACGATGATACGTGCAAACTCCTTAGCCTGATCGTAGGTATATTTGTTTCCCAAAGGAATATAAATATGGAGCCCTGTAGAACCACTTGTTTTGCAATAACTAGGCACGCCCATGTTATCCAGAATTTGTTTGGTCACCTGTGCTGCTTCAATCACCTGATCGAAAGAGTTTTTATCCGGATCAAGGTCAATGATACAGTAGGTTGGATAATCAGGCTTTTTGACTGTACTATTCCAAGGATTCATTTCTATACAACCGAGGTTGGCCATGTATAATAAAGTTGCTTCATCCTTCCCAACGAGATAATGTCTATCCCGATTATCCGCTTCACTTTGATATAAATAAAGTTCAGCCCAATCCGGCGCGGTATTAGTAACATCTTTAAAATAGAATCCCTCCCCATTGATACCATTAGGGAATCGATTCATACTTTGCGGTCTACCTTTCAGGTATGGTAATATAAAAGGTGCAGCTTGATAGTAATAATTGATAAGATCGCGTTTGGTAATCTTTTCTTTAGGCCAAAAAATCTTATTAAGATTAGTAAATTTAAGTTCGTGCTTATTGATCTTTTTCACTTGATTTTTCTCTGTTGGGTTTAACAGCGTCCTGCGTTCTACAGCAGACCTTGATTTAACCGGAGTATTGATTTTATCTGCAACGACTTGTTGTGTAAGCTGTTCCTGTTCAAGCATCACTTTCTTTGGATCCTTATCTTCCCGCATGCCATCAAATGAAGGGTGCCGCATAACACCATCATTCGTCATTTCTGTAAAACTGACCTCACAGATCAATTCAGGACGCAACCAAGTCACTGAAGCATGTGGTGGATTGGGTCGGAAGCGTGAAGGTTTGTTGACATCAGGTTCGTCCGCAAAAGGTGTCTTTTCTGTTATCAATGGCTTAAATAGTACCATCAATTCCTTTTGCAACTTGGCATTATAACCAGTCCCCACCTTACCTGTATAAATCAGTTTTTTACCCTTATATACACCTACAAGCAAACTACTAAATACCTTACTAGAATCATCGTTTAGGGTATAACCTCCAATAACAACTTCCTGGCGCTTATTGGCCTTGACTTTCAACCAGTCATGGGAACGGTTATTGGCGTGATAGATACTATCTTTTCGCTTCGCCATCATTCCTTCTAAGCCCATTTTTTTTGCTTCTTTCAGAAAATCAATTCCAGAAGTATCAAAATGCTCACTAAAAAGGATTTGTTCATTTTGTGGAAGAATTTCTTTTAGGATCGCTTTTCTTTCAAGAAGTGACAGTTCCTTTAAGTCTTTACCTTCATACCACAATATATCAAATACGTAATAGACGAGATCGCCATCCGCTTCACTGCGCCAATTCTGAAGGGCGCCAAAATTTGCTATACCACTTTTAGACAACACAACCACCTCCCCATCTATAACCGCATTGAGTTTTATTTCCTTGAGTTTATCGTATATGGGATAAAATTTTTCATTGAAACTCTTGTCATTTCGGGACTTTAATTCCACCTGCCCTTTGTTCATAAATGCGATGGCCCGATAACCGTCCCATTTCACCTCATATACCCAATCTGCATTATCAAACGGCTGGTCCACCAATGTGGCCAACATAGGCTCAATATGTGTATAAAATGCTTCGTTTGATAATTTCTTCAACAGTTTACCTGCTCCCTTCGCAGTCCTCGATTTTTGTTCAGGCTGCTTTTCGAGCTGATCGTTGATGATTTCAGCAGCTTTTTTCGTTGCACTGTGTTGGTCTTTTAATGTTGTATCTTTTTTTATTATATTCTCCCCATACACCTTGTCGGGTGATTTTTCCATCTGTGCGATAGTCTTACCGGAGATAACGGATTTATCCTTTTTTGTGATATCCTTATCGCTGGCATAGCTATCCTCAAGTTTCATCAGCAACCAGCCATTGTCTCCCCTTCCATAGGCTTTCACCAGTGCAAATTCTCCTTTCAGCTTTTCTCCATTCAGTTTGAATTTGAGTTTCCCAGAGTAGAGCTGGTGTCTGAGATTTTTGTCCATTGCAGCAATATCATCCTTCGCCCCTTCTACGGGCTCATAAGTTCCTTCGTCCCAAACGATCACTGTCCCTCCCCCATACTGACCTTGAGGTATAATTCCTTCGAAATTTCGATAATCATATGGATGATCTTCCACCATCATAGCGAGACGCTTAACATTCGGATCCATAGAAGGCCCCTTTGGTACAGCCCAGCTTTTCAGCACACCATCCATTTCAAGGCGGAAGTCATAATGCAAATGAGAAGCATCATGTTTCTGAACAACAAATCTCAGTTCTTTGCCGCTCGGCTTACCACCGAAAGGTTCAGGTGTTTTTTCAGCTGCCCGTTTTTCTTTATATTTCGTTAGTCCCATAGCACTATTTGTTTATAATAAATAATGTCAATCATAACACAACGCTGCAGCTAAAAAGGTTTAAATAAACAAAACATATTTTAAAAATAAGACCTATGCTCATCGTGCTAACGTATCGTAATCGCAGCTATTATTCCTGGCCCCATATACCACTATACCTGGCTGCTCGATAGCAACTTAACCAAGCGGTATACTCTCGATCTATTCATCCTTGGCCCAATAGGCATTAGACCACAATTTTTTCAAATTGACCACAATCTCCCAGTATATGGTCCTAAAAATGGCCCGTAGCATATTTAAATAGTTTTAAATTACATGCGTTATTCAAAATAACATTTACGAAAAACACTGTAACATTATAGATACAGTCAACATGGCACAGCATTTGTGTAGGCCATTGTTATAAGGTACTAACTATGAAAATAAATTTAATTTTTACTGCATTGACAGCCGCAGCGTTGTTAGGCAGTTGTAGTAAGGATGACAACCAATCCACACAAACAACCCCTGTTACCATTAAAATAACAGATGCTCCTGGTTATTATGATGCAATTCATCTGAATATTGATGAAATCGAAATCCGTACAAGTTCAGGTAGCGAAAGTCTTGATGTCGACGGCAACCCATTTAACATTCTTGAATATACAATGGGGAAAGACACGGTGATTGCAGGAGATGATGTTCCATCAGGTATGATTCAGGAAATAAGATTAAAACTTGAAGATGAGGGAAATGAAATTTGGGTTGATGGAGTTCGTCATCCGCTAAAAACTCCTAGTGGACAATCTTCAGGTGTTAAGATAAAAGTGCAAGACGAATTGATTCCAAATGTCGCCTATACCCTTTTACTTGATTTTGATGCGTCGAAATCAATCGTACAAACAGGCAATGGCCAATACTTGCTTAAACCTGTCATCCGTGCAATTCCAGTAGCAACTTCTGGAGCAATTACAGGTACTGTTAATCCTGCTGCTTCACTGGCGCATGTTTTCGCCATAAACGGAGTAGATACTGTTGGAACTTTGGCAAATTCGGCAGGAAAATTCTATTTCCCGGGTATGTCAGAAGGCACTTACAAAATCGTTATTCAACCGACCGTATCAGGATATGTGGACAAAACCATTGAAGATGTTCGAGTGGTAAAAGGAAGCGTTGAAGATTTAGGTACTATTTCAGTCCAATAAAAAACGTTGGTAAAACACGGAGTCTATTTTTGTTATATCTCAGAAGAGCTTAGAGCTTTCCTGCACATCGTAACAAATATAGGCTCCTTTTTATATTATTATATAACGTTTTATTTTCATTGATCTAATCAGCTACCGATAGACAACATATTAGCAAAAAGCCTATATGCTCCAGCCACACCAGCTGGAAGCTGTCTAAATAAGGACAGACTGCTATAGATGTAGTACCCCCTTCCCTTCTTATTGACAAGCAATAATCCATCTACGTTTTTCCCATCGGAATTTTGAGTGCGCAATATTGGCATAAATCCGCTCGTCCAATCTTGTGGTAAAAACAATGCGCGATCCTGTACCCAATTGGCAAAATCGTGTTGTACAATTTTATTTGGATAGTTCAAGAGCCGATGAGCAGGGTCCAAGAAGCTAATACTTGATTCGGCGTCGCAAATCCGTTCGCTCGAAACCGCTAAAGGGCATATGCCGATCTCTCCTACAGATAGATCATAGGGTGTATGATATTGATTTATCAAGACACCCCCAGCTTCGACGTATTCCAGCAATTGTCTATGAGAAGCCGCTATGTCTGGATCAGTATTGTAAATTCGGATACCCAAAACCACAGCATCAAAAGTTGACAGGTCCCTATCTTTCAATTCAACAGGAGAAATCAGTTCCAAATGATTCACGAGCTGATTCAAACTTGCAACAAGTCCATCATTTTTACCTGCGATATAAGCGATTCGACTAGCTGTGTTTGCAATCGAACTATTTAAAACCCGTAAAACAGCAGGAGGATAATAAACCACCTCTTCAATATGGGGGTAATTGACCGATTTAAAACTATTTTGATGAACACCATAAGCAGTTTCGATCTCGAAACCAACCTGTTGCACCCTTTCGGTATGTTCAATTGACGTTAATTGGAAATGGATTTTTTCGGAAGTATTGCCTTGAATGACTACCGTCTGTTCTTTTGGAAACAACTCCAGTCCTTCCGTCCCTGTTAACCTCACGCAAATTGATTCTACAGTAGGCACATTGGATTGCAGTTCGAGCGAAACAGAACGACTTGTAAAATCCGCTAAAACAATAATATCTGTATCGAAAGCCCCAGTAAATGCAGGAGAAATAATCACGGGCTTATTATTGTTCAATACAGGTACACGAATTGCTATGGATAAGCCTGCAAACTGCAACTGCAATTGTGCTACGATTGGATTATCCTGTTGGGAAAGTACAATATCGCTGAAAGACTGGGGAGAATATCGGCCCCGGCTCCCTTTCTCCTTTAACCAAGCTGGCAATGAGGGATCAATGGTTTGACTGAGACGGCCAGTTATTTCAACCCGCTCTGTCTGCGACAATCGATAAGGCTGAAAATATGCTGTCTCAAAAAAGGGAACTGTTACACTGGTCAAAACCAAATCGGAGTCCTGTGGTATATTCGCCTGCAAAGATAAGGTTACATTGGTACCCGGTACCCACCTGTCGTCCGTAGAATAGATTTCAAAAGATACCCCGAGTGAACGAAGCAAAAGCAGCTCCAGATCAGTCTGCTTTTCATAGATCGCATTATTGTTTGGTACGGTTTTCATCCAGAGCAAAATTGTCGCTATTGCCAATGAAAATTCAAGGTTATCTCCCTGAAAATGCTTCACCAACAAGCCATCAATTAGCTCTTTAAAGACCGGAATATACTGGTCTGAAGTTTCTGTCGAGCTAAATAAAGAGTTCGTTACTGTTGTATCAATAGGTTCTCCCTTCAATAATTCAAAATATTCAACGGAGGGTGTATATTGTATTAGACTAGCCATCGCCTGGGAGCGATGGTTATTACGGCTTTCGGCAGCTATTTTTCCGTAATGTAAACCCGAATAGCGATTATATACAGGAATATCAAGCGAAAAGTGCTCAGGTAATGGCGCCACTCTGCCGCCGATATCTTTCACACCACTTTCCTGATAGACATTCCATAGGAGATGTTCTGCCTTCCACACAGACAACTCCTCTAATTGTTCAGGATATGCCAGCGGATCCGCCGCAAGATCATAGGCCACTTCGGTCAAGACTGCTGAGCTCTGGTGATGTCCGTGGAGATCCGCAATATTCGGCGAAAATCGTGTAATGATGACGTTTGGGCGAAAGTACCGTATTGTCCAAACCATATCAGCAAGTACCGCTTGCTCATCCCATAGGCACAAGGTCTCGTCGACAGATTCTACAAATCCAAAGTCTTTGGCACGTGTAAAAAATTGTCTTGTTCCCTCCGTCTCCCGCGCAGATAAACATTCTTGTACACGGAGTATACCAAGCTCGCTTTCCTTTTCCGTACCTATAAAATTCTGTCCCCCTTCGCCCCGTGTAAGGGATAAATAGGCCGCGTCGACAAGTTGCTCCTGCGCAAAATATGTTAACAACTTATTATTTTCATCATCTGGATGGGCACCTACATATAAAACGCGACCAAAAACCTTCAGTTTGCTTAGCTCGCGCATGAAACCATTGTAGCTCTTCTGCGAAGAAATTCTGTTTAAGAATTGCTGACCGGTTTTTTGTTTGAGAAATCTTAATGCCATATCCATCTATTCTACTAAGCTCGTTGTCCAAATATAGGAATAATTTCACAAAGACTACTAATTCCATAGATTTTATTGAAATATTAAAACAAATGCAGTTGAATCCCTTACGGAACATTTATTAACATGTCAAAATAACCATTTAGATTTCAATGTATTCTTTCCTTTTTCGATTATTCACACCGTAAGCATCACGCATGGTTCTCTATCGTTTTATTGCGCAGTACAGCCTATAGCGTTAAATACATGTCGCTATATGTTAAACTTTTGAAATTAACACTTTTTAACCGATATATACCGTAGCTTAGCACTTTATCAACAATTAGAATCAACCACAGAATGCCCTTTTTAGATCATGTGCTCCAAACTCCCAGCTACGGATGGAAAGACGACAACGGAGACCTTATTAAACCTAGTCCAAAACAAATATTTAGCGAATTTTTTAAAAGATTGAATATCTTTAAAGACCAACGCAACTGGCTTCCCTTTTTTAGTTGGTTAAAAGTAGCTTGTCTTATTCCATTTTTCTTTGTTTTTCTCTTTGCTCACCTCAGCTGGTGGACAGTGTTGGCGGCTTTTATCTACAGTATGATCATTATGGGTACACACGGTACCATCTGGCATCATCGGTTTTCCACGCACGGTGCCTTTAAATTCAGTAATCCGTTTTGGCGTTTCTTTACACAAAACTTAACGATTAATGTTATACCCGAAGAGATCTATGTTATTTCACATCACGTACATCATGCAAAATCAGACCAACCTGGAGATCCATACAATGCGCAAGCTGGATTTCTATATTGCTTCTTGGCCGATGTCAACCACCAACCCATTGCCAAAGACCTGACTGAGAACTCCTATAACCGAGTCAAGTCGCTTATGAAGCATACTGGCGTTACAGGCAATAGTTATGCGCAATATCAAAAATGGGGTTCCTATGTCAATCCCACCCACGCAATCCTATCCTGGGTATTAAACTGGTCATTTTGGTATGCCGTATTCTTTCTAATCGGAGGCCATGCCTTAGCTTGTTGCTTATTTGGCGCAGCTGGTTTCTGGGCCGTAGGCGTACGTACATTTAATTATGAAGGCCATGCCAAAGGTGAAGATAAACAACGGGAAGGCATCGATTTCAATGAAAAGGATAAATCCATCAATCAACTTTGGCCAGGTATCGTGGCCGGAGAATGGCACAACAACCATCATCTCTACCCTAAAAGTGCACGTAGTGGTTTCAAGCCTTATCAGATCGACCTAGCTTGGTGTTACATCAAAATGATGCATAAATTAGGCGCTGTCAGCAGCTATCGTGACGACAAAAAACGGTTCAATGAACAGTATCATAAGCCTTATCTTGATGCAAAAAAATAGAATTTTTAAAACAAAGAGCAAATAATAGGTTTTAAGCCGACAAGGTTAATTAACAAAAAAACAGCTAATGGATAGCTGTTTTTTTGTTATTAATGCACTAGTTTGATGGCTCATCTGCACAGAAAAACAGTACTAGTCTTACATACTTTTTTAAGACCACCCACCAATCAGAAATCGCTGATTTTTTTTGACTTGTACCCTAGTATACCAGGAAATATAACCGTACATTTTAATATTACCTTTTTCGCTTAAATATCTACCGTACTGACACATTATCCCTTAGATAATAATCATCAGCGTGCAAGAAGCACTCTTCCAAAGGGAATCAACGCTATCCGTGACCCCACTACGCTCCGCCCGATTACCTTCGCCATGCTGATACGCTGCCCCTGGGAAGATTCATAACGAAGTCTATTTTCCCCCATAGTGAAAAATTTAATCTTGTCGCAAAAAAAACAGGTAGAAAAATTCAGTATATTGAGTATTACTTCGGTCAACTATAGGGGCTTCTGTACAGTTCTATTTAAAAATCGTCGTATGAAAACACACATTAACCGACAAGTTGTGCATCCAGGTATGTCCATCTTTATCATGGCCACTATTCCCAATCCAGATCCAAGAGAACCCAGTCCAGACCTTACCGAACCGAGCGAAGGATATTCCTCGACAGACGAAGAAGATCGTATAGCGGATACTGAAGAAGACAATGAAGATCCAAATACGGATTTGTCCGGTATTAAAGATGATCGCATTCATGACTCAGAAGAAGTTCAGGCCGAACAGAAGAGAAAAAACAATAATGATGAACCTGATCTCTCAGGTGAAATTAACGTTTAAAAATACAGTCATCGTGGCATACAATATAGCTGAATAGTCGTTTTTTGTATCATTCACGTACCTTTTCGACTTACAATTGATACAAATACGTGGATACGGGTTAAATACGTGAATCTCATCCTTGGCAAACGAAGCAGCATATCGGCATGTTTTTCAATTAGAAATAAATCAAAATTAAATATGGAAAATAACATCAATAACCCAGCAATAATCAACGATATTATCAAGATAAACAACGATAGAATCGAAGGTTATAGGAAAGCAATCGAATTGGCGCATGCTCACGGCCTCCATGAACTGGAATCAGATTTCACAAAATATGTCGCACAATCCGAGTCATTTATTGCAGATCTAACCCCTTATGTAGAATTGGAAGGAAAAGAGCCGACAGATAGCACGATGCTAAGTGGAAAGCTTTTTAGAGCTTGGATGGGTATTAAGGTTAACATTACGGGCAACGATAAAAAAAGCTTATTAGAAAGCTGTGAAAAAGGCGAAGATGCTTTTAAAGCAACCTATCAAAAAGTTTTGGACGAAGACGCTGACGAGCTCTCTCCAAACGTTAAAAATGTGTTGACTATACAGCTAAACAAACAGCTCGAAGCGCACAACACTATAAAAATGCTGCGCGACAATGCATCTTTATAAGTAATTGCCACTCCAATTAGTAGTGAAACTTCTTTATGACACCGAAGTGTTGAAAGCTTCGGTGTTGTCATTTTCGTAGTTATTTATTACTCAGGTTCCGAGATTTCAGTTCATTGTCGAGCGCTTCATCGGTTTTCTTCCAGCGCATAAAAGCCCAAGCTCCCATGACGAGTAGCATAAATGTAAAAATTGTGATCCCCTTGTTAGCAATACCGTAAACAATCACCCCGGCACAAAACCCTACAAGAACAGCATTGATCAGTTTGTCACTTTTTTGCTTCTTTTTTCTTTCTAATAATTCTTGATCGGTCAATTCACTCAGTTCTTTCTCTTTCATAATATCAAAATTTTGGTCAATATAGTATGACCAAATATACAAACTAAATAAGCAATTGCTGATCTCATCAATATATATTTAAATCGTATAGCGAATATCTTAAAATCCAACCACTTTTTCGAGGCTACACGAATTCGAAGTTACACAATTATACCTCAGCTAAATAGCTATCGACCATGAAGTCAGTTAAAAAACCGATATAAGAACAAAAAGTCTACATAACAATTTAAGTAGACTTTTCGCTCTCTTTGTTCAAGGATCAGGTATCTTCTTCTGGTGGGTATTCTCTTCCGGTTAAACTTTTTTAAAGGTCTGTACTTCTTTTCAGAAGCAGGATCGAAGATGCACTGATTTTGAAATCTGGTTTAGAGGTTTAAATCCCCTTCCTTGCCAATATCTTCGATATTTCCAGTTAGCGTTGCCTTTAACATGTTAAAGAGGTTAACAACCATGTTCGAATTTGAATCCCAATAATGGGCCTCCTGAGGAGATACGCACAACAATCTGATGTTAGGATCTTCTTTCCCTTTTTCAAACCAACCTTCCATCATTTTGTTCCAGTAACGATCGATCCTAGCCTGCTCTCTGGACAGTTTAGCTGTACCATTAATACTTAAAAAGGTGTAATTTTTGGGATCAGCATAAAAAACCGAAACCCGTGGATCATTCTCAATATTCTTATACGTGTCGCTTTGCGCAGAGCATATATACCATATATTTCCCTGGTTATCCACTTCTTGTCTACTCATCGGGACACCATGCGGATAGATGGATTCCTTACCAAAAGAGCAAATTGTGCCCACGTCGATCTGATCTACAATCGATTTCAACTTATCCAATGCTTCCTGATTGTTTATGTTTTTCTCTGCCATAGTATATTGTTTACTATTGAACAACTGCTCGTTCCAAATGGTTCAATTAACTTTTACCCCTTGACATCAGATAGCTAAATTAGAGAATAACTTAATAGGCGAAATCTTTAAAGTTAGCCAGCCAAAGGGAAGATACATTAGTAGGACTTTTACCGAATACTGTAACGTTTACACACAAAAAAATAGCAGTTAATACATGTTATTTGTAAAATAATATCACTGCCAATCTGTCCGCTTGCCGGACGCTATGAGGTATTTTATTTATTCACACTGTTGCTGAAGACTAATATAATTAGTAATTTAGCTGTAATTACTAAGATATTGATCATGTTTGGATTTGATGAGAAGTTGAGGATCTTAGCTGACGCAGCAAAATATGATGTTAGTTGCAGCTCTAGCGGAGGAAAACGAAAAAATAAGGGCGGCATCGGAGATGCTTCAGCGAGCGGGATCTGCCATACCTATACCGAAGATGGGCGTTGTGTCTCCTTGTTGAAAATTTTGATGACCAACTCCTGCATTTACGATTGTTCATTTTGTGTCAGCAGGCGTAGCAATGATGTCCAACGCGCAGCATTTTCAGTCAAGGAAGTGGTCAATCTGACAATGAACTTTTATCGCAGGAATTATATTGAAGGACTCTTTCTGAGCTCCGGCATATTCAAATCTGCAGATTATACGATGGAAAGGTTAATGCTTGTGGTAAAAAAACTTCGGACAGAAGAAAGGTTTAATGGATATATTCACCTAAAAGCTATCCCTGGAGCCAGCGAGTCGCTATTAAAGGAGGCAGGACTTTATGTGGATCGGATGAGTGTCAATCTTGAGATTCCCACAGAAGAAGGATTAAAGCTTGTCGCCCCGGAAAAGGATCATAAATCCGTGCGTGAGCCTTTGGGAATTGTTCAAAATGAAATCCTCAACATCCAACAGCATAAGAAGATTGATAAAAAAGCTCCACTATTTGTCCCAGCAGGTCAAAGTACACAGATGGTCATCGGTGCCACCCCGGAAACAGACCTACAGATTATGCAGACTGCCAACGAGTTTTACAAGGATTATCAGCTTAAGCGGGTTTATTATTCAGGTTATATACCGATCAACGCAACGGATAGCAGCCTTCCACAAATTGGCACCACCCCACCGTTGATACGCGAAAACAGATTGTATCAGACAGACTGGTTATTACGGTTCTATGGTTTCTCCTTGAATGAGATCTTAAACAACAAGCATCAGCAGCTTGAATTAGATATAGACCCCAAGCTGGCCTGGGCGCTGCGTAATCCTCAGTTTTTTCCGATCGATATCAATAGCGCCGATTATAGTTGGATTATTCGAATACCAGGAATAGGAAGACAATCTGCAAATAAAATCGTGCAGGCACGCAAATATGGAAAATTAAAAGAATTTCAATTACGTAAACTCGGGATTGCTTTTAATAGGGCCAAATACTTTATGATTTGCCAAGACAGTATCGTTAGCACCGGATTTCACTATCCCGAGCAGATCAAAAAGTCCATTCTTGAATATAATCCCCGGCCTAAGTTGATCAATTCGCAAACGCAGTTAACACTATTTTCATGAACTATATTTTCGATGGAAGTTATTGCGGCTATTTATGCTGTGTTTTTGAAGCTTTTGAACGAAAAGAATTCGATATTATACCGACAACACAACAATTAATGGTAGCCAATATCTTTTCCGAGAAACGTCAGATCTCCAGCTGTTCAAAGAAAGCTTCGCGTATCATTTCAGGGATGGAGAAAATAATTGGAAAACATAATGCAAGACTATTTTATCATAATTTTCTAGCCGATAATTCATTGGAATGGACGAACGGATTTCGGCTTATTGTGGAGCTTTTTAAATCGCAGCATCTGGAGATGCAAAATTATGGTAGGCCAGACTTGCTGCGTCTACATCAAAGCATTAAGAAAATAAATCGGGAGAGGCATAGGATGAAAGCATTTATACGATTTGTCAAATCCTATAACAACCTTTATACCGCTATTGTAGAACCAGATTTTAATGTTATTCCACTTGTTATCGATTTTTTCAAGAACCGCTTCGCCGATCAGCAATGGTTGATCTATGATATTCGGCGCAATTATGGTTTTTATTATGACGGTCGCACCGTACAGGAAGTATCCCACATACATGGACAAGATATTCAGGATCCTTATTGCATTGAAGTCGACCTCGATCCCAAAGAAAAAGAATTCCAGCACCTTTGGAAGACCTATTTTAAAAGCACTACTATCGAATCCCGGAAGAATTTGAAATTGCATTTAAGACATGTCCCCAAACGATACTGGAAATATCTAGTTGAAAAGATTTAAGCGTTTATTGCCCGTAATAAATTAGCGATCTATTTATATCACTTAGATCCACCAAACAATTTGCTAATAATCCAAATAATAATGGCTACTACAACCACTACCATCAATATTCCGGACCAAACACCGGCTTTAAATATGCCTTCTATCGCGGCACAGCTAGAAACGAGTACTAGTAAACTCGACATTAAAGTAAAAGGAATTATTCTTTTCATAAGTACATGTTTTAATCGTTCAATTAACCATAAGACAATATGTAATCAGAAATTGTTTCAAAAAACGAGCTATTTCAATAAATTTTACAGCTATCGGTGTTTTTTATGGCGAAGAGGAATGCGTAGCGCACACTATATAGAAAGATGATTTCCTAAAAACGCTGTTTATGAATTAACTGTTCAAAAGGAAAGTTGAACACATATTAAATAAATGTAAAAAAAACACTTAATAAATGTAACCTAATTTATATCTTTGATATGTCGGTCAATATACATTTCGTCAGATCGCTAACCAAATAAAAGCATGCTTTCTTAATGCTGATTATAGACTATAAATTGCAATAAAATGAAATTAAAAAGTAGCCTCTTCCATCTTATTTTTGCGACAACTTTTAGCCTGCCCTTATATGCACAAATTTCCAAATCATTGAATTATTTCGCTATAGAGGATGTCCGATTATTGCCCAGTCCTTTTAAGCACGCTGAGCAGCTCGATCTATCGTATTTACTTGAAATGGATCAAGATCGCCTATTAGCCCCCTTTATGCGTGAAGCCGGTTTGCCCACTAAGAAAGACTCCTATACGAACTGGGAAAACACAGGTTTGGATGGACATATAGGTGGCCATTATCTTTCTGCTCTCTCCTATATGTATGCATCAACTGGCGATTCCCGAATTAAAGAACGACTTGATTACATGATTTCCAATCTGAAACAATGTCAGGATGCCAACGGTAATGGATATATTGGCGGAGTACCTGGGGGTAAACTTATTTGGGAAGAAATTCAAAAAGGTAATATCCGATCAGGCACCTTTAGCCTAAATGACAAGTGGGTTCCGCTTTATAATATTCATAAAACTTATGCCGGATTACGTGATGCCTACTTATTGACCGCGGATCAGACCGCTAAAAACATGCTGATTAGCATGACAGACTGGGCTGTACAATTGGTTTCTCAATTGTCTGAAGCACAAATACAGGATATGTTACGTAGCGAACACGGTGGACTCAACGAGGTTTTTGCAGATGTCGCCGCAATTACCCAAAATCCCAGCTACCTCCAACTTGCGCGAAAATTCAGTCACCAGTCCATCTTAACGCCACTCATGGAACACCGTGATAAATTAACGGGATTACATGCCAATACGCAGATCCCAAAAGTCCTTGGTTTCAGAAGGATTGCTGAGCTCTCTGATGATCAGCAGCTGACCGAAGCAGTACGTTACTTTTGGGACAATGTCGTACAACATCGCTCGATTGCCATTGGTGGAAATAGCGTCAGTGAACATTTTAATCCGATCGACGATTTCTCCAAAATGGTCCATAGCATCGAAGGACCTGAGACTTGTAATACGTATAACATGTTGCGGTTGACAAAAATGTTGTATCGGACAGACCAACAGGGTAAATATCTGGATTTTTATGAACGTGCATTATATAATCACATCCTGTCCACCCAACATCCCCAACATGGCGGATTCGTGTATTTTACACAAATACGTCCCGGACATTATCGCGTTTATTCACAGCCCCAAACAAGCATGTGGTGCTGTGTAGGTTCGGGAATGGAAAGTCACGCCAAATATGGTGAGATCATATATGCGCATAAACACGATGAGTTATACGTCAATCTCTTTATTCCCTCACGATTAAATTGGAGGGAAAAAGGTGTCGAGATTATCCAAGACAACAACTTTCCAAAGGAAGCTTATACAACGCTTAAAATAAATACGCAACGGAAGCGGGAGTTTACGTTGTACCTTCGCAAACCTACTTGGCTTGCTGCCATACCAACTATTTCAATTAACGGAACCCCCTATACAATTACCGATTCTACAGCAACACATCTCAAAATAAAACGTACTTGGAAGCCTGGAGATCTGTTACGAATGGAACTGCCAATGGGCATCCATGTCGAACAGTTACCTGATCAAAGTAATTATTTCAGTATATTATGTGGTCCCATTGTACTTGCAGCCCGTTCAGGTACAGAAGATTTACGGGGACTCAAGGCTGACGACAGCCGGATGGGCCATATTGCTTCTGGCAAGCAAATTCCTTTGCGTGATGTTCCTATTCTGACAACCCATCCCGACGCAATTCCATCGCTCGTGCATCAGATCTCATCCAAACCGTTACACTTCACGCTTAACGGACTTCGTCAGGGTAAAGATAGCCTTAAAATGGAATTGGAACCTTTCTATGGTATCCACGATAGCCGATACATTCTATATTGGCCACAGGCAACAGCAGCGCAACTTCAAGAACAACAAGAGAAAATCGATCGCGATGAACGTGAAAGCTTGGCCTTGACGGCTATTACTATTGACAAGGTGACTCCTGGTGAACAACAACCTGAGTCAGATCACTTCTTTCGTGAAGAAAATAGCAACGCCGGCGTAACGGAAGATACTCGTTGGCGTGAAGCCAAGGGCTGGTTCAGTTACCAGATGAAAAATACAAACAATAGCGTGCTATTGTTAAAATTTATGACAGACACCGCTGTGCATAATACCGAAATTTTGGTCAATGGAATCCCTGTCGAAACGTTAAAAAACAAAGGCAATCAATTAGAAGTTAAAACCATACAAATTGAACTTCCAAAAGAAATTTCCAATACATCTACAATAGAAGTTAAAATTAAGGGGACATCAACGTCCCCTACTCATAAAATCTTAGAAATACGGACGCTCCGATCAGATTGATCGGAGCTTTAATTGATAACATAAGCTACGGTAGCTGTTTTCAGCCATGGCGAAGTAAATCGAAGATTGATTTTATCTCCCGATTTGCCTAAAGATTGAACATACACCATCATTTTACCATGGTAAACCCGTTGTCTATTATCCGTATAATCGCCCATATCTGTATTGTTTCCTGCTTCCAAGCCAAGTAGGCGTGCGTCTCCAATCACATCACAGGTGACCTCATCGTCAGATAAAGCTACGGGAACACCTTTTTCATCTACAATCTGTATAGCAATCTGAACAACAGCACCCGCATTAGTTTGCTGATCTTCTACCACTACCGCTTGGATGGAAGCTGGCCGCTGACTAGATTGAATAGCATGGCGGACAGCCTGTTTTCCGTTTACATCCGACCCCACAACCTCCAACTTGCCTGCCTTATACGGAATATCCCAAAAGATGATCCCCGTCTTCGCATCGTATTCTTTCTCTTCGCCAACAATATTGCCGTTCAGTTCCAGTCGAGCTCCAGCACTATTGGTATAACATACCACACGGATCAGCTGGCCATCCTGATAATTCCAGATCGGCCACGCATCCATCGAAGGGTTTTCATTCTTTCGTGGCCGCTGCTCTGATTCCGAAGTTGTCCAAAGGTCAGACACACCGCTCCCCCCACCCAATGGGTAAGTTCCCAAATAGGCCATGGGTTTTTCCGTCCATAAAGACTGACGATAATACCCACGAGGCTTGATAAAGCCTGCAAAATCCAATAGTCCCGAATAAAACCCACGCGAAGGCCAGCGTCCTGACTCCCCTAAGTAGTCGATCCCAGTCCATAAAAATTGGCCAAATATATGCGTGTTGTCACGTACAGCCAGCCACGCAGGCAAATCATGTCTATTTTCGCTACCGAAGATCACACGTGCCGGATAGCGTTTGTGATCCTGCTGATAGCGGCTTTCGGTATAATTGTACCCGGCAATATCCAGCGCTCCGGGGTAGGCAGTCTCGTTGGACATCGCTACACCAGCTAGACCGGCTGTCACCGCTCGGCTTCGATCGTATTTTTTCACCACGGCAACCAAGCGTTTGGCAATATCCCCCAAGCGCATCGCATCCGGTGCCTCCTTTTTATACCCTCCATAAGAGGCCTGTGTAAAGTCGCCTTCTTTTTTTTCACCGTTTAGTATCGGATGCGAATAAGGATCATTTGGATAGTCAACTTCATTACCTATACTCCAGGCAAAAATAGAAAGGTGATTTCTATCCCTTTTGACCATGTCCGCCAAATCCCGCTCACCCCATTCTTCAAAAAAGTCATATGCACCTTCAAATCCTGGCATACCTACATTCCAACCTTGTAACCACTTTCGTTTCGGAAATTCCCATTCATCAAATGCTTCATCCATGACTAATAGGCCAAGCTCATCACATAACGTATATAACGAGGAGGCTTGGGGGTTGTGGCTCGTACGAATGGCATTAACGCCCAGCGATTTTAAGGTGAGCAAACGACGCTTCCATACTTCGGTATAGACCTCAGCCCCGAGCACACCAGCATCATGATGTAGGCAGACGCCCTTCACTTTCATCCATTCGTTATTTAAAGCGAAGCCCTTGTTGGGATCAAACGTAAATGTCCTAAAGCCAGTCTTTACTTCGGACTGGTCAATCTGTTTCCCATTTTGCCATAGTGTTGTACGCAACGTATACTGTATAGGATTGTCCAAACTCCACAATTTAGGCTTTGCTAACGTCAATTGCTGCTGTACAGTTTCTTTTTCGCCAGTATTAACACTAAGTTTTTTTGTTTTTTTTGAAACGAGTTTCCCCCCCGCCTCAATCAACTCTTGCTGCACAGTAATTGGGCTAGCCGCCGTAGAACTATTGACAATAGTAATTTCGGAATTAAGAATCCCTTCTTCTCCTTTCAGTTCTGGATAAGCATATACACCCCATTGGTCTATATGTAATTGACTGGCCTTCACCAGCCAGACATCCCGATAGATTCCCGAACCTGTATACCACCTGGAATCCGCATACTGACTGTGGTCTACCCTAACGGCGATTGTATTTTCTTTCCCAAACTCAATATATGGACTGATATCATATGCAAAAGATACATATCCATTAGGCCGTTTTCCAACTGACTTTCCATTGATAAAAACTTCACTTCGGTTGTATACTCCTTCAAAATATATAAATATCTTTTTGCTTTGGTCTTCTACTGGTATCAATAGCTGTTTTTGATACCAACCAATACCACCCGGTAAATATCCAGTTGCGCTGGCAAGACTTGGGCTAAGGGGGTATTTGACACCCCAGTCATGCGGTAAACGGATCTGTTGCCAGCCTTCATTTTTCATTTCTGCCGGACCTTTAATATCGCCCAAATGAAAGCGCCAATCAGAATTCACGCGCTCAGCGGCGCCAAATCCAAGTTGAGCATATACAGCACTAGTTCCCATTCCCATGCCGAGCGCTAATACCGCCAAGTTTTTTATTATTTTTTTCATCCTCTTTTTTACATTAAGTTTTGATGATTAAAGCGTTGGAACAACAGGCACAACTCGTCCCTGTCCGTCAAAATACAGGCGATCCATGCATACCTCCCGATTAAATCCTGCGGCATCCCCCATTGCAATACCTTTCGGATAGTTGAATCTATGATAGACGATATACCACTCGTCTTTACCAGGAATCTGCAGGATTGAATTATGCCCTGTGCCATAAATCCCTTTGGCAGGATCTTTTTGTAAAATCAAATTTTTCTCTGGCACAGTGATCGGGCCATAAGGCGAAGTGGAAGTCCCGTAACGTACCCGATAATTTTCGCTCCGAGTATCATCTTCCGACCAAAAGAAATAATAAAGCCCCTTACGGTAGACAACATATGCACCTTCACGAAATGTCTTATCCGGAGTAAGCACTTTTACAGTATTTTTTTTGATGGAGATCATATCCTTGTTGAGTTCGGCAACAGCCAGATAGCCATTCCCCCAATACAGATAACTTTTTCCTGATTTAGGATCATTGAACACTGCGGGATCAATTTCCTGTCCTCCCTTTACACCTTCAGGCCTGAAATCGATCAGCGGTTTGCCCGAATCTTTGAAAGGTCCAGATGGTAGATCCGCCACCGCAACACCAATCTTTTGTGCTGCCGTAAAATAATAGTAGTATTTGTAATTGTTTTTTACTTTCTTTTCAGTGATCGTAGGTGCCCAAGCATTTCTAGCCCCCCAGGCAACATCTTTTTTAAGATCCAAAATAACGCCTTCATCTTTCCAGTGACTTAAATCGGGAGATGAAAAAGTCTTAAAATAATAACCACCCCAGCCATCAAAACCATCACTAGTAGGATAGATATAGTATTGCTTTGTTTTATTGGAATAAAGGACATCTGGATCGGCGTAGAAACCTTCCAAAATAGGATTCTTTCGTCCTCCGATCTGAATATCTTTGGGAGTTCCCCATTTTGAAGTCAGCGCGAGAAGTTCTCTTCTAGAAATAGGAATGATGGTTCCATGACGCGGATGAAAATCCATATCAATTGCATGATCAATTACCTTAAAGCGGTCAAGATCTTCGGATATGCAAAATTGATATTTTCCTTTACCGTAGACATCATACATGAGGATATACTTATCGGACTGATTTAATTTAAAGACACCGGATCCTTCCACAGCATCTTTGGTCTGTTGTTTATACCCCGGCTGTTCGATCCATTTTCCTGAAGTTAGGGAATCTGTTATCGCAAGCTTGATTCCATTGCCGTGGCCCTCTGTTTTGTAGAATAGATAAAATAGGCCATTTTTCTCGATAATGTCCCCATCAATACATGATTTACCATTTTTAGGGAGAAACAATACCTGTGGTTCGCTCTCAAAATCCGTAAAATCCCTATTTGCATAAGCATAATAGATAATATCCGGATCATTCCCATGTTTCATGGACCAATACACCATATATTTTCCAACAGCAGGATCAAATATAGTTTGCGGTGCCCATACTCTTTTCAAGTTCTCATGATCTCTGAACCGTTGTTGAATATCAATCTTTTGATAGGACCAATGCAGCAAATCTGATGATTTCAACAAGACCATGCCTCGGTTGGACTCCCAACCTTTGGATGATGTCATATCCGTCAATACCATATAAAATGTTTTCCCATCTTCTCCACGGAGAATATGCGGATCACGTACTCCACCAGTTTTGCTGATGTTCTTCGAATCCAGGACTGGGCGATTGTCATTAAGTGCCCGGTAGGTATAGCCATCCGTGCTGATAGCAAAACAGACTGCTTCATCCGCTACTGCATTCCCCTTGAAGTAAGCAAACAGGTAACCTGCAAAATCCTTCTCGGCGGGTCCATATTTATAGTCCTGTGCGTATACCGATGCCGCAATATTCATCCATAAAAATGCTATAATTGTAAATCTCATGTATAAAATAAATTAGTAAAAGGTTCGTAATCTGACAACGATGCGCTAGGTTTCTTTTTCCGAACTAGCGCAT
Source organism: Sphingobacterium sp. UBA7249 (assembly GCF_002472835.1). Taxonomy (NCBI): domain Bacteria; kingdom Pseudomonadati; phylum Bacteroidota; class Sphingobacteriia; order Sphingobacteriales; family Sphingobacteriaceae; genus Sphingobacterium; species Sphingobacterium sp. UBA7249. Next base: position 85,552 of record NZ_DKST01000004.1, on the reverse strand, counting down.
CTACTAAGTCATTTTTTAATAAATTAGCATTAATAACCTGGATTTTGTTCCAATTGTCCATTTGATGACAATATTTCTGAACGTGGAATTGGAAGCCAATAGTGCTTTTCTTCAAACCGACGGCCCGATAATGCCTCTTTTCGTGTATAGGTAAGCCCGCCACTTCCCTTTGTTATTGTCATTCCGTAGGCTGCAACGTTCTCCGTATCCATGGCTATTTTCCAACGTCTTACATCGTAAAAACGATGTTCTTCAAACGCCAGTTCTACCCGACGCTCATAACGCACATGCTGTCTAAACTCATCTTTCGATTGCCCAATAGGGATTTCAGGCATTTCTACTGAGGGTCTTGTACGAACCAGGTTCAAAGCTTGCCTAGCAGTTAAATCGCCACCAGTAGGAGTTACATCCGGACCATAAGCCTCATTTGCAGCTTCCGCATAATTTAATAGAATTTCGGCGTAACGGAAGTAATTCCACGGCTGAAATCCTGCATTTCCCCAAGGATTTTGCAATGGATAAGCATCATTCATAAATTTACGTAGATAATACCCTGTTTTTGACGTATTCCAGTTATCATTTCCTTGCGGGCTATCTTGCCCACCAGGCGTAAAGGTTTCGATAGATCTTCCTCTATACATGGAACCATTATATAAGATCGTCGCGTCAAAACGTGGATCACGATTGTTGTAAGGATTATTGGGATCGTATCCAGAAGCAGTGTTTATCGTTCCATCTGGATTAAAAGGAGTTCTTCCATTTTTCATCTCATAGGCATCTACTAAATTTTGATAAGGCGTGTTCCCCCCCCAACCACCATAACCATTTGGTCCGTTAGCAATTTCTAGGTGCACATGGTTCGCATTCTTTGTATAATAACGGGCGAAAATAGTTTCGGGATTACGATCTGTCAAAAACAAGGAATGATATCCACCAGTATACAAACTATATTTGTTGAGCACCATCAGATCCTGTGCGGCTCGGGCAGCAGCTGCCCAAGAGCCAACATTATAGAGTGGACTTGCTGCGTATAATAACAGTCTTGATTTTAGCGCCATAGCCGCACCTTTTGTAGCTCTACCGGTCACCCATGTTGCATCGTTATTGTCCTTAGGCAATTTCGCAATGGCATCATCCAATTCCTTAATGACATAGTCCATTCCCTCTTGAATTGATTTTCGTTGAAACAAATTCGCTGTCGTTAAATCATCTTTTAAACCATACACGGTATCGCCCATCAAAACAACCCGACCAAAGTTTCGAATGAGATCATGATAACGAAACGCACGAATAAATTGCAGTTCACCCTCGAGTTGACGCTTATGTGATGTGCTCATCTGAATATTTGCCAACACCTTTTTAGCGTAATTGCATTCCCTTATACTACGGTAGCTGCGTGCCCAGAGCGAACCTGCTGTACCTAAATTTTCGGGAGAAAGCTGTCCTCGTATAATAAGCCAAGTATTGTCATCATTGGTATACATTGACTCGTCTGTCAATGAAGACCATAGCGCGTATTCAAATCCCCGACCAAAGCCCGGATTGGTACCATCTGCTTCATTTGATATAATTCGCTCCCCGATATATTTATTGATAATAAAGGCTTCCAAAACAGCTGTATCAGTCTCTATCGCTTCAGTCGAGATCCGATCCGTAGCGGTGACATCCAACAAGTTTTTATTACAAGCTGAGAAGATCATTGCTCCCAAGGCTAATAACACGATATATTTATTTAAAGATTTCATTGATTACCTTCCTTCTTAAAATTTTAAATTTACACCTACATTAATGATTCGTTGTTGCGGGTAAAACTGGCCGCTGCCACTACTTCCTTCGGGATCATAGTCTTTCACTTTGGTCAACGTCACTAAATTGAACCCATTCATATAGAAGCGAAGCCCGCCCAATTTCAGTTTTGACAAGGCTTGACTTGTAAACGTATAACCTATTTCTACATTTTTTAATCTCAAGAAAGATGCGTTATTCAACCAAAATGTATTGTTATACAAACCGCCACTGACCGCTGAAGAAGCTCGTTCAGCTACTTTTGGATAGGTGCCACTAGGGTTGTTCACTTCGTTAAAACGATTATCTGCCCAACTGCTGTAAAAGTTGCCCACTGTGCCGGACTCAGGGAGCACGTACTGACTGACTTTTGCCTGCCCGGCAAACAAAACTGCAACATCAAAATTTTTGTATGCAGCATTCAAACTGAAACCATAAGTGATCTGCGGAATATTACCGTATTTAGTTCGCACCATATCATCAGCGGTGATCTTTCCATCTTGATTGTAATCTTCATAAATTAAATCGCCGACCTGAGCACCAGGAGCCTGAGGAGAGTCCGCAAGATCTGCCGCGTTTCTGTTTAAACCCACTGCGTTATATAAAAGATACGTACCCAGCGACCTTCCAGTCTGGCGCTGATGATCCAATGTACCACCGGCTTCATCGATAAAGATGATTTTGCTTTTGGCAAGTGTAAAATTACCGGACGCTCCCCAACTAAAATCGCCCGCCTTTTGATAGCTTAGTGTCGCTTCAACCCCCTCACTATTCACTTTACCGATATTCTCAGAAGGTACGAGTGGATCTGCATCGTAAGGGTTTACAATACCGGAAATTGCAGGGATAGAAGCATTACGGGTCGTTAAAATATCGGATCTTTTCTGGTGAAAATAGATCGCTTCTAAGCTAAAGTTTTTTAAGAATTGAGCGTTTAACCCAATATCTAGCTTCTTGGATACCTCCCAAGTAATAGCTGGATTTGCCAATTTTGCCAACTTAACATTTGGACTTATCTGGCTTTTGTCATTTAAAAGAGCGACCAGGCCATTCCCTACGAGGGTATAATTATCAAAATACTGGAATCCATTGACATTGTCATTCCCCAGCGTACCGTAAGAAGCCCTAATCTTCAGATCGTCAAAAAAGCCTACATTTTCTGAAAACCAATCTTCCTTGCTAATACGCCATCCCGCTGATACGGAAGGGAAATACCCCCATCTTTTACCCTCAGGAAAAATCGAAGATCCATCCGCACGAAGCTGTCCCTCAAACAGATATCTCTCGTCATAATTATACGCTATACGGCTAATGATACTTTGCCGGGTATAATTCGTACTATAACCTGAGTTCAGGTAATCCGTGGAAGCGGATCCACCTTGTGACAATTCGGGCAATTTAGTAGAAAGATAGTTAAAACGCTGTGCATCAAAATATTCCAAATGTCGTTTACTTTGCTCATATCCAATAAATGCATTGACGGCGTGTTCACCGAATTTTCGGTCAAAATTCAGTTTAAGATTACTTGTAATCAGCGATTCATTGGTATGCGATTCGGTTAAAGTAGCCTTGTTATTATTCCCACCCACGATTGATTCTTCATAAGTGTTTTTAGCCTGATTGTAATTATTTAAAACATAGGGAACACTGAAATTTTTCCCAAAATTTGCTGACTTATCCACCGAAAGGAAACCGTCTACCGATAAGCCTGCTACCCATGGGAGTTGGTAACTTGCTCTTAAAATACCATTGAAAACTTGTTTTGGGTTGTCTACTGTTCCGCCGATATCTGTTACCATCAACACTGGGTTAGAACCTTCAATTCCCCGAGTCGGCAGCCCATTTGGATAGTAAGCACTGACAGTAGGGTAAGCACGGTAAATCGAGCGAAAGATGTCGCCAGCCGACGCAATCGGAAATTTCCGATCTTCTTGCCGCCCTGATAGAGACAATCCGACTTTAAACCGATCGGTGATGTTAGCATCTAAATTTGTTCTAAAATTATACTGTTTATATTTTGTGATCCCCTTTTTGTATAGTCCGTCCTGATAGACAGATCCTAAAGACATAAAATAGCGTACATCTTCAGTACCACCGGCAACAGAGAGATTATGCTGATTTTGTAAAGCCGTCTTCTTCAGAGTAACATCTGCCCAGTTAGTATTTGGATACAAAAGCGGATCAGAACCATCTCTAAATTGCTGGAGCTGTTGTTCTGAATAAATTTGGTTCATTCCACCAGCAGGACTATTTCCGTAGGCAATTTCATTGCGTAAAATGGCGTATGTCACCGCATCGGCCATTTTTGGCAGCCTTGTAGGTGAACTAAAACCCTGGTTACCACTATACGTAATCGTTGGCTTACCACTTTTTCCACGTTTGGTGGTTACCAAAATAACTCCGTTGGCAGCGCGGTTACCATAAATAGCAGCGGAAGCATCTTTTAACACAGAAACGCTTTCGATATCATTCGGATCCAGGCGTTCCAAACCGCCTATTTGTCCAGGCACACCATCCACAACAACCAAAACATCGTTGCTTCCAGTAGTCGCCTGCCCACGCACTGTAATCGACGAGCCATCATATCCAGGCTCTCCGCTGCGGTTGTTAATCACCACGCCCGAAAAGCGGCCGGCAAGCGAATTTGACAAATTTGGTTGTGGACTTTTAACAAGGTCTTTTCCTTTCACTTCCGAAATAGATCCCGTCACAGTTGCTTTTCGTTGTGTACCATAACCTACTACCACCACATCTTCCAAAACATGATCATCACTTTCCAGCTGAATCACCAGATTTGTCGTTCCATTCAAGGGTGCTTTATAGGTTTTATATCCGACAAACGATACGACAAGCATACCCTTACTGGCATTCAGTTCAAATTTTCCTGATTTGTCCGTTGAGGTCCCCCTACCTCCGCCTTCAATAATCACACTTGCACCTATGATAGGTTCATTGGCTTTATTCAAGACCTGCCCCGTAATTTTCCCTTGGGCGTATAACATAGTTGGCGCAACGCTCAGCATGGTATACAAAGAAACAATTTTTAGGTTGTTCATAAATTTCTATACGAATTAAACAGTAAATAATACAATCTGGTCAGAAAAGTCAGTGGAGATGATAAACTATGGTTTGCATTGTTTACATCAGTTGCATTGCTGTTTCCCTACCCAGATTTATAATTGATTATACCGTCAAACTTAGTGGATTTTAAAGCATCCTACCGTATACAAATCCGTCAAATAACATATAATTTTCGGTCAAAAAACAGCTTCTAAGCTCCAATTTACATATATTTCTATTACTACCTCATTTTGATGGGTGAGTTTTTCTACGGGCGTTTTACATAGAAGACTTGTGTATGCTTACCTCGACGGAGCGACGACAGCAAGCATACATCATCCTACATTGATCAGGCTTTAGTCTGGGATTTTTGATAGTCCGATGGAAGCTTGCCAAATTCTTCTTTGAAGCACTGTCTAAAATAAATAACACTATTGATTCCTACCATAAATGAAACTTCGGTTACATTGAATGCACCAGATCGTAGCAATTCGGCCGCTTTATGTATCCGTATTTTACGCACAAGTTGATTGATATTCTTACCTGTGATTCCTTTGAGTTTCCGATATAAGGTAGACTGGCTCATATTCATTCTTTCGGCCAGCGTAGCCGCATCCAATACCTCATCCTGCATATGCTGCTCGACAATGGACACAAAATCCCGTACAAAGGCATTTTCGCGCCATAATTCATCTTTCTCGATTTCCTTACCTTTTACACTGTCTTTTGGATCATTCACCTTTATTTTCTGTAAAATAGCACCGTTCATAGCCTTCTGCTTACGAAGTAAGTTCTCAATGCGTTTGATCAGCAATGCTCCCCCAATCGGTTTTGTTAGATAGGAGTCGATACCGAGTTCATACCCCCGTTGCCGATCCAACTCCGTATCCTTTGCGGTCAATAAAATTAGGGGGATATGGCTTGTCGCTCGCTCCGCTTTCAATCGCTCCGCCAAAACAAAGCCGTCCATATCTGGCATCATAATATCACTGATCAAAAGATCAGGCACGCTATTTTGCGCTATTTCTAAACCAACTACACCATTTTCGGCCAACAAAACATCATAATTTATGCGCAATATATTTCCTAAATATTCACGTAAATCCCTATCATCCTCGACCAAAAGGATCAGCGGACGACCATGCTCTGTTTCCTTATTTTCCGTTTCTATCACCAAATCTGTTTCAGTCCCGCTTTCAGGAGCGACTTTATTTGCTAAAAATCGTACCGATATTTTCGTTCCCAAACCTTCGGTACTACTAATTTCTATCTTTCCCTGATGAATCACCGTTAGGTCTTTTACCAACGCCAAACCTATCCCAGTACCATGCACTCCCCCCTTTGGAATTTGGTAGAACTTATCGAAAATTCGATCAATCTCTTTTGCTGGAATACCACAACCTGTATCTTCAACCGACAATATTGCCCAATTGACCAAATTTGACTCCTCATACACCAGGCTTAATTTGATATACCCAGCATCGGTATATTTATACGCATTCGACAGTAGATTATCTACGATCAACTGAACAATTTCACCATCGAATAACGTGCGGATATCTGTTTGGGGCAGATCAGACAGCAGCTGAACCTTGGGCTTATTATTTAAGGTCATATACTTTTCCAAGATATCCCTGAGCATTTCACTCAATGTGCCCGGTTCAAGTACAAGCGGTTTAAACTGCGATTCGACTTTTCTAAACTCCAAAAGTTGATTGACCAATGTAAAAAGTCTATTGGCACTTTTCTGAACGGTATGTACTAATCCTTTATTTTTTGGAGATAATTCTTCCTCATGAGAAAGATCGTCAAGAGGACCAAGTATCAGTGTCAATGGCGTTCGAAGCTCATGGGTGATGTGCGTATAGAAATTCATTCGCTCGCTATGCAACTGTTCATCTTGGCGGTGCTGCCGCTCTTTGAGTTTCAATTCAGATTCTGCTTTCATTCTTTTGATATAAAAGAAAATGAGCGTAGAAATAATCAGCAAAAAGATCAGTAGATAAGCGATCTTTGCGGTCAGACTCAGGTAAAAAGGTGGTGTGATTTTGATCAGCAAACGCTGATATGTCTGCGACCAAGATCCATTTTTTAAACGTGTACGGATCAACAGCTCATGATCGCCGTACGGAATATTTCGAAAGTCAAGATTGGTCTCGTTACCGAGAAAAATCCAGTCATTATTTAGTCCCTGCAATTGATAACCGAATTCGACCAGTCCGTCTAACGCATAATCCATTACCGCAAGCTCGATCCGAAAACTATTTTCATCATGTGCAAGCCTAATCTCATTGAATTCTGAGGGATATTTGTCCTCCTGTGTATTTGACTCTCCAGATCGAAAGACAATAAATCGACTGACGCGCAACGGAGATGTCGGTAGATTTGATGGGATTTCATTCGGGTCAAAATAGCATATTCCATCTTGCATCCCAAAAAACAACCGACCTTTTAGATCTTGCCCCACACTTCCATTGATAAAGCCCCCGAGTGGTAAACCAAATGATTGGTCATACTGAAGAAAACGCTTTTCTTTGGGTAGATAGCGTAACATACCTGATTTGGTAGAACACCAAATATGGCCATTTTGATCTTCCGAGAGCCCATTGACAAACAACCAAGCGTCATCACCTGGAGGCATTAAAATTATCAGGTCCCCGATTTTTTTTCTCGCTTCCTGCAATGCCATTCCTTGATTTGTCGCAATCCAGATATCATTGTTTTTGTCACGCATCAAATGATTAATGGTATTGTTGCGCAACCCATTTCCGTTATCCATTTTCCGAATCAATTTTCGGTTGCCATTATATACGTAGAGTCCTTGCCCATACGTCCCTACCCACATATTGTGCTGTCCATCTTCCACCAACGCTCTAGGGGCATAGTCTCCTAGCATAGGATTGTTGATTAACAATTTTTGAACGCTATGGGTAAACGGATCGTAGATAAATAAACCTTGGTATGCAGCAATCCAAATTGCTCCACGATGATCTTCATAAATAGCCCGCACCTCGGACACAGGCTCCCCCAGGTCAATTTCATGCCATTTTGCCGATCTAGCATAGCAGACTGCTATTCCCCCTTTTCGCAAACCTAACCAAATATGTTGATTATGATCCTTAAACGCTGTCAATATAAAATCCTCAGGGCTTCCATTCTTCTGAGTCATCTGTCTGAGCAAATCGCCATCTCTGTCGATCTCCACAATTCCAGATCCTTCAGTTGCCAACCAAACCGCCTCATTATTGCCTACGATTATATTACTCACTGTTGCCAACCGATCTGAAAGAAGTCCAGCTGATGGAAAAACATTAAAAAAAGGTCTAATATGACTGATAACACCCACACCGCCACCATATACCGACAACCAAATATTACCAAATCTATCTGCGGCGATATCCTGCACCATTGCATTATTTCCTTTTCCTAGATCAAAAACCTGCAGTTGCTTAACGCCCTCAATCCGTCTATCATATCCATAGGTAGCTTGTAAAGCAAAGAGCTGAGACGATTCTCCTCCTATCCAAATGGTATCTCCTATTTCTTTAATTGCGTAAACAAAGGGCTCATTTCCATTTTTTGATGATCCAGCCAAAGGAATACGCATGATCCGGCTGCTCGACCTATGGTAAACCGCAAGTCCTTTGCGGGTACCGATCCAGATATTATTAAAACGATCACAATGTAAGGCTTTAACCTCATTGTCCGGTAATTCACCAGCGGTATTTTGATGCGTGAATCTTTTTACCGATCGACGAATTGGATCCAGTATCGTTAATCCCTCTTTGACGTGTCCTACGTACAACATTCCTTTTTGATCTTCCGCGAGTGACCATATACTGTTTTCAGGAAATCCAGGTAAATTCTTTTTATTTAAATGGCTAAATTCTTTTTTTATCGGATCAAAGTGCTGCAATCCCTGATGATAAGTCGCTAACCACAGCTTTCCATCCCTTGCCTTAAGCATAGCTGTGATATCATTTGTAGCTATGGACTTTGCGTCGGTCGGATTATGTAAATAGTAGGTAAATCTATTCGTCGTTAAATCGAGTACATTCAATCCATTCGATCGTGTACCGATATATAGCTTTCGATCGTCATAAAGTAATGTATTGATTTCGTTGCTGTTGACGGAGAGCCCATCTTGTTTTTCTGAGGCATAGTAAGATTTAAAGGCTTTACCCGCAAAACGGTTGAGTCCAAGTTCTGTTGCTACCCACATGAAACCATCATCGTCATGCACGATATCCAACACTTGTTGATTTGTCAATCCATCCTGAAGTGAAAAAAAATAAGGGCGACTTGCTTGCCCTACAACCAACCATGGCGAAAGAAAGGCAAGTACAATCAACAATTTCTTCATAGTTCGACAAAAAAAAGCAAAAAAAATAAAAAACTGCTATTCTCCAAACAACAATGCTCCAGCATTTGGCTGTAAAGTCAGTCTGATCGTTTTTTCTCTTTTGAGATTTATCATTTTTTGTACGGATTCACGTTCTTTTGTATCGCTTATCAATTGTATGGATTTACCGGAAAGCATTGGCAAATTTATGTCAATTTCTTTTGTTTTCGCTTCCGCATTAATTGCTGCAATATACCATTGCTGATTTTTCCGTCTGGCCAATACCACGTATTTTCCAGGATAGCCATCCACAAACACCGTCTCATCCCATGTTGTCGGCACCTGCTTCATAAAATCAATAACATGTTTGGGCATATCCAACAGATTATTTGGTGTTAGGCCAAAATTCTGCACGGGAGTCTGAAATAGTATCGCCGTCGCCAGCTGAAATGTTTCGGTTGTCTTGCGCGTGGTACCACCATTATTTTCCCTATTATGGCGTTTATTGAGCAGCACCGGCCCAAAATCCATTGCAGCTACTGCATTACGGATAAAAGGATGCAGCGTAGCGTTAAAAGCCTCCATATCATTGGCATGCTGTGTAAAAATCAGATTCTCAGAGGCCAACACAGCTTCGCTTCCTACAAAATTAGGATACATACGTTCCCAACCACGGGGTAAGGTACAGCCGTGAAAAATCACTGCCAAGCCATATGCATTTGCGTCCGCAAGGATATCTTCATATAACTTTAGCGTTTCCTGTTTATCTCCACCAAAGAAATCCACTTTTATACCCTTGATACCAATAGATTGCATCCAAGCCATTTCTCTTTTTCGCGCGGCGCTACTATTCATCTTGTTTTTGGGTGTCTGCGGGGCATCGTTCCAATAGCCATTGGAATTGTACCATAGGCAAAGCCCCACCCCTTTTTCACGTCCATAGTTTGCCAGCTCTTCGATCTTAACCTTTCCTATGCGCTCATCCCACCAATTGTCAACCAAAACAAATTCATAGCCCATTGACGCCGATAAATCAATAAACTTTTTCTGATCATTAAAATTGATGCTTTCATCCTGCCACTCCAACCAGCTCCATGTCGCTCGGCCAAAATTATAGGATTTCGTCGCTGTATATTGCGCTTCGACGACATCAAATGGGATCGTCGTTTCGACAATCGGCTTTAGAGAGCTACCTACTGTCAGCGTTCGCCATGGCGTATAGCCCGGCAAAGATAGTGTGGGGTTTGCTGCACCAATCCCATTATTCTCTCCTATTTCAGGAAAAGCAATCTTGTACAATCCCTGCTTCGTTCCCTCACTGAGTTTGGCACCACAATAACTGGCATTCACTCCCGTCTCCGATAGCAGAATCCAACCCCGGCTACCGATATGAAATAATGCGGGAAAGGTATACCCCAGCCCATATTTGGAAGCAGTTCCCATCGCTTCGTCTGGCACATATGATTCTTCGTAGCTCGGTTTTGTCTTCTTCCAGCCGATCATTGGTGAAGCTTGCGGTGTGAGGAATGTTGTTGTTATTTCCGGAAATTTGAAACCAGTTATTTCCTCCCTGACCGTTAAGTTAGCAGGTTCGCCGGTCTGCGGAATACCATACCGAAAAGCAATATCATTATTACTGACCCGAAAGATAACAATGAGCTTTTGTTTTAGGTCATTTTCCAAAGTACATTGCAATTCATTTGCCTTGTAATGCACTTGGCGACGTTTAATCTTGGGTTCTTCATAGTGCTCATCAATATTTTTTGTATTGGAATCCACCAAACTCATGTTACTGAACAGGTCAACATTTTCGCCTTTTAATCCCAGGGGCGACTTCGCTAACATCTCCTGCCCCTCAAGATGAATTCGATAATAAAGTCTACCTTGATCCAAGGATAGATCTACTTCCAATTTTCCATCAGGACCAGACACCTTGAGTTCCTGAGCGGACAGGCCCGAAAATAGTAACAATAATATTCCAGTGACAATAATTCGTTTCTTCATGTCAAAAATACTTTTTAATTAGTAATACACTTGATCAGCCTATTTCAATTAGGCTACCTCAGAGCGATATTAATCCGCGCTACCCCATCAACACTACTTTATTCTCTTGGATGAGCCTTTTACCGGACTTGTAGCTTGATCAGTGTAAACGAATATGGCGCTAATCTATCGGTAAGTTTCTTCCCTTTAAAAGTAATCGGTTCCTGTTTGGGTTGAATATTCAATGGTTCTTCAATACTATTACTCCCATTCAAGTCTTTTCCCGCTAAGATTATCTTCTCCCCAATGTTTGCAAGTTTCTTCCTGCTAGCAATATCAAAACTAACCTCTACAGGTTTACTATTATAATTAATGAGTTTGACTATCAAGTGACCTAGCTTTTGGTCATATACCGCAGAAGCGTATAGACTATCCTTCCCGGCGACCGGCTGCCCGGCACGGGTGATGGGAATAATTTCCGAACCTTTATTGGTAGAATATAATTTCTGGACTTGGTAGCTCGGCGTTCCGTATACCTGTAAATTATCAACCCAGATTAAATCGGGAGACCATTGCCAGCCATCAACATGTCCAAATAAAGGTGCATAAGAGGCCATTTCAACCACATCACCATTTCGCTCTAAGCCAGTCATGAATGCAGCCTCTGACAGCGCAGCTTCCCAGGTACTTTTACCCGGACCATTGGGTCGAGTTGTATGAGAAGCATATTCTCCTGCAAAAATCTTTGCGCCTTTTCGGTCATAATGATCATAACGGCTCGCGCTCGATAAAAACCAGGATGGTGGACGATAATAATGTTCATCTATGATATTGATATTCATAGCTCTGAGCTTATTATTCAGAAAATCAAAACGATCTCCCTCAGGATCTGTTCCCGAACTTGCGATGATTGCAATTTCAGGATGCTTCTCATTCAGGGCTTTTTTAAATACTGCGAGCCGTTCAATGTACTGTGGTCCCCAATTTTCATTACCCACACCGATCATCTTCAAGTTGAATGACTCCGGATGCCCCATTTCTGCGCGTAATTTGCCCCACTTTGTATCGGCCGATCCATTTGCAAATTCAATCAGGTCCAACGCATCCTGTACATATTCATCCAGCTGTTCCAGCGGAACCAGCTCTCCTGTATTAAACTGACAGGCCATGCCGCAATTAAGAATTGGCACCGGTGCTGCACCAATATCCTCGGACAACAAGAAGTATTCGTAAAATCCTAGACCAAAAGTCTGGAAATAATCCGGGGTCAACCGATGCTTAAATTCGGTATTCCAACGGTTAATGATTAACTCCCGCTCATTTATCGGACCGACAGTTTTTTTCCATTGAAATCTGTTAGCCAAGTCCCTCCCTTCTACAATACAGCCACCCGGAAAACGAATAAATCCAGGTTTCATGTCTGCCAGCATTTGCACCATATCTTTACGTAATCCTTTGGATCGTCCTTTCCATGTATCCTTCGGAAATAACGATAGCATATCGACATCGAGCACTCCTGCACCACTAAACCAAACATTTAACTTAGCTTTCGCTGTTGTTGAGGTCACGGGAAATTTGATGGCCCCCTCAGACCAATTAGCTGACAAAGCCAATGGCAATACAGCCGATCCAATCACCTTATCCTGTTCATCCAACACCTCTACGTGGATTTTCATGTTCGCATTGGGACTACGGTACTGCAATGAGAATTCATATTCTTCCCCGTCCTTTACTCCCATACCACGAAAACCCTCATTTTGCAATCCTAATTTTAAATTCGACACATTATTTAGTCTTAAATAACGTTTATTTCCTTTGCGTTGACCATCATTCAGCAGTAAATAAGTCCCCTCGCCCGCATTATCCAGCTTTTTCCAACCCATCCAAGGTTGATCAAATTCAAAAGATCTATTTTTAACCAGTTCCGCATAGATTCCCCCATCTGCTCCAAGGTTGATATCTTCAAAAAATACCCCCCACATATGCGGTGATATTTTGCCACTGGCCTGATCCAATTGGATATTTAATTCAATCGGGGACTGAGCCACGGCCCAAGTACCTAGAGTCGCAAGCAACAGCGTCATTGACACTACTTTTTTCATCCGTTTAAGGTTTATTTTACAATTTATATTAGCTCCAGTACAATTACCGAAAATGCAGGAATATCGACCTCGACAGCGCCATTTAATAACTTCGCATCTTTATACACAGCAGGAGCGATTTTTGCTGGCATTTTGAATGAATTGTAATCCCTCAGATTATCTGAAGTGAGTATACGCCCGCTGACTTTTGAAGCCTTCAACGAAGCCAGATCCACACGTACCTTATTTTTCTTTTTCGGATCAATATTGACCAAAGAGATATGTGTACGTCCCTCCGCATCTTGGGAAGCCGAGACAGATACCGCCGGAATTTTTTCGTTGTTCAATTCAAAATCTGTTGATTGCAGCGTTATGGGAATTAATTTTGCATCCTGATGCACTTTATACATCTCCATTACATGGTAGGTAGGTGTCAAAATCATCTTTTTACCTTCAGTCAGAACAACAGCTTGCAGTACATTTACTGCTTGCGCCAAATTCGCCATTTTGACCCTGCGTGCATGATTATTAAAAATATTTAACGTCATTCCAGCTATCATGGCATCACGCATGGTATTTTGTTGATACAAAAAACCTGGATTTGTACCCGGTTCAACTTCATACCAACCACCCCATTCGTCCACGATCAAATCGACATTCCCTTTCGGATCATATTTGTCCATGATAGTGATATTCTTTTCCACCAGCTCATTCATAAACCAGGCCGACTTCATGGTTTTGAAATATTCCTCCTCCGAATAATTTACAGCAGAACCCTTTTTATCCCAATTAATCACAGCATAGTGATGCAGCCCCATTCCCTTCATCAAGCTACTCGGAATTTTCTTCATTAACGTTTCAGTCCAATTATAATCAGCACTATTGGCTCCAGAGGCGATACGATACAAGCCACCACCATTGGTCCAATCAGACATAAAGGTGGCATATTTTCTGTAGATGTCCGTGTAATAGTCGGCAGTCATATTCCCACCACAGCCCCAAGCTTCGTTTCCTACACCCCAAAACTTAACCTTCCATGGTTCATCCCGCCCATTTTTTCGTCTCCAATCCGACATTGGGCTTTTACCCGAAAAGTTCACATATTGGACCCAATCCGTCAGTTCCTGAACCTCACCACTTCCTACATTACCGGCCAAGTACGGTTCTGCACCCAACAATTCACACATATTGAGAAAATCATGGGTACCGAAAGTATTATCCTCCGTTACCCCACCCCACCAGCTATTCACCATGGAAGGACGTTGTGCCTTAGGTCCCACACCATCCTTCCAGTGATAGGTGTCAGCAAAGCATCCTCCAGGCCAGCGGAGATTCGGTATATTCAGCTTCTTTAAGGCTTCAATAACGTCAGTCCGTACACCGTTTTTATGAGGAATAGAATCATTTTTCTCACCCACATAAAAACCATCATAAATACAGCGTCCCAAATGTTCGGCAAAATGTCCATAAATATGCCGGCTTATTGTCAGTTTCTCGTGTGGGCGCTCTAATCTCACGCTACTTTGACCAAATAACATTCCGTTGCTCAGCGCAAATGCAACTCCTATTATAAATTTTAATTTCATTATAAAAGACTTTATTAGTTTACAAGGGTCATAATTTCTTAATCAGCTGCTACGAAGATTTTAATAGCGTTATTTTGCACAAGAACATTTCGTCCAAGTATTTCGTCACCAACGCATATCTCAATCATTACCGATCAGCATTGGCTACCCGCTCCATATCTCAAATAATCTGCATTTTAGCTAAATTTGGTTATAATTTACACCTGTTTTAACACTTAACTTTTCATGTTCACAGATAAAGTAAGCTATAAAAACAAATAATTAGTGTCAATTTAACATTTAAATTCTAAATAGGAAAGAATAATTTATTATTTCTACAAAAAAAACTAAATCTGTTTCTATTTGCCCAAGTAAAATACTCGCTCCATTTCTATTGGTAAACTAATTCTATGAATCAAAAAAAGCAATAAAACACTGTGGCCCTGAGAAAGATAGTCTTTACCGAAACGATTTGTCCCTACGCTTTGACGACCTCCTTAGCTATGCTTCCACAGCTCTAAAAGTTTTGAAGGAGAAAAATGCCGGTAATCGCAACGTACACCTATTTGACTAAATCAAGAACCTGGAAAAATGTCTAAAGCTACCTCAGCCTTCTTTTGAAAATGAGCTAGGAAGACAAGCCATTAATTTGCTTTATCCTTCCATTTTCATCATATTCAAGTTCGGTGACTTTCATGCTCCTTAGCCATGTCTTTCCGCCCGATGGCGCTGAATCATGATAAAAAAGATACCATTTGCCTTTGAATTGTAAGATACTATGGTGAGTAGTCCAACCTACTACAGGAGATAATATGACACCTTGGTAAGTAAATGGACCATATGGATTATCCCCAATCGCATAACAGATCAAATGGCTATCTCCTGTAGAATAGGAAAAATAATATTTCCCCCCATACTTATGCATCCAGGAAGCTTCAAAAAATCGTTTTCCATTATCTCCATGTTTTAATGGCTCTCCATTTTTATCCAAAATAACAAGATCCTTAGGCTGCTCCGAGAATTCTAACATATCTTCGGACATCTTAGCAACCTTTGGGCTCAATGCCGCCTCATCTACATGCGGTAATGATGTTGGCGAAACAATTTTATTGTTTCTATAAAATTGTAGCTGTCCCCCCAAAATACCACCAAAATATAAATAATATGAACCATCATCATCTTTAAATGCGCAGGGATCTATGCTGTAGCTCCCTTTGATTGGGTTAGCCTGAGGGATAAAAGGGCCATAGGGTTGATCTGCTATTGCCACACCTATTCTAAAAATATCGTTTTTGTCTTTAAGAGAGAAATACATATAATACTTGCCATCTTTCTCGGTCACATCCGAAGCCCAAAGCTGCCTACCAGCCCACGGTATATCTTTTATATCCAACACCTTACCATGATTATTAACCTCAGCATCGACATCATCCATCGAAAAAACATGATAATCCTGCATATCGAAATGATCTCCATTATCGTTAGCTTTTATGCCACTTTCCCGATCATGCGATGGATAAATATAGATTTTGTTTTTGAAAACATGGGTCGAAGGGTCAGCCATGTAGTCATTAGGGTATAAATATCTACTTCTGCTCATTTTCTTTACCTCTTTTTTTTGAGTCAATGCGATAATATCTTTTACAAATGGCTTGGGTTGGTATAGACGGTCGAATAATAAGGGGTAATCCGTTCGTCCCAAAATGGGCCAGTTATTTTTCCACGAATCGCCATCGCCAACGCCCCACAAAGTCACACGGGATATTTTATCCTTGTGTTTGATATATAACCTAAAAAAATCAATATAGCGCTTTCCCAATTCTGACATTTTTCGTGCAGGTAAATACTTTTCATATGGATTCATCTTTTTACTATAATCAAGGCGTTCACTGATCTCCGCCCCCATATTTGGGCGCACATGTGGAAGCACAGAAACATCCATTTCGGTAACCATAACCTGGACCCCAAGATTAGCAAAGCCTAGAATGGTCTTTTCCACTTCTTCAAGAGATGGATTGTCCAACGCATTATGCTCCTGCATACCGATACCATGCACAGATGCGCCCGCCGTCTTCACCCGCTCAACCATCGCGATAATACCCTTTCTCTTCGCCGGAATTGACGTTGAATAATCATTATAGTATAACTCCGCATCTGGATCAGCTTCGTGAGCAAATTTGAAGGCCAATTCAATAAATTCTGGACCGATGATCTGGTAGAATTTGCTTTTACGCCATTCTCCATTATCTAATATTGCTTCATTAACGACATCCCAACCAAATACCTTTCCTCTATATCGCGATACAACAGTTTTTATATGATTGCGCATGCGTGCAATCAGCTCGTTACGGGAAACATCCTTCCCATCTTTATCGATAAAAAACCAGGCCGGTGTCTGTGAATGCCAAATCAATGTATGACCAATAATTTGCATCTTATTTTTTTTACCAAACTCTACGAACCGATCAGCATCCTTAAAATAAAACTCGCCTTCTTTGGGTTGAAGAAACATACTTTTCATACAGTTTTCAGCAACAATGGAATTGAATTGTTTTTTGACTACTGCAACAGCTTTGGTATTTTGCTCCCAGATCTGATCAAGATTGAGGGCTGTACCAATAAAAAACTTATCCTCGAAAGCTTCTTTCAAACATATGGAGTCAGGAGCATGTTCCAGATCCTGTATATTTGCTCGCGCACACGTAACTCCTAATAACGTTGTTACGGTCAAAACGATTGTTGTTACTATGTTCATAGTTTATTTTTTTTAATAATTATGTCTGGATTCAATATCCAATGATTTTATCGGTAGTTGCATCATCCAGCTCATATTTGGAAATGACGTATATTGCCAGCCCCCCCTAACACCCGTACCTGACACCAATCTTTTATATTCTGCTGCCCTTTCTATGCCCGCCAGTTGAAAAAGCGCGTTATTGCCGATTGGTTCAATTTAATATGTATTTCACCAGATAACTCTTCGTTTGGCCTTTGTAAATACAATTAACCTGAGCATGATCTGTCAACGAACTCGCCTGTTTGACCATAATCTTAACCTCAGCGTTGTCAGCCGATGCTCTTACAACAGGAATTTTTTTGTCTTTTGCGTCAATAGGAGAAACAACCTCATAAGTATTATAACCAACTAGGCCATTCTCATCCGTGGATCTAACCGGTATTGAAGGTAATGACAGTTTTTTACCGTTTACAGTAATCTCCACTGTAGGTGAAACTGGACGCTCAATTCTTTGTTCTTTCGAACTAAATCCCAATCCGATAAAATCAAAAAGAGCTGAGCCATCTTCACCTTCAGCCACAAGATAAAGAGCATGTTTTCGATCCAGATGATCGACGTATTTTGATACATCAACTGTAAACTGTGTCACAGCAGACTTAGCATTTTCTGGAATGGAGATTTGGGCTATCTTTGTGCCTTTCCAGGTATCATTATCCCAGGGACCATCCAGCCAAACATTAACTTTAAATGCGGCTTGGGTTTTTGGGGTAATAAATAAATTGAATGTCGTATTATTTCCTTGTTTACTTCCGCTAAAAGCCTTCAATCCAAATTTATCCTGATTCAACCCTCCAAATCCAAAATATTTAAACCCTACAATATTTCCATTTTTCATATTTGTCACCGGCATATGGTTATCCCAGACATCCCATGAGTCTTGCTGTAAGCTTATATCAGATAGATAGCAGGCGTATCCTGCAGAATAATATTGGTATGGGTTCAAACCATAAAAATGAAATCCTTCAGAGGTCACTTCGGCACCTTTATATTCCCTTCCTTGCTTATCTTTGATCGTCAAATTTTTCTGATAGGGGTCGAAAGCATGGATAGAAACCATTCCGCCATCTTTCACTGCTTTTTCATCCCATTCTATTTTGATGGGCTCAACTACTGCCTGCCGGGCAAAACCAAATCCTCGTGGTGGGCGATGATAAAATACATACCATTGTCCATTAATTAGTTCTATACTACCATGCGTATTATGGCCAGCATTTGTGGTCTCGATAGCCGATCCATCACGATTCAATACTGGGGCCCGTGAGTCGACTAAGACACCTCCGCTTTTCCATGGTCCTAGAGGTGAGTCTGCCACTGCATACCTTAGGGTTGAATTGGAGCTACTGACCCCATATTCAGGGCCAGAATATCCACTGTAGACCGTGACGTATTTATTTCCCACCTTTCGGATGGACGATGCTTCAAAAAAATTGAACGTCCCTAGGTCTTCTCCTTGGAAGATGGCAGGATACAACGTTCCTTTAGGATCACGTAATTCTCCATAACGCGCACTCGCTGGCAAAAGATAATTGATAATTTCAGTTCCAGGCCTTAGTGAATACATTGTTTTTTGATCCAACTGAGCTGCCATTGACCGTTGGAATCCCCAGAAGCCGTAAGCGCGAAAGCCTATTTCAAAATCAGGATCTTTCGGATCAGTAATATATTCAATGTAAACTGCCGGATCGAATCCCAAGATACTTCCTGGCAAGGTACGTTTGCCATCTGCAGTCAGATTTACCGGTTTAAACGGACCATTCGGCCGATCTCCTTTGACGACCATGGCTTCGCGATGCTCGCCTCTACTGTGTGGAAACAAGTAATATTCTTTTTTTCCATCTTTTCGTTTGACCTCCACAAGATCCGGTGCATACATGACATCCCATTTACCATCCATTGGATAAGTAAAAATAGCTCCCTCATCGCGCCAGCTCGTCAGGTCTTCTATCGGTGCTGACCACATTCTGATATCAGGTCCACAGTAACTTGTAAAACGCAAGTCATGTGAGCCGATGATATAGGCACGGTATTTTCCGGGCAGGTCTGGATCTTCAAAAACTCGGGGTTCGCCATCTGGAAGATGCTCCCAAAGTGGTAAATAAGGATTTCCAATAGATTGATGTACGAAACCTTTACTAACATCCTTCACGACATTTTGTTGCTGCCCAGTTGCCGTTGTCGTCATCAAAATTCCTGTAAAGGATAAGAATAATACCATTGTCCTTTTTTTAAAGACAATACTTAGTTGCTTCATAAAATTGTATAATTAAGTTACTTCTATTCCTGTTTTATTGATTTATTGTTGTTTTTATTATTACATTGCTATTCAATGCATATTTACATACCAATTGTCGGCACGAAATGAATCCGCCAACGATCCTTCGTTATTTATCAGATTACACTCTTCGGGGTTATTGCCAGATATAGCATACCGCTTTGGGATGTTTAACCTTTGATTGATTCTGCACGATGATAAGTCACTATTAGTCTATCAAGGGTATTTTATTGCCAAGCGAGAATTTGGCTTCCCTGATCAATGTTTAATCTGACATTGTCTCTCCGCCTAGGTTGGAAACACCCAAGCCACCAAATTTCCAGCAATCAAAAAATAGAATATTGGAAGGTACCTTACCTTTAAAAACAAAATATAAATCGTGGACTCCCGTCACTTTATTGGACAATTGTTTGTCTACTGTCGTCCATCTGTCATCACCGCCTGTCATCGGGACTTGGATTGTAGCTAGAATAGGTCCATCAACTGCATTTGACCTCACCTCCATGCTGATACCACCATTGTGTGTAGTGCCTACCCGCGCAAAGAAGTTCATCGCACCCTTGTCGCCAAAATCAACGTTTTTTATGCTTGTATATGCGCCGTTTTTGAGCGCTTTAATAAAAACGCCTACTTTATTATTTTGGAAAGATTTAACATGTTCAGACCAAGATATTGTTTCAGCCTGTATAAGGCTATAGGGATTCACAGTTTTAAGTGCTCCGGTAATCCCTGTTGTCATTTTCATTGGGAGGATACTACCGTCAGGATTAAACTTCAATTCCTGTACAGCGACCGAGCGCGTGAAACCTCCTCCTCCCGGCAAAGCTCCGTTGTGGTAAAAGAAATAGTTCTTTCCCTTAAAGTCGACCACACCGGGATGATTGGTAAAAGCCTTGCCTTCCGCAGGCATGACCACACCACCATATTTCCATGGACCCTCTGCTTTTTTACTGGTCGAATAACCAATAAATTCAGGTAAAGGACCGCCTGGCCAAAAAAGGTAATATAAGTTATTTCTTTTGTACAACCACGGCCCCTCCTCATAAGTAGATGGTCGTTTGGGATCTCCTTCTCTTTTGCCAAACGATGCTGCCGTCATAGGAACTTCCACAATATCGTCCTGATACGAAATCATATCTGCATTGAGTTTTACATACTTCAATTTTGGATTACCCCAGTACATATGGGCTTGTCCGTCATCATCGACAAATACGGTCGGATCAATATCTCCCGCCTCGCTTTGTACAAGCGGTTTTCCCAATGGATCATAAAATGGTCCCAGCGGGCTGTCTGCTACTGCTACACCAATTGCTCCCCGATTGTTCAATTTGGAAATAACAGGTACATATAAGTAAAATTTACCATTTTTCTCCACACATTGCGCCGCCCAAGCGTCACCTTTTGCCCACTCAAAATCAGAATAGGACAAAATCGCACCATGATCGGTCCAATTAACCATATCATCGGTTGAATAAACACGCCAATTGTTCATGTTAAACCAAGTGGACTCTTCTTCGTCTTGTGTCGTGTAGAGATACAGGCGATTATTATACACCATAGGGGCGGGATCCGCCGTATATGCTGTTTGTACAATTGGATTCTGGGCCCTTAATACATTTGTCTTTACAGACAATATGATCAGAAACCAGAAAATTACCAACGTAAAAAATTGTCGTCTCATATCGTATTAATTTGTAGCAATATGGAAATAATCAATATCAACATAACCGCCAGCTGCTTTGCTAGCATAGTTAAAAAGTCCAAACCGATACCCCATAAAATGAGGTATCGTGTAGCTCATTTTTAACGGGGTGCCTATGGCAGTCCAATCGCGTCCGTCGATACTGTAAAAAAATTCGGCAATGTCTCTTCTATTTGTAAAATCACAACTCGCCTTAAGAAATATACGTTGCTCCTTCAGGCTGATCTTGGCTACCTCTTCCGGAATTCCCGTAGTCGCATTGACCATAACCAGTGATTTGTTGTTTCCTTCCATACGAACCCCAAGGAGGCCATAGTTTTTTTGCAACAACGACAAACCTGCAAAATCACCATCTTTCATCTCCGACACATCAATAGCAATAGAGCCACTGCAGGTAGGACCAATAGTTCGTTGTGTCAGTGTGTTCTTGGCTTGTAAAAAGTCATCCGAAAGTTTCCCTGTTTTCAATCGCAAGAAGCCTTTGCGTTCGGTTACTGACCATAGATCAGGATCAGCATTATGATTCCATTGCCACACCAAAGGCAAGGCTGGTTGTCCTTTTTTTCTGTTAAAATCATCCGAATTAACAATACCAGGCATTAGCGCTTTGTTAGCTGGGAGGTTTAATTCAACTGGTACCTTCCCTTGAACACCCAATATAGGCCATCCATCTTCCCAACTGACAGGTACCAAAAATGGGATTCGGCCAACTGCGCCATAGTCCTGAAAAAGATAAGCATACCATTTCCCGTTCGGCATATCGATCAAGCCACCTTGTGCTACTCCTTGATCTTGTAGGACTACCTTACCTTCATAAGGTCCTTCAAGTCGGGCAGCCCGATGCACGATAACCGTACGCATCCCTCCCTGTGGCCAAGAAATATTAAAAAGATAATACATACCATTTATCTTAAACAACTGTGATCCTTCGGCAGGTAGGCCCATCTTTCCGTCTTTGGGCAGACTTGGCAAGGAAGCATCTTCGATCAGTATCCGCTCCGTCCCGGGTTTTATACCTGAAAAATCTGGTGCCAACTCGGCCATATGTAAACGCCCCCCGCCCCACAGTATATAGGTTTTCCCATTCTCAAAGAATATGCTATGATCGTGCAGCATTGGCGTAAATTCTTTTGCTTCCCAAGGACCATTTTCTATATCTCTCGTCGTGTAGATATGAGTTTTTCCTGTATTTGCGGAAAATGTACTGATATAGTATTTACCATCATGGAAACGTAAGCTACTCGCCCATGAGCCATGTCCATATGCATTTTTATGCTGCGACAGATTTAGTTCATCGGTATCTGCCAAAATGTTATACGCATAATTTACCAATGTCCAATTAACTAGATCTTTTGATTTCATAATCGGAAGTCCGGGATTCATATGCATGGTTGTACTACTCATATAATAGGTATCGCCAACACGTATCATCGACATATCAGGTACATCAGCAAAAATGATCGGGTTTTTCGCCTGTTGCGCTGAAGCGCTTGTAAACAAGGCAAAAAAAGATAGAGCGAGCACGATAATTTTCATTGTTAAGTTGTTGATCAGGTTAAATAATAGGATTAATTCTATAGACCACTAAAAGTATACTTTCCTCCAGGCACAGTAGGCACGTCATATTCATGATAGCTCTGCAAATTGTTTCCTTTCAAATTTGCGTCCGGCGAAATCATGGCTGCGGGCGTTTTTGCTGGAACTAACAAAGGGTTAGACTGTACTTTATTAACCGTTTGCAACCCCTTTCCTCGCAGTGCTGATGCTGTTCTTAATCGCAAGTTTCCACCCAGTGATGAAGACACAATAACCTTTTTTATACGGCCATTTTCCCAACAGAGTTCGATCTCAAAACCGCCACGAGCCTTTATCCCTTGTACAGCGCCTTTCTTCCAGCGATTAGGAATGGCCGGCAACAGGTGTATAGCACCATCGTGACTTTGAACCAACATTTCCGCTACGCCCGCCGTCAATCCAAAATTACCGTCAATCTGAAAGGGAGGATGAGCAGTAAACATATTCGGATAGGTTCTTCCTTCAGGATGATTTTGATCTGCTATCGTCAGCATTTTTTGAATGATTTCATAGGCATGGTTTCCATCCAATAAGCGTGCCCACAAATTGATTTTCCAACCGATAGACCATCCTGTTGCAAAATCACCGCGGTACATTAATGAGTTGCGCGCAGCCTCAAACAATTCAGGTGTACGAATGGGAGAAATCTGATTACCAGGGAACAAACCATATAAATGTGAGACGTGCCTATGCTGATTCTGGGGATCGTCCAAGTCCTCAAGCCACTCCTGCAATTGACCATATCTGCCAATTTGCATGGGTGGAATACGTTTTGCCGTCATCAACAAACTATCTTTGAAAAGACCGTCGACTCCCAGGATTTCTGCCGCCTTAGCCGTACGGGTCAACATATCAAAACAGAGCTGATTATCCATAGTCACACCTGCAGACAAAGGTCCTTGCTCCGGTGATATTGAGGGGCTAAGCACCAACCAGTCTTTGTCTGAATAGGCTGGATGTTGGATAAGTGCCGAAAGTAGAAATTCGCTAGCCCCTTTCATAACGGGATAAACTTGTTTTAGAAATATTTTGTCTCCACTAAACAGATAATGTTCCCAAAGATGCTGTGATAGCCATAATCCGCCACTGGGCCACATTCCAGCCGCCGCAAAATCAATCGGGCTCGTCACACGCCATATATCCGTATTGTGATGTGCAACCCACCCCCTAGCATTGTACATCGTTTGAGCTGTCTCTTTTCCGCTTTCACTGAGCTCCTTGATCATCTCAAATAAGGGGTACTGCGTATGCGAAAGATTCGTGACATCCGCGGGCCAATAGTTCATCTCTGTATTTATATTGATGGTGTATTTACTATCCCAAGCTGGTGACATGGAGCTATTCCATATCCCTTGTAAATTGGCGGGTTGTCCTCCAGGTTGTGACGAACAGATCAGCAAATAACGTCCGAATTGTGCTAGCAGAGCCACAAGTTCAGGATCTTGTGTTTTTGTAAAGTTAGCTATACGGGCTTGCAAGGGCTGGTCCACTTGATTCGTTCCTTCTCCAAGCCGAAGCTTAAAGCGTTGGAATTGCCTAGCGTAAATCCCTGTATGGCGTTTTAGTGAAGATGGATAATGAGCAGACATTGCCTTATACAGTCGGTCCGCAGCTTGCTTGAATGGATCAGCACCCAGTAGATTGTAATGTTTAAAATTGGTCGCCATCGAGATATAAATACGCATCCGAGTTGCTCCCTTCACATCAATTTTTTTATCCGAAACATCTACTAGTCCATCTGTATTTTGTATGGCTGTATGTGTTTGATAAACAATTTGACCAGCGATCCCCTCGTGATCACTACCCTTTCCTTCCAAGACCAGCGAATGACCACTTTTAAAAATACGGTGTTGCGATTCATTATCATAGCTTAATTCACAATTAATTTGTCCTTTTTTACTTGATGTTATCTGCATCACGATGACATCATCGGCAAAGGAGACAAACATTTCGCGTGTGAAGGTGACTCCATTTACTGTATACCGTGTCAAGGAGATAGCACGCTCGAGATCAAGTGCGCGATAATAGTTTTGATACTGTTCATGTCCTGGAAATCTTAATAGGATGTTTCCCCCAGTTTGATAGGGCATGCCATGTGTTTTTGTAAAAAAAGTTTGGTTTGCGAGTTTATCGGCCTCGGCTAATCTTCCCGCGAAAATATCGCTCTGAATCGTTTTTAAAGCAGTCCCACTCTTCTTATTATCATTGCGATAAGGCCCGCCAGCCCATATGGTCTCTTCGTTGAGCTGTATTTTTTCACAAGACGGAATGCCATAAACCATGGCTCCCATTCTTCCATTTCCAAGTGGCAAGGCTTGTTCCCAGATCGTTGAATCAGCGGGGCGGTCATACCACATGGTCAGCTCGGATCTCTTTTGCGCACACGATAGTGTCGTATTCAATAAAAAAAACACCGTCAATATACCTCCATACTTCACAATAAAATTTCCCATTATTTCTCTTACTAAAGTTTTCAAAATTATTTTTCATGCGACGACACCCTATTTAAATTACATCTAATCCAATAGCTAACACCTTTCGTAAGGTCGTTATCATAGCTATGCTACTTGCCCGCCTTAAATAACAACTGAGAAATATTATAAAGGTCATTTTTCCACACATTGAAATCATGTCCTCCAGATTCTAAATAGTATATGTGAGGCACCTGATGATCCAAAAGGTACTCATGTGTCCTTTTGCTTATATTGAGCAAACCATCTTGGTCGCCGCAGGAAACCCACAACATTTTTAGCTTGTTTTTAGCTTCCTCTGGAGCAGGTAATAATTCTTGTGGCATCTTTGTGTTGGGGGCAGAAGAAAACCCACCCACCCATGCAAACGTATCGATGTGGCCTAATCCAAAATTCAATGCCTGACCACCACCCATAGATAGACCAAAGATCGCACGATGCTCACGGTCTTGGACAACTGGAAATTGTTTTTCAACAAAGGGAATCAGGTCGTCAAGCAGATCTCTTTCGAAAGTCGAGAATGCAGCTACGCGATCCGGTGCCATGACATTTCCTCCGGCCCGGTCATCTTTCATCGCACGACCATTGGGCATCACCACCACCATGGGTTCCATTTTACCTTCGGCATAGAGATTGTCAAAAATAACCTGTGGATTTCCATGCCTCAACCATTCACGTTCATCA
The DNA here is from genome assembly GCF_002472835.1 of Sphingobacterium sp. UBA7249. NCBI lineage: Bacteria > Pseudomonadati > Bacteroidota > Sphingobacteriia > Sphingobacteriales > Sphingobacteriaceae > Sphingobacterium > Sphingobacterium sp. UBA7249. Next base: position 59,235 of record NZ_DKST01000004.1, on the reverse strand, counting down.
CCTCCGATTCCATGCAAGAGGTACAGTACAGGATATTCTTTTTCGGAATTATATCCTGGAGGTGTATATATCAGTGCTTTTCTGGACACGCCCACCGTTTTAGACGGATAAATAATAGAATCTATTTTCCCAGTAGACATCAGTTTCCTTTCCACGTCAAATCCCTTTGGTGCAGCCTGTTGTGCATGGGACAACAAGCTGATCGACATCATACATAATGCTGTGCAAATAATCTTTCTCATTTTTACAATTGGTTGATTAGTAGTCAAAATATGGGGCAGTCCCCGTTTTTTGACTATTTGAATTGTTTTCTTTTTAGTACTCGAAGTACAGATGCCACTATGGCATCGGCATTTAGCCCATATTTATCCATGAGTTCACTCGGTGTTCCCGATTCACCAAAACTATCATCTACGGCAACATATTCTTGAGGTACAGGCATTTGTTTGGTCAATAGCTGTGCGATACTGTCGCCAAGCCCACCGATACGGTTATGTTCTTCGGCCGTCACCACGCAACCCGTTTTTTCGATAGATGCCAGTATAGCTTCCTTATCAAGAGGTTTGATGGTATGTATATTGATGATTTCTGCATCAATTCCCAGCTTTTCCAATTCCTCGCCCGCCCGGATTGCCTCCCATACCAAGTGTCCAGTCGCTATAATAGTAACATCAACACCTGAATTGAGCAGCACAGCTTTGCCAATCACAAATTCCTGATCTTCGGCTGTAAAAACAGGAACAACAGGGCGTCCAAAACGCAGGTAAACAGGACCTTTATGTTTTGCCACTGCTATTGTTGCCGCTTTGGTTTGGTTATAGTCACATGGATTGATGACAGTCATCCCGGGGAGCATTTTCATCAATCCGATATCTTCCAGGATTTGATGAGTTGCCCCATCTTCTCCCAAAGTAAGCCCCGCATGCGAAGCCGCAATCTTCACATTTTTATCCGAATAGACAATGGACTGACGAATCTGATCGTACACACGCCCGGTCGAGAAATTGGCGAATGTACCGGTAAAAGGTATTTTCCCGCCAATGGTAAGTCCAGCAGCGATGCCCATCATATTCGCTTCAGCAATGCCAATCTGAAAAAAACGGTCCGGATAAGCCTTGATAAAATCGTTCATTTTGAGGGAGCCAACTAAATCAGCACAGAGCGCTACCACATTTTCATTTTGTCTCCCCGCTTCCAGCAAACCAGCACCAAATCCAGATCGCGTATCCTTGGATTCTGTGTATGTATATTTTTTCATTTTAATTTAATCAATTTCGAAATCTCTTAATGCATGATACTAATAATCGCCCAACGTTTCCGCATTTTGGCTTAATCCTGACTCCAATTGAGCGTCATTCGGTGCCACACCATGCCATTTGTGTGATCCCATCATAAAATCAACACCATTGCCCATTTCTGTGTGCAACAATACCATGATCGGAGCTTTTTTGACTGTCATCGACTGAGCTCTTCGAAGGCCGGCAATGACGGAACCAACATCATTTCCCCGCCTAACTTCAACAACCTCCCAACCAAATGCCATCCATTTATGAGGCAAATCCCCTAATGACAGGACATCATTTGTAGCCCCATCAATCTGAGCTCCATTGTAATCCACAATAACAATTAAATTGTCCATTTTGTTATGGCTCGCATACATGGCCGCTTCCCAGACCTGTCCTTCCTGCAATTCACCATCTCCCATCAGGACGTAAACTAAATGGTTATCCTTATTTAATCTTTTGGCCTGAGCAGCGCCAATCGCAACAGAGAGACCTTGCCCCAACGAACCTGAGGCCACGCGGATCCCCGGCAATCCTTCATGGGTCGTTGGATGGCCCTGTAGACGTGAATTGAGCTTTCTAAAGGTGGCAAGTTCACTTATCGGAAAATATCCTGCTCGAGCCAGTACACTGTAAAATACAGGGGAAATATGTCCATTGGAAAGAAAAAATAGATCTTCTCCTTCGCCATTGACATCAAAGTGTTCATTTCGCTGCATCAGTTCAAAATACAGACCGACTAATAATTCCGCACAGCCCAAAGATCCACCGGGATGTCCAGATTGGCATCCATGCACCATACGAAGTATATCCCTTCGTACTTGTTGAACAATTGCTTCTAGATTATGTATACTATTTTTAGTCATTACCATATCAATTAAAGCTCTGTGTAGCAACACGTTTATGATCAGCGAGAAATTGAGCTAATCCACTATCCGTCAAAGGATGTTTTAACAAGGAGAATATCGCCTGCAGTGGCCCCGTCATGACATCTGCCCCGATCTTGGCACAACCCAAGATATGGGCACTATGGCGTACCGAAGCTGCCAAAATCTGTGTTCCAAAAGCATAATTATCGTAAATTGTGCGTATTTCCCGGATCAGTGCTAGCCCGTCGACGGATATGTCATCAAGTCTGCCGACAAAAGGTGATACATAAGTCGCTCCGGCTTTTGCCGCGAGCAGCGCCTGTCCGGCAGAGAAAACCAGCGTACAATTGGTTTTGATCTGTTGAGTACTAAAATATTTGATCGCTTTAATACCATCTTCAGTCATGGGTACCTTAACAACGATTTTGCTATCCAAAGCAGCCAACTGCAAGCCCTCTTTGATCATGGTTTTATAATCGGTCGAAATCACTTCCGCACTCACGTCACCGTCGACAATTGCACAGATAGCTTTATAGTGACCATGCACATTTTCTGTTCCTGTCACACCCTCTTTGGCCATCAGGGAGGGATTGGTCGTCACCCCATCCAATACGCCTAAATTTTGAGCCATACGAATCTCACTGAGACTAGCTGTATCGATAAAAAATTTCATATCTCTTATTTAGTTGATAAGTTTATTATTCGCCAGATTTTGGCGATTTGGTATAACACAAAACTATAGGTTTCCAGAGGACAGCATTGCAACAAATAAAAAAAAGAAGGGTAAAAATGTCTAAAACAAATTACCCTTTTGTAAAATTGCGCCTAAAAAACAATTTAACTCCTTTTACTCGGAAGTAATCTTTTGGCACTGTATAAACTCACTTGGAGTCATTTGATATTTTGCTTTGAAGACCTTTGTAAAATAATTGGGATTCGCAAATCCTGTTTGGTACGCTATTTCAGAAATAGACTTATCGCTTTTCTCCAACAAGCTAGCAGCCTTTTCCAGTTTCACAGACCGAATGAAATCTACCGGCGACATTCCTGTAAGTTCCAACAGTTTATTGTACAGGGAAGCTCTACTCATCGAGGTGTGGGCACTCAAGGTTTCCACAGATAATTGCGGGTTATCAATATTTTCGTGCACATAATTCAGCACTTTTTGCAAAAATTTATCCTTTTCTGATACAACCGCAACTTCGGGCAAAACAATGGATACCTGCTTGCTGTACACTTCCTTAAATGCTTGATTTAGATGGAGCAAGCTATTGATCTTCGCTACCAGCACATGCATGTCAAAAGGTTTGGTGAGGTAATCCACGGCCCCCGACTCCAGTCCACAAACGAGTCCATTATCCACTTGAGAAGCCGTCAACAACACAACTGGGATGTGTTTTGTCCTTTTATCCTGCACAAGTTTTTGCGAAAATTCCATGCCGTTTAGGTAGGGCATCTGCACATCACTCACCACAAGATCGGGATGATGAAAAAGTGCTTTCTGCCAGCCATCCTTTCCATTGGTAGCCTCGATGATCTGATAGTATTCTTTTAAAGATTCTTTGAGGTAATACCTAAAGTCTTCATCATCTTCGATAATCAGCACGAGAGGGCACTGTCTAACCTCTACAGGCGCATCTGTAGGCATTATTTCCTGCTCGGGCATATTTTCATAACTCGGTTCAGCTGGATCTAACCATAGATCAAATTTAAAAACACTCCCTTTTTCCGGTTCACTGTATACTGAAATCTTTCCGTTATACATCTGAACAAATGACTGAGCAATCGATAAGCCGATGCCAGAACCTTGGCTAGCAATTGCGCCATCGTTGTCGTGCTGGAAAAAACTTTCAAATATGGATTGTTGCAATTGTTCAGGAATACCAATTCCTGTATCCCTCACCTCTAGACAGACCTGCAGCTTCTTGTCTTTCATACTGACCGATGCTATACTTACCGCAATATCCCCCTCTTTATTAGTAAATTTAAAGGCATTATAGATAAGATTAAATAAAATGCGCTCGATTTTATTTCGATCAAAACGGCAATATATTTTTTCTTGGCAAGGTAAAAAAGAATAGTCTATCCCCTTCTGCAAGGCCATGTCCTGAAATGACCGAAATACCTCCTGTACGAAAGACACTAAATCACCATCGTCGTCCTGCAATTTCAACTCATGATATTCCATCTTTCTAAAGTCGAGCAGTTGGTTGACCAGATTTAACAATCTTCGCGCGTTCCGGCTAATCAGATTCAGCGAATCAGCCAGTTTACGATCTTTATTTTTTGTTATCAGAGCGTCTATAGGCCCCATTATCAATGAAATTGGTGTGCGGAATTCATGGCTTAAATTCGTTAAAAACCTAATTTTCATTGCATCCAGTTGATGCTTGGTTTCAGCGTCTCTTTTTTGCTGCTCAATAAGCTGTTTCGCTTGGATACGTTCCTGTTCAAGTGCAAATTTTTGTTTTAGCTTTTGGATTCCGCGATGCCTGATCCATAGCAAGGCTCCCGCAACTGCTATCACATAAAATATATATGCATATATTGTTCGCCAAAATGGTGGAGCAACATGTATGGCAATGGATTTTATTTCCTTGTTCCAAATTCCATCGTTATTGCTGGCACGTACCTGAAATAAATAATCTCCGGGATCCAAATTTGTATAATAGGCATTATTTTCTTTGCCATTCCGAATCCAATTTTTATCGAATCCGACAAGTCTATACTCGTATTCGTTATCCTCCGGCACCGTAAGGTTTAGCGCTGCAAAAGAAATGGAGAAATTCTGTTTATACTTTAAGTAAATACGATCTGCTGTTAATAGAGACTGTTGTATAGCTCCTTTATCCGTAGGTTGAATGACGACATTGTCAATTTTCAGATCAGTTAGCGCTACCTTAGCTGGATTAATGTTTATTTTTAGATTGGCGGGATAAAAATGGTTAAACCCCTTCTGTCCTCCAAAATACATTTCTCCATCCGTCATTTTTAGCGTCGCCCCCAACATAAAAGCTCCTTCCTGTAATCCTGCAGCTTTCGAATAGTTCTTAAATAGCCTTTCTTTCGGAAAATAACAACTTAATCCTTTGTTGGTCGCAAACCACATGCGCCCTTTATCGTCTTCTATTATACTCTGTATTGCGCCATTAGCTAAACCATCTTTTTCAGAAAGAGTAATAAATTGTGTTTTTCCTTTTTCGAGTACTCCAACGCCATTCCCATTCGTTCCTACCCACAAATTCCCTGTTTTATCACTGTGCACGGCCAACACATAATTACTGGGCAGCTTATTGTTCTCCATATTAAAAATTGCAGTACGTTTTGTTCCAGGATCATACCTGGCAAGCCCAGAGCCATAAGTGCCAATCCACATATGATGATCCTGGTCTTCCTCTAGCGCGCGGATAAAATTTCCCGGTAGCCGAAGATCAGCGCTATCGCCTTCTGTCCGTCTGTATTTCTTTACTATTGCACCTCCCTTTTGAATAACATTAATGCCGCCGCCATTCGTCCCTACCCATATATTACCTTGAAAATCAGTTTTCAAACAAAAAACATCATTATTGTTTAAATTATCTTCTTTGTTGCCCGCCGTATATCTTTTGAGATCTCCACTAATCAGATCATGACAAAGTACCCCATGTTGGTATGTACCGATCCAAAGTTGATCGCGCTGTCTTTCTAAAGCCAATACGGTCAGATCAGAGGGCAGGTTAGCCGCCAGCTTGACCGGAAGCAGTCGATCACTGTCCCTTTCATACTTCCAGACACCAGCACCATCAACACCTAGGAATATTTTATGCTGGTACTCCGCAAAAGATGTTACCACAGCTGGATCCCCAGTCATTCCCGCTAAGAAATCCAAACTTTTTAATCGAAATTGACTTAAATTGGTATCATATTTATTCAATCCTCCCCGAAAGGTTCCCACCCAATAAATACCGCTGTTATCGATACATATAGACCGGATAGATTTATGTGAAAGACTATGAATATTACTAGGATCAGGTTTAAAGGTATGCACACTAAAATCATTGGTATTTAACACATCAAGACCGTTGTCCGTTCCAATCCATATACAGTGTTTGAGATTATAACTTAAGGCATAAATGCGTGGGCTGCTCAAATTCCCTTTTCCGGGCCCGACTATGAATTTGTTAAATTGTGACGCACCTTGATTTAGGTATTTTAGTCCGAGCATCGAACCGATCCAGATTCGGCCTTTATCATCCTCGACAATGGAAGTTATTTCAACCCCATTTTCATACCCTTCCCCTTCAGACAAAACTTCGAAGCGTTTTATGGTCTTTAAATCACTTGAAATGCGGAACACAGCACGCTCCGATGATACCCACATGTTGTTTTGTCGATCACGAAAGACGCAGTTGGTCACTTTACCTGCAAAGGTCTCTACGACAGGTCTATATTTCTGATCAACTTTCTTTTGCAAATCATCGACATTCAAAATAAATAATGCACCGTAAGAAGCAACCCAAATATTTCCGTTTAAATCTTTATCGATCGCATTTATAGCTGCACTGAGCCACTTTCCATCCGGAGTAAGATTATAAGTTCGAATGCGGTCAGCCTGTCGATCGAAATAGCTCAAGCCGCCTCCGTTTGTTCCTATCCACACCCTTCCCTTCTTGTCTTCACAGAGCGCCGAAATATGATTAGCCATTAGACTATTTTCTTTATTGGCATCATAGCGATACACATGATAACGACGGCCATCAAACCTGTTCAGTCCATCCTCTGTTCCGAGCCAGAGGAAACCATAACTGTCCCGAAAAATGCTATAGATTGTATTGGAGGAAAGTCCATCTTTCGAATAATAGCGTTGAAAGGTCACAGGCTCATTTTGCCCATAACACAAAAACGTTAACATTGCCAAGGTTGTTACCAGTAAAATTCGTATCATATATTTAGGTGTATCTTCACTTTCAATTGCGGCGTGAACTATCAACTAATTTATTAAATTAATCCGATCAAACCAGTCCATAAAAATGTTTTTTGCCGGATTATCGGCCCTATTTGACATTCTTATCCTTCATTTAAACATTCTTGCTATTACTAAAATTTTGCTATAGCTAGCTTTGGTCTACAATTATAAACTGCTTTGAAAGGTATCTCCGTTTGGGAAAAACTATAACCAAACGATGCAACCGGTTGCCCTACATTTCTAAACAGCTAATTTTTAACCAATTATTATAATGCCATGATAACACTAGATGATCCATAGTCTGCGATCCTATTATGATCAAAAATGACCTAAGGGAATGCTGGTACAACCGTGCCAACCAATTACAGACAAATTAACCAAAAAAATTTTTAAACCTATTTTAATAATCCACATATGCTATGATGATTACAATCTCAATCACATTTATAAGGCATTGGAGAAAGCTATGGGGTATAGCTAGGCCATTCACTTTACTGTTATTCTTGCTTCTTGTCGGGCAGGTAACATTAAAAGCTCAAGCCAAAAGGCAAATTAAGGGCATTATTGTCGATGGCAACCACAAAAAAATAAGTGGCGCTTCCATCAAGGTGAAGGGGACATCATTAGGCACTGCCACCGACGAAAATGGAGCTTTTACCCTTCAAGTGCCAGCAGACAAAAATTTATTGACCATTTCCAAACTCGGTTACGGACAAGTCGAGCTTCCCATTGACGATAAAACCACAGTAGAGGTTCGGCTTATAGATAAGTCTATTGAAATAGAGGAAACGATCGTTGTTGGATATGGCCGGCAAAAAAAGGAAACCGTTGTTGGTGCCATAGCTCAAACTTCGGGCAAAATTCTGGAACGTGCAGGCGGGGTATCTAGTGTAGGAGCTGCATTGACGGGCAATGTACCTGGGGTAATCACGACAGCAAGTACGGGGATGCCGGGTGAAGAAGATCCCCGTATTGTGATCCGGGGACGAAGTACTTGGAACAATACAGATCCACTAGTGATGGTTGACGGTGTCGAACGACCATTATCAGCGGTAGATATCAGTTCTATCGAAACCATTTCAGTACTCAAGGATGCATCGGCGACCGCTGTTTATGGAGTGAGAGGAGCCAATGGTGTCATTCTCATCACCACTAAACGTGGTAAGGAAGGTCAAATGTTGATACGTGGTACCGTTAATAATGTCATTAAAACCGTTTCACAGCTCCCAGGTAAAATGGATTCATACGACGCGCTCATGCTACGCAATAAAGTGATTGAGTATGAGTTGGGCATCAACCCCGCAAGTTGGGCCGATTATTCGCCGCAAGATATTATCAATAAATACCGTTTCCCCGCCGACCAAACCGAACGTGAGCGCTATGTAAATACCGATTGGGCTAAAGAACTATTTAGAAGCCAAGCATTTTCGCAAAACAGCAGTGTTAATATTGCTGGTGGCACCCCATTTGTCAAATACTTTGCCAACGCAGATTATCTGTATGAAGGTGATCTATTTCGTCAGTTTGAAAACGCCAGGGGCTATAAAGCCGGCTACGGATTTAACCGTCTCAATGTCCGTTCGAATTTGGATTTCCAACTTACACCAACAACCAAATTCTCAACAAATCTCGCAGGCTCTCGGGGTGTCCGAAAAAGCCCATTTGGTGGTGGCAACGATTATTCCTATTGGATTGCAGCCTACACCGTAGCACCGGATGTTATCTATCCACGTTATTCAGATGGCACCTGGGGATTCAATGCGCCAAACCCAAATGCCGGAATAAATTCTGCTCGTGTACTGGCTATCAGTGGAACTGAGTACATTACCACGAGCCGCATTACAACAGATTTTACGCTCGAACAAGACCTCAAATTTTTAACAAAAGGCCTTAATCTACGTGGGACAATCTCTCTGGATAATACATTTGTTGAAGGCAGACGTGGTATTAATGACGCCAACAATAACACCCAAAGCAAGTGGATAGACCCCAATACTGGACTTCCAACCTACCAAATTCCTTTCGATGGAACCAATAGATTCGATTTTGCCGAAGGCATTGATTGGACGACAGAAGCCGGAACAGTAAACAACGCACTCACGTACAGGAGATTATTTTATCAATTGCAATTAAATTATGTAACTACTATTGCCAAAAACCACAATATTTCGGCCATGGGATTGGTCAACCGAAATCAATATGGAAGAGGTAGCACGATTCCCTCCTATCGGGAAGACTGGGTATTCCGTACAACTTATAATTACAAGAATAAGTATATGCTCGAATATAACGGTGCCTATACGGGCTCAGAGAAATTCGCACCCGAAAACAGATTTGCCTTTTTTAATTCCGGAGGTATTGGCTGGTTAGTTTCGGAAGAAGAGTTTATGAAACCTTTATCCTTTTTGAATACGTTAAAGCTGCGTGGCTCCTATGGAGATATTGGTGACGATAGCGGTGGTGGACAATTTCTTTATTTAACGCAATGGGCCTACGGCGGTACGGCAGGGATGGGTGTTGACGGTCGATTTTCCTACTCCGATGGAAATACCAGTCCATACATCTGGTATAAAGAAAATGTGCTTGGAAACCCAAATATCCGCTGGGAAAAAGTCAAGAAGTTAAATTTCGGTGTGGATTTTGGCCTATTCAACGGACAGATTTCTGGGAAGGTAGACTTCTTTAAAGATCATAGGACGAATGTGCTTATTACTGGCGGTGGCAGGTCTATTCCGTCATATTTTGGTGTAGAGGCTCCAACGGCCAACCTCGGAGAGGTAAAAAATAAAGGTTATGAGGTCGAATTAAAGTTCAATAGGCAGCTAAACAAAGATTGGAGGATATGGGCTGACCTCAATTTTACCCATGCCAAAGATAAAGTCATCAATGCCGATGCGCCTGAATTGTTACCCGCATATCAAAAACCCGACAATAAACAGGTGAGTCAGACCTATTCATATGTTAGCTCCGGGTATTACAATACCTGGGATGAACTTTATGGCAGCACCATGCATGAAAGCAATGACCTCGCTAAGCTTCCCGGCAATTATCATATACTGGATTATAATGGTGATGGTATTATTGATGCCAAAGACAATATCCCTTATGCCTTTCCCTCTGTTCCACAAAACACATACAATTGTACGATTGGGTTCGACTGGAATAACTTTAGTGTAATGACGCAGTGGTATGCGGTCAACAATGTCACACGTCAAGTTGTCTTCAATAGCTTCTCAGGTCAGCTTAATCTGGCCTACGAAGAAGGTTCGTATTGGTCAAAAAACAACGTTCATGCGGATGTTCCTTTACCACGTTGGCTGTCTCAATCAAGTAGTTATGCCCCGGGTAACAGGTATATGTTTGATGGTTCATACATTCGATTGAAAACCGCTGAAATTGCCTACAATTTTAACCGCGAATCCAGCATGATCAAACGCTTGGGTCTTCAAAATCTTCGCCTCTTCCTAAATGGCAACAACTTGGTCTTCTGGTCCAAAATGCCCGATGACCGAGAATCCAATTACGCCGGCACGGGTTGGGCTTCTCAAGGAGCTTATCCGACGGTAAAGCGATTTAATCTAGGTGCAAACATTACTTTTTAAAGCAATTTAGACAGATGAAAAAATATTTCAAGATAATCTTCATAACTGGTGTGTTCTGGTCGTCTACAACACTACTCTCATGCAATAAATATCTAGACAAGGAAGAACAGTCCAATATATCTCCCAAAGAAGCATTTAAAAACTTTATTAATTTCCAAGGTTATACCGAAGAGCTGTATAACTGTGTGGTCAATTTCAGCAACAACTACTGGACCAATTCCTGGAACTGGGGTGAAGATGAAATCACCTCCACGGCGAACAATTTTCATTTCGTAAACAAAATAGACCAGGGCAATTTTTGGGGCTGGCAAAGGGAGTTTGATGGCTGGGGTGCGGGCTGGATGGATCAGGGGGATTTTACCACCAACAACAATGATGTATTCGCCAACCGTGCCTTTCGTGATCTATGGAGCGCATCCTGGTTTGGCCTCCGAAAAATAAGCCTTGGCTTAGAGAATATCGACAAATTGACCGAAGCGACGCAGGAAGAAAAGGACCTGATCAAGGGGCAATTATTATTTTTCCGAGGCTGGTTTCACCACCGACTAATGGAATATTTTGGTGGTATGCCTTACATTAATCATGTACTACCTAGTGACGAAAAGCTTCGGTTACCCAGACTTAGTTACCACGAATGTGCTGATCTTGCTGCTGCCGATTTCAGGGAAGCGGCTAACCTGTTGCCGATCGATTGGGACAATACAACGGCTGGAAAGCGTACACTTGGGAAAAACCAATTGCGCATCAACAAAGTCATGGCGCTAGCCTATCTTGGCAAAAACTACCTTTGGGCCGGAAGTCCACTGATGAATTTTCAGTCTACGGGAAGTAAAACCTATCATACTGATTATTGTAAAAAAGCGGCACAGGCCTTCGGCGAATTGCTATCTCTGGTTGAGAGTGGACAGACGAACTACGCCCTTGTTCCCATGGCCAATATTCATTTAAATTTTTACACAACGGGACAAAACTGGACCATGCCAGGCAGTACTGAGGCTATTTTTAGAGGGCCTTATATCGATGCATGGGTATCTAACTGGGGAACAAGCAAGCAATATATTCCCCTCGAAGTAGGTGATGGCGACCTTAGGTTTAACCCAACAGCAAATTATGTCGACTACTATGGCATGAAAAACGGCTTACCGATTAAGGACATTACCCAGTCCGATGCAGAGTCGGGATATAATGCTGAATACCCTTGGAAAGATCGGGATCCACGTTTTTACAAGGATATTATTTTTGACGGTGCAAAAGTGGTTCAAGGAAATATGGCGGCTACAGAAGAAAAAAACCGCAACGCCAATCTGTACACAGGTGGAAGCTATCGGGATATCCGTACCGGTAGTCAGACAGGCTATGTTCTACGCAAATTTATTCCTTTAACAGCCAATAAATATGATCAAGCCTACAGTTACGGTACCAATCTTCATATTTACGTCCCCTATATGCGCCTTTCTGATGTCTACTTGATGTATGCTGAGTCAGCAATGATGGCTTCCAATTCGGCTACAGGCAAAGCGGACAATTACAACAAAACTGCTGTTGATGCCATCAATGTCGTACGCGACCGCGCTGGTGTAGACCATATAAACGCTAAATTCCTAGGTTCTGCCGAATCATTATTACCCGAACTGCGTAGGGAACGTGCAGTGGAACTCGCCTTCGAAGGTCATCGTTTTAACGATTTACGGCGTTGGCTTTTGCTAACCGAGGCTCCATATACGCAAAAAAAATCAGTCTCATTTGACCGGAGCGGAACATTTAACACGATAGATCCTTCCCAAAACCGTGTTGTCAATCTCAAAGAAAATGTGCTCCTGGAACGCAAATTTACGAGCAAGCATTATTGGTTGCCCCTAAAAGTCCGAGATGTCAATATGTATTCCGAGTACTATCAAAACCCGGGTTGGTAACAAGTTTTTCATTTAATCATTCAAAAAATGAAGTACAAAAAATTAAGAATAGCACTTTGTCTTGGATTAAGCTGGATCGCCACCTTTGAAGGAATGGCCATAGAATCCTTTGATCCAACGCTAGCAACATATAAAAATATATTCCCAACTTCCACGCTACAACGTCTCCAAGATAGTATTGGTACAGACAGTACGACAGTGGTGCAAGTCGCATTCCGGAAAGTTCAAAAGAAAGACCTTATGGGCAATGTACAGTCCATCGATATTCCTCAATTGCTTGATAAGAATTACACCACCTACAGCCTGGAAAACCTAGACGCATTTATTCCCGGTTACAACGGCAATATCTGGGGCATGAGCGGGTATCTGGTTTTAGTGGATGGGTTTCCGCGCGATGCCAACAATGTTATGCCAACAGAGATCGATCAGATCAGCGTACTGAAGGGCGCCAATGCCATAGCACTTTATGGCAGCCGGGCGGCCAAAGGCGTTGTCAGCATTACCACCAAACGCGGCAATGCCGGTGGCCAACAGATAAAGATTAGGGCCAATAGTGGCATCAATGCTGCAATCAGTTATCCAAAATACCTGGGTTCCGCAGAATATATGACACTCTATAATGAGGCGCGCCAGAATGATGGTTTGGTCCCACTATATAGTACCGAGACCATCTATCAGCATGCAGCGGGGACAAATCCCTTTCGCTATCCCAATGTCGATTACTATTCCTCAGATTACATCAAAGATCATTATAGCCGTTACGATGCCACTGCCGAAATATCGGGTGGAAACCAACGGGCGCAATACTATACCAATTTTGGATTTTGGTCTGAAGGATCAATGCTCAATTTTGGGCAGGCAAAAAAGAATGGCGGCGCCAATAGATTTAATATGCGGGGTAATATTGATGTCAAAGTCAGCGATATCATCTCATTAAATGTAGATGCAGCGGCCAGTTTTTATATTTCCAAGGGCGTTAATGCTGATTATTGGGGGGCTGCCGCTACGATGCGTCCCCATCGCTTCTCTCCGCTTATTCCGATTGACATGATTGAAGACGGTGATACCAACTCGATGATCTATGTCAATAACAGTAGTTTTCTCATTGATGGCAAATACCTGCTGGGGGGAAGTCAGCTCGATCAGACAAATGCCTTTGCGAATGTTTACGCCGGTGGTACCACGCGTCTTCTCAACCGGCAATTTCAATTTAACACAGGCTTAAGTTTCGACCTAAAAAATATACTCGAAGGTCTGGTTTTCAAGACCAACCTCGCAGTAGATTACCTATCCAATTACAGTCAATCCTATAACAACAATTATGCGGTCTATCAGGCTTCTTGGAACAACTATAACGGCAATGATTTAATTAGCAGCTTAACAAAATATGGCGATGACCGTATATCTGGTGTACAAAATATCAGCGGTAGTAACTATCGACAAACTATTGGTTTTAATGGATCCTTAAACTTTAACCGCATATATGATAATAAGCATCACCTGTCAGCAATCCTCTTGGCCAATGCTTACCAAATTGGAGCATCTGGCAGCTATCACAAAACCAGTAATGCCAATTTGGGGCTTCAGTTAGGCTATAATTATTTGGGTAAATATTATGTTGACTTTAGCAGCGCTTATAGCCATTCTGCGAAATTACCGAAAGGAAACAGACAGGCCCTCTCCCCTACATTGGCTGTTGCCTGGCGTCTTTCAAAAGAAAATTTTATGGCAAACAGCAAGGTTGTCAACGACCTCAGGGTATCTGCTTCAGCAGGTATCTTGAATACCGACTTGGACATTACCGATTATTTCCTTTATCAAGGATATTATACATACAACAATGGAGCCTGGTATAGTTGGGCGGATGGCGCATTAGTACACTCTTTTGATCGGCGCAGGGGCGACAATCCAAATATGAAATTCCCAAAACGCAAGGAATTCAACATCAACCTTGAAGGCGGGTTATACAATAACCTGATCACATTCAATACCTCCTACTTTTTCAATCGTATGACTGGCGGTTTGGTACAAGCGACAACACAATATCCAATGTACTTTATGACAGGTTGGCCAGTTTACTCGGATCTTCCCTATATCAATTATAGCAGTGACGAGCGAAAAGGTGTTGATTTTGGCATCAACTTGAACAAACAGATCGACAAAACTTTTGTATCGCTAGGCTTCAATGGGATGTATTATTCAACCAAGGCAGTACAACGGGACGAACTCTATCAGTTTGCCTATCAAAATAGGGCAGGAAAACCGCTGGATGCGATCTGGGGTTTACAGCATGATGGTTTTTATAGGAGTCAACCCGATATTGACAACTCAGCCTTGTCTTCATTTGGTGAAGTAAAACCCGGTGATATCAAGTATAAAGACCAAAATGGCGACGGCACCATTGATACGCGCGACGAAGTCTATTTGGGCAAAGGCGGATGGGCCGGTGCGCCACTTACACTGGGTCTCAATCTGACGGTAAAGTGGAACAATTTCACACTATTTGCTGCTGCAACTGGACAGTTCGGTGCCAAAGCCATGAAAAACAGCTCATACTTTTGGGTAGATGCGGAGGACAAATATTCAGTGGTAGTACGTGACCGCTGGACAGAATCTACCAAGGAAACTGCTACCTATCCTCGCCTCACGACTTTCAATAGTGATAACAACTTTCGAAGTTCAGACTTTTGGCTTTATAAGACCGATCGCATCAACCTGTCTAAGGTACAGCTATCCTACGATTTCCCCAAACGCATGCTCAATTCGAAATTTATTCATGAACTGGGGATTTATGCCAATGGAGCTAACTTATTGACTATCGCAAAGGAAAAAGAAACTATGCTGCTAAATATTGGGCAAACACCACAGACACGATTTTTCAACGTCGGTCTCAAGGCCCTATTTTAATCATGAATATTTAAGAAGACAATTATGAAAAGAATATTAACCATAGCTATCCTGGGCAGCCTACTGTTTTCTTCCTGTGAAGATATGTTTGAGCCAGCGATAGAGAATAATCTCGAACTCGAGACAGCGAATAGCCGTCCTTTATATGCACAGGGACTGCTTCTTAACGGATACAACCGGATTCCCAGCAATAGCTACAGCTTTGATGACGTCGCAACAGACAATGCGGTGAGCAACGATAAAAACAATACTTTTCTAAAATCGGCAACTGGACAGTGGACAAGTATAAACAACCCCTTCGATCAATGGCGCAACAGCTATGCAGCCATACAGTATCTGAACAACTTTCTGTCCTTAACCGATAAAGTAGAATGGGCCATGGAACCAAAAGTTAGCGTCCTATTCAACGACCGTATGAAGGGCGAAGCTTACGGACTCCGTGCGTTGTTTATGTTCCATCTTTTACAAGCGCATGCTGGCAAGGCAAGTACAGGAGAAATCCTGGGCGTACCAATTCTTTTGACCCCCGAGACCATTAACTCGGATTTCAACCACACGAGGGCTTCATTTGAAGCTTGTATGCAGCAGCTATACGATGATATCAAAAAAGCCGAAGATCTATTGCCCATGGATTACGAAAATATCACTGCCGATAGTCAGGTTCCAGCTAAATATGCAGGTTCAATCAATTTCAACGACTACAACCGTGTGTTCGGTGCCACTTTTAAGTTAAGAATGACCAAACGTATCGCACAGGCTATTCGTGTCAAGGCGGCATTACTTGCTGCAAGTCCGGCCTATAGTGAAGGCAGTAAAACGACCTGGGAGCAAGCTGCAAACTATGCAGGCCAGGTCATCCAGGCAAAAGGTGGGCCGACTGGAATCGATCCAAAAGGGTTTACTTGGTACATCAAGGATGTAGTCGATGGCTTAACCTCCGGATCTAATCCTACGGAGATTCTATGGCGTACCGATAAGGGAAATAGCAACAGCATGGAACAGGATCACTTTCCTCCTACATTGTTTGGCAGAGGTCGTCTTAATCCAACCCAGAATCTGGTAGATGCCTTCCCTATGGAAAACGGCTACCCAATTAGTGACGCAAATTCGGCCTATAATAAATCAAATCCTTATGATAAAAGGGACCCTAGATTAAAAACCTATATTATAGTGAATGGAACGACGGCAGGTGTAAGCAATACCGCGATAAACACGGCGGCAAACAGCCCTACGAACGATGGTTTGAACAAAGTCGAAACATCTACACGAACCGGCTATTATTTAAAAAAGCTCTTACGCCAGGATGTGAATTTAAATCCATCATCTTCTACCCAACAGATGCATTTCAATGCTCGTATACGGATGACTGAAATGTATATGGCTTATGCCGAAGCGGCGAATGAAGCCTGGGGTCCTACCGGAACGGGAAATTTTACTTTCTCGGCATACGACATCATTAAAGCTATTCGTAAGCGGGCTGGTGTAGGCACAAACAACGGAGACCCCTATCTGGAGCAGATAAAAAATAACAAGGAACAAATGCGTCAACTGATTCGAAACGAACGTAGGTTGGAGCTTTGCTTCGAAGGATTTCGGTTTTGGGATCTGCGCCGCTGGAAAATGGATATTAATGTTGCCGCCACAGGAATAAGTATCACCAATAACAATTATACAGAAATTCCTGTAGAAAATAGGCTTTATGAAACTTATATGAATTACGGTCCAATCCCGTACAGTGAGGTACTCAAATACAGCAATCTTGCACAAAATATAGGATGGAACTAACAATAAATCGATCATGATGAAAAAGATCAATCTACTTTACGCTATGGCTTTGGTAAGTCTGGCGTCTTGCAAAAATAACGACTGGGAGTTTCCAGATTTTGACTATCAATCCGTATACTTTGCCTATCAGACCCCTATTAGAACGGTCACACTAGGCGAGGACATCTTCGACAACAGCCTCGATAACCAACATAAGGTTAAAGTCATGGCTACCACGGGTGGAGTTTACAATAACAACAAAGACATTCGTATTGATTTTGTGGTTGATAACAGCCTCACGAATGGTCTGAGCTATCAAAATGGACAGCCGATCACTGCTTTACCTAGTAACTATTATCAACTTGCGAGCCACCAGATAGACATTCCGAGCGGTAGCCTGACAGGGGGCGTAGAAGTCCAGCTGACTGACGCTTTTTTTGCTGACCCAAAATCGCTGGAAACATTTTATGTTTTACCCCTAAAGATGACAAAAGTCACCAATGCGGATTCCATCCTTTCGGGTAAAGCCTCCTTTCAGAATGCCAACAGAGCCATTGTATCTGATTGGGACGTTGCTCCCAAAGACTTTGTCTTCTATGCCCTCAAGTATATCAATCCTTGGCATGGCAACTACCTTCGTCGGGGTACGGATCAGATTGTAGGCAAAAGTGGCAATAGCAGTTTGACCCAAAACGTTATCCGACACCAAGCTTATGTAGAAAAAGACGAAGTCAAAAATCTGAGCACAGCGACACTTAGGAGATCAATCTTGCCCCTCGCTTTTAAGGGGGTAGACGGTGTTAATATCAATGTCAATCTAAACTTAACCTTTGATGACGATAATAATTGCAGCATTAGCTCCGCAAGTTCCGGGATTTCAGCTACTGGAAGTGGAAAATTTGTAAAACGTGGCGAAAAAAACAGTTGGGGAAATGCCGACCGCGATGCCCTCTATTTATCCTATGCAATTGAAATGACGCAGATGAGCATTACGAGCAAAGATACCCTAGTGATGCGGGACAGAGCCGTCAAAATGGAAACTTTTACGCCAATCAAAAAGTAGTCTCTCTTCAATAACGAACAACGATGAAAAAAATCAATAAAACTATTGTCATCCTACTTTCGCTCGGCACCGTCTGGAGCTCCTGTTCTAAATATACCCCACTGGAATACGCCGTAGATAAACCCGAAAGGGTGTTGGCTCAGGAAGATATAAATTCCTATAATCCATTGAAAAGCTATCTGGATAAGCAAGCAAATCCAGGGTTTAAACTTGGTGTTGCACTCAACATGAATGACTATTTCAACAAAGGAGTACTGTATAGGCTTGCCAACCGCAATTTTGAAGAAATGGTGATGGGCTATGAAATGAAGCATGGCTCCATTGTGAAGGCTGACGGTACACTTAATCTAGCAGGCGTAGAGCAGCTACTAACTGCGGCGCAAGAAAACAATATGGGACTATATGGCCACACGCTCTGTTGGCATTCGGGACAAAAAGCCGCCTATCTCAATAAGTTAATCGCACCGGTGGTTATACCAGGCTCTGATGGTCCCGCCTTAGCTGGGCATGCACTAAAGATGAGCAACCCTTCTGTTGTCAATCCCTGGCAAGCACAGACAGCCTATGCCATTAATCCCACCGAGGTGGGTAAAGAGTATGTATTGAAGATCGTCGCCCGAGGCAGTAAAGCAGGTAATATTAGCATTGATCTGCAGCGCACCCCCGAATATACCGGAGACAATATGGGGTCATTGGCATTGACCACAGGCTATCAATCCTACGAGCTTAAAGTAACAACGACTGATGAACGAAATAACTTCATCATCAATTTTGGCCAATACGATGGTACTATTTTCATCGATAAGGTCTCGCTCACAAAAACAGGCAGTTCAGTCAACCTAATTGCAAACGGTGATTTTGAAAGCAATATTGATGGCTGGGGGGGCTGGGGAAACAATTCGACGAGAGCCCAGTCTGCTGATGGCGAAGGTTACGGCAGTCCGGGCGGTAGCATCATTGAAAAGACAGCTGCCGAGAAAGAAGCAATTCTCTCCAACGCGCTCGAAACCTTTATTGCAGGGATGCTAGAGAAGACCAAAGGCTACATTAAAGCCTGGGATGTGGTCAATGAGCCTATGTCCGACTGGCCAGATCAGTACGCCTTGAAAACCGGAGCCGGAAAAACAGATCTTGCCGACGACGAATTCTACTGGCAGGATTACCTTGGCAAAGATTATGCGGTTAAAGCCATCCAATTTGCCCGCAAATATGGCAATGCGGATGATCTGCTATTCATCAATGACTATGGTTTAGAAGGCAATGGCAACAAATGTAAAGGACTGATCGCTTATGTCAATTATATTGAAAGCAAGGGCGCCAAAGTCGATGGAATAGGTACCCAAATGCATATCGATATCAATACAAGCAAAGACAATATAGTCAATATGTTTACGCTTCTGGCTGCTACCGGCAAGTTTATCAAAGTGTCTGAGCTCGATATTGGTCTAGGAAATGGCATAAAAACAAGCAATGCTACAGTTGAAATGTATCAGAAGCAGGCCGAACTATACAAGTTTGTTGTCGAAAAGTACATGGAGATCATACCCAAAAACAAACAATATGGGATTACGATATGGAGCCCTTTAGACAGTCCAGATCAAGAGAACTCATTTTGGAGGCGTGGGGAGCCCATTGGATTGTGGACCGAATCATTTGTTCGCAAGCCAGCCTATCAGGCCGTAGCCGAGGCATTGATGCAAAAAAAAATAGAACACTAATCACCCTTAAATAGTTAAATTATGAGAACAAACAAAAAGTGGTTACTTCTGGTCTTTTTCTTAAGTCTTTTTGCTGGCTGCTCTACGCTAGATGAGAAGACATTACCGGAAGAATCCGAACGAAATCTTAAAGCTAACAGCTCGATCCTGGCTGTTACAACATGGCCTCGGCCTACCCCAATATTGCATGTTGGGGGCAAGCACCTTAAAGATCCATGCGATAATAATGTTGTCTTACATGGAGTCGCCATTACACCAAGCCCATGGTTCAATGGTTGTCAATATGGTGCCAATTCTGGTTATTGTACTTGGGACAATTACAATGTTCAGGGAGCGCTCAATTACAATAAATCCGTAATGGACAAGCTGAGCAATGCCTCTGACGGCTGGTATCTTAACTACATCCGTTTACATATTGACCCTTATTGGACCAATGATCCTGGCGCACCTATTCCCGAAAATGATATTTCGAGGTTCAATTATAATCGCTTGGTAACCTACACTGACCAGGTGATTGTCCCTTTGATCAATCATGCGCGAAGCCGGGGTATGTACGTCATCCTGCGTCCGCCAGGCGTATGTCCGCATCGTATTGCTGTCAATGATGCCTACCACAGTTATCTTAAGACTGTATGGACATTTTTGTCTCAACATCCGGGACTGAAGAACGCAGACAACGTTATGTTTGAATTGGCCAATGAACCCGTCGAAATCCTTGGTACAAATGGTGTATGGGGGACTATAGGAAACGAGCATTTTGCTGCACTTAAAAATTTCTTCCAGCCTTTGGTCAATATTATCCGTAATAATGGCGCGAATAATGTTTGTTGGATACCTGGTACAGGATGGCAGTCCCATTACCAAGGTTATGTAAATAACCCGATTACAGGAGGCAATATCGGTTATGCTGTCCATATCTATCCCGGTTATTGGGGTGGTGTCAACAATTATCAAGCCTTTCAAAATGCCTGGAACACAAATGTCAAACCTATCGCTGACATAGCACCGATTGCAATTACCGAAACCGATTGGGCACCCCAAGGATACGGTACCTTCGGAACAGGCACAACCGGTACGGCGGGAGGCAACGGATTTGGCGCAAATTTAAAGTATATTGTAGATCAAGCCGGTAATGTCAGCTGGAATCTCTTAGCGCCCGATAATCTGATTCATAAAGGAGATCCCAACGCGGGTACAGCCTATAACAATGATTGGGAGGCCTGTGCTGCACCGAGCAAACAATGGTTCCAACAATACGCATCTTCCAATTATCCCGTCTCCAATTGCAATGTAACCGGGCTTGTCAATAATGGTATCTACGAGATCGAGTTCCAAACCGACGCCAACAAAGTACTTGATTTAAAATCAGGCGAGGATGTCAATGGTGCAGTGTTAAGACCCTGGACCAGGAATGGTGCGACTGCGCAGCGCTGGGTTGCCATTGATGCTGGCAATGGCTACTGGCGTTTTGTCTCTAAAGCAAGTGTATCCAATCGTTGCATCGATCTAACAAGTAACAGCAATACACTAGGAACTTCAATCCGACTCTGGCAGAACTACGGGAACGACGCCCAAGCCTGGCAAGTAATCGCCGTCGCCAACGGTTACCATAAAATCCTGTCAAAGGTGGATGCAACCCGCGGCTGGGATGTGCCAAGCTGCGCTATGGATGGTAATTCAAACTTACATCTTTGGGATTATTACGGCACGTCTTGTCAATTATTTAAGTTTAAATTTATAGCCATGAATTAAGCGTTTTAAAAAAACGTACATATAACGAAACATTTATCTTTCCAAATCCCTTACATCTTTTCGCGGTAGGTCTCACCTATCGC
The DNA here is from genome assembly GCF_002472835.1 of Sphingobacterium sp. UBA7249. Taxonomy (NCBI): domain Bacteria; kingdom Pseudomonadati; phylum Bacteroidota; class Sphingobacteriia; order Sphingobacteriales; family Sphingobacteriaceae; genus Sphingobacterium; species Sphingobacterium sp. UBA7249. The sequence continues at coordinate 37,336 of NZ_DKST01000004.1, read as the reverse complement.
GAAATACTTTTCTAAACAAAGACAAACTTTAAAAACTACATTATGCACAAAAAAAATAACAGCTTTCTGCTGTTCCTTCTCACTATGCTATGCTGTTTAACGGTGACAGTGACATTTGCACAAAATAAAAACTTCCATATTTATTTATGTTTTGGGCAGTCGAACATGGAGGGACATGGACAATTTGAAAGCCAAGACACTATTTCCGTTAGCAGATTCTATGCCTTACAAGCTGTTGACTGCTCCGAAATTGGGCGCAAGTCGGGCCAATGGTACCAGGCAAAGCCTCCAATCACACGTTGTCATACAGGTCTTACGCCGGTAGATTATTTTGGCAAAACATTGGTCGAGCATCTTCCAGACACTATTGCTATCGGCGTGATTAATGTTTCCATTGGAGGTTGCCATATCCAGTTATTTGACCAGGATAGCGCGGCGAACTATGTCGCAAGAGCACCAGCATGGATGAAACCCATGTTGGCCGCCTATGATAACAATCCCTATAAAAGACTTGTCGCCTTAGCCAAAATTGCACAACAAAAAGGAGTCATCAAAGGCATTTTACTTCACCAGGGTGAGTCCAATACGGGCGATCGCGGATGGCCAGATAAAGTGAAGAAGGTGTACGAAAATCTATTGAACGATTTGGACTTGAAGGCCGATGCGGTTCCATTGCTTGCAGGCGAACTTCTATCAGCCGAAGAGGGCGGAAAATGTGCGTCTATGAACAGCACCATCCAGACATTGCCTTCCACACTCGCTACTGCACATGTTGTATCCTCAGCCCGATGTCAGGGGATTGGTGACGGATTGCACTTTAGTCCTGCCGGATACCGACAGCTTGGCAAAAATTATGCTACCTGTATGCTTGAACTTCTGAAGAAAAAATAAGATTTGCAGCAGTTGACCTGTTTAAAAACAAGAGATAACATAGCTACGATAACGACAATCTATGTAATTTTTAAGACCGTAGCTATGTTATTTTGAATAAAATGATCTGGTAGCCTGATTTCAAGTGCCTGTTCAAATTGATTAAACGATATCTTGTCATCAGAGCCTAGTATTTGCACCTCTTTAATCGATTGGATATTTGGTCTAGCGGTTCCCAATGATTTAACGCTTAAAAGCCTATTCTCGGATTTGCCTAAAATAAAAGCGTATAATACCTTTCCTTTCGTGGTAAAACGGACATCATCGCTGGTAAAGGCTTTCCCTTTTCCTTCATTGAATCCCTGTACATTTAATGAAGGAGCATCTTGTTGCGCAGGCCCCTCCCCAAAAGTATACCAAGGTCTTGTACCAATGATTGCTTCACTATGAATTGCCATCCAGGCGCCTATTCCGTGCACGACATCCTTGGCTTTATCGTCGATAGCGCCGTCGCCGCGTAATGGCACACTAAGCAATAGATTTCCATTTTTGCTTACGACATCAATCAACATATGGATTACGGTTTTAGCCGACTTATACTGATCACGATCATAGATCCGTCGGTCGTAGTGCCACGAACCTATACAGGTACAGGTTTGCCAAGGTTGGGGTTCAATCGCATTGCTCTGTCCTCGTTCGATATCCCAAACCAGACATTTTCGCTGCCTTTCATTCAGGATTTTGCCATTGATCACCACCTCTACCCTCCCCCGATTCGCTCGCATGCTTTTATTGTAAAATTTGGATGCTATTTCCAAACCGACATTACTGATTGGCCAAAGCGGCAATACTGTATCATCAAAGTAAACGATATCAGGATGATAGTTATTAATCAGCTCCAATGTACGTGCCTTAAAATTTTCACAATAAGCTTCCGTTGGTACGCTCACACCCGATGCTACATCCCAATGCCATTGCCGATGAACGGTACTATCGTCTTTGCTATCTAGACTCGGTTTATGATCCTGGGCATACAGTTCCTGTGGATCATACTCGGCCCACCATTTTCCTTTTCCATCTTCCTTCTTTAGCTTACCATCATATGGAATGCCGGCCAATTTCCCTTCTTTATCGCTCCGCTGCGCTGTTTCGTACCACGTCCAGGCATGTGCTGCATGCACACTCACACCAAATTTAAGGCCTCTTTTTTTTGCAGCACGCTCCCAGCCTTTCACAATATCCTTTTTGGGTCCCAGGTTTACACTATTCCATTTATGGTGGCTGCTCTGATAAAGGTCCAAATTGTCATGATGGTTGGCCAGGGCCATAAAATACTGCGCTCCAGCTTTTTTATACAGCTCCATCAACTCTTCTGGATTCCAATTTTCGGCTTTCCATTGATGAATCACATCCTTAAAGCCAAAGACCGACGGGTGTCCGTATTTTTCAACGTGGTAGTTATACTGATCCGACCCCTCCTGATACATCCCCCGCGCATACCAATCCCCTCTTTCTGGCTGACATTGTGGTCCCCAATGTGCCCATATCCCAAACTTAGCATCGCGAAACCAATCAGGAACCCGATAATTTTCAAGGGAGCGCCAGTCGGGATGGAAAGGCACTTTTCCTAAATAGGTATGAGCGGAACTAAATTTGCTAAGAAAGAGCATTGGAAAGCTAGTACCCAAAAATTTGATTGCTGTTCTTCTATCCATCATCATTTTATCTAAGGTAAGAATGAGTTGCCCAAGGGTATCCCGAGACATTCAGTTTATAATTTGTTATACGCTATACGATCAAAAATAATTGTATTAACTTAAGAAAGAGTCCACATTATCGATTAAAAGTAGTACAAAATCGACAACCAAATTATCGGCAGCGTTCTAACTGAATTATCAGCACACATTAATTTACAACAATCGAAGGACTTAGCTCAAAAAAAGGTCAGGAAATCAATTCCTGACCTTAAAAATACAGCCACTTATTTCATCACTTTATTCGTACATAACATCCAGATAAATGCGCTAGTTATACCGATCAATTACCAAACACTTTGGCTAGTTCCTGATGCAAGAGTTCTCCTTTTATATTGATAGCAACAATGTTCCCCTGCGGATCCACCAGATAGTTTTGTGGGACCGCGCGTACTCCGTACAATACCGCGGCCTCGTTGCTCCAACCTTTTAAGTCAGCGACATGAATCCAAGGTAAACCATCATCCTTAATTGCTTTCAGCCACGCGTTTTTCCCTTTGGTGTCGTCCAATGATACCGCAAGTACTTCCAATCCTCTGCTTTTATATTTGTTGTATGCTTTTAAGAGATTTGGATTTTCAGCACGGCAAGGACTACACCAGCTCGCCCAAAAGTCGATCAGCACATATTGTCCCTTAAAATCAGATACCTTAACCATTTTACCCTGCGTATCAGGCTGTGAAAAATCCGGTGCCTTATTGCCGATCTTGACACTTTTCTCTGCCAAAAAGCGTGCTTCCAGTTGTCTCGCATTTGTTAATTGGCGTACCTCCTTGGACAATTTTAAAAATAAAGGTTCTATTTCACTAAGCTTACGTTTATTGGCCGCATCAATAAGTGCATCCACAGCAAAGATCGAATTAGGATTTTTAGCTGCAAAAGCCAGCTCTTTTACTCTGCGTGCTTCAAACCGAGCTTCAAACTTTTCGTGAATCGCTTTATATTGTTCATTGGCGTCCGGAGCGTCTTTATCTACCGCAGCAAAAGCCTTGTTTCCAGCATCAATAATATCCATAAAGCCACCCCCAATTTCGTTCAAATACGCAACATACCCATCATGCAAAGGAGATCCTTTGATCGATGCAGTCCTTAAAGAATCCTTAATAGTGATTGTGTAATTTTCATTACCTAAATAAAAATAAAGGCGATCACCGATATTCTGCGCAACCATTTTGCCTTTTCCATCCTGATCAAAGACCATTCTTGAATAAGATGGTTCCTCCACAACTCCCTTAAAACTAAATTTGCCATCTACGATCGCTGACGAATCAGATGCCTGGAAGCCATCCTTTGTATAGTCCAAATACACTTTTTTGCCATTGAAAGCTTTCGGTGCATTCCCTTTGATCTCAAAGTTGGTCTGCTGCGCAAATGACAGTATTGGCGACATAGCCAAGGCTAAAGCTACTATTTTGAAATTTTTCATATTTTCTTATAATTAGATTTGATTTTTATTTATGTTTATTTACGCCAGGTCACGTCTACAGGGCTCCCCGGGATGCCATCGATTTTTTTGACAAGCTCGCCACTTTTACCCACCTGGATATCGAGATAATAGAGTGTTCCCGCCGATCCCACGATCAGGGTATTCTCATCATCTTCTAATTTTAGCATAGTCACATCTCCTTTTATAGTGGCCCGCAAGAGCTGCAATTGCTCACTCAAGGGATTGTAGCGAAAAACTTGATTTTGTGCAGCAATGTAAATATAACCGCTACGACTAGCCACCATTTTTGTGTCAGCTGTGATCCACTCTTGACGTACAAAAAGTCGTTTATGGCCCGAAGTGAAGTTAAAAGGGCCAGCAAAGTTCACATTGAACATCAATTCATAGATCTTACCTTCTGGATTTTTCACATACGCATAAGTATCTGCGTTATTAATCTGCACCATCTGCAACAAGTCCATACCCACATTCACAGGATTGAAAATATCTGCATCAATAGCGCTATACTGCGTTCCAAAATACATGGGAGATCCATATAGATTAATACGTACGAATTGCTTCTTATTTTTTTCGAAAGCAATAACAGTATAATTATTGTTGGCTGTCGACAGCACAAACTTCGAAGCTAAATCATACTCTCCATCTGCATAAGTACCGAACATCCCGTAGGTTGCCGATTGATCCCATGTAGTGGTTGCCCCACCATAAAATTTGTTATTGATTACCCCCAATAGAACCCCTTGTGGGTGGGCCAGAAGGCTCCCTACGTTAATGGTCGGAGGAGCTAAAAAGAAATTATCAAATAAAGTCCCCGGCTTTAAACTTTCCTTTTTTAACGTATTGACATTCAAACGCACTCCACCTTGTTCCGAAATAATCCAATAACCCAACGGGGTATTGCCCGTGAATTGATTCTTTACATAGTGCAACTGCAGAGGGTCGACCGGTAAAGGTTGGCCATTAATCACCTCATAAATATTAGGTTGAACACTGTTGTCCGGTTTAATAAAAGAAAGTTTACCACCAGCCTGATCCGCTGATAAGACCAAAGTACCCCGAGAAAATTCCGTCACCCCCTGAATTTTAAATGGGTAAAAATATTTCATCCCATTCGCTTTATTGGTTACGGTAAGCCGAGCTGTATAGCGTTTTGCTTCTAAACCAAAGACAATCCGCAATGCATTCCCCTTGTAATGATTGGATTCTGGCACAAGTGCCTCAGGGACATCAATACGCCATTCACATTCCAGATTTTCGGCAGCTATACCTGTAATTTTAGGCTGCACAATTAGACTATCGCCAGTCATTGCTTCGTAGAGCGTATCCAAATTTTGTAACACCGGCGACTCAGGCATATCAATAACATAATTTCCTTTGTCCTTATAACAGGCTGTTAACATTGTCAATAGCACAACGCTTATTATCAATTTTTTCATTTTATCTAAGCTCCTTTCCTGATTCATCAATAAAGAAAAATTTACCCACCCCAGTATTTTTTTTCAACTGAATTGGTCGATTGGGATTATCCTTATGGTAGAAAATATAGCTTTGACCATTATCCCTGCTTTCCAATACATAGCCTTTTTCAGGATGGTCCGCTACCCATTTAAAAGGATCATTAAGCATAATGGTCAACAAATTGGCAAAGTAGAGGTTCTTTGGAGCATCCAATCCTTCGGTGGACAGTTGCCGCTGTTCTGTTGCTATAAAAAACAATTGATGCCTTACCCGTGAATATTCACCCAATGGCGACCAATTATCCCACCAATTTGGTTTTTCCAGTTGTGCCGAAAGAACGATATATGTTCGTATCAGCCGCGGATCATCAATACCGAAATCTGGGCTCGCTTTCAATTTTAAGATAAGCGACACTGATTTTTCTTCTAAATCCCTGGTATTATGGATAATTAATGGGACATAGCCAATTCCGCGATCTGCTTCCAAGGGATATTCTGCGGACAATGCCTGATAATGTTCATTGCTGCGTGCAGTGGAGGAATCCTTCTCCACGTACACCTCAAAATAACGTTGATTCCCCACCCGATTGCCCATCAGCCGAACCGGAATATAAAGTGTATCCGATGCTCTGGTCATTTCATAGGCAAAAGTATATACGATACTATCGCGTGCTTGTGAACTCAGATCGAAATAAACATTGGCAGCGGCATCGTATGTTTTTAGTTCTGTTTTCTGACAAGAAAAGAACAGGAATAAAACAAATGGCAGCAGTATATAACTATTTTTTTTCATCCTATTTTATATTAGCTTAGCGTTGTCCATAAGTTATTTCATCACTCGGCAATGGCCATACAAAGATTTTTGGGTTTGCCGGTATGACTGTGCCTTTTTCTCCAATTATCGAAGCATTTAACCGCTTATAAGCATAAAAAAGCTGGCCTTCGGCATACATCTCCTTACGGTATTCCTTTAGTAATTCTGCGCGGAATTTTGTCGCCGTCGACAAATCAGCAGGTTCCCCTATACCCCGCTGTATACGCACCTGATTGAGGTATTCTGCCGCTAAAGTCGGATTGCTTTCATAGTTACATTCCGCAGCTATATAGTAGAGCTCGCTTAGTCGTATTGCTGGCGCCATGAGATAATGTAAATTCGCTTCAAAATTGTCACTAAACGTATTTCTATTATATTTTACCAAAGAACTTAAAGCCGTTGTTCCCACGCTTATCGCTCCAAACCATTGGGTATAACGCAGATCGCCACCACCATTCCCCCCCACTTCATAAATCGTCCGTCCTTCTTCTTTGTCCAGATTCATCCGACCTGTGCCAAACCATTCTTGATTGTATTCTCTACTCATTCCGGGAATATACCACGCAAACAAGAGCTCCTTATAAAGAATTCGATCCTTTTTATCCTCTTTTACGGATTGAAAATCAGTATTATTTGTCCAAGGGAACTTTTTAGAAACGATCACTTCCATCGCATTTGCTAAAGCTTTAGGTTTATCTCCCTTATACAGGTAGACGCGCGCGAGTACACCGCACACCGCATAATAATTCAGTCTATGCCTTCTATTTTGCAAAAAGAGGCTGTTATTGTTCAGCTCCGAGTTTTCCAGTGTATCACTTACCGTCGGATACCCAACCACATAACCTGCAGAGCGTATAGGATCCACCTTCAATAGATCTTTCGCTACCACCAAGTCTGCAATGACCGAATCCAACACTGCTGACACTTTGCTCAAGGGAGTCGTTTTATTCGAATATTTGGTTACATAAGGAATAGCGTCAGCCTGTGCATTTACGATAGGTGCTGGAGCAAACAAACGTAAGGCATCAAAATGTAGGAAAGCACGCAAAGCCAACGCTTCTCCTTTGATCAAAGCGTAATTGTCCCCGACAAAAAGATTTCTCTTGCTGTCTATTTCCGCTAATAAGAGGTTTGCATTCACTATCCCATGGTATAGGCCTTTCCAGATATTGTCCTTGCGATCTTTAAAGGCGCCATCATCGTAATCAAATCGTGCAGTCTTCTGATAACCTAGCGGATCATTGTTCGGAATTGTATAATTCTGTACCAGTACTTCTGGTGTACCAATTGTCAGCTCCTTACCGTATAAATCACCGTTAGCACAGCGGGTATAAATTCCCAATAATGCTTCCTTAAAGCCATCCTCAGTAGTAAAGAGACGGTCTTTTTCCACCTCACTTTGGGGTTGTATATCCAGCCATTTCTGGCAGGATAGCAGACAGATGCTGCAGAGCAAGACGATAAATATATTTTTCTTTTTCATATGTTAATTCGTTTGTGTCAGGTTATTTTCACAAATAAAATCGCTATCAGTATACATTTTTAATCATAACAAAGCCTATTTAAATCTAGCTTGTAATGTCAGGGTAAGCGATCGTGCGAAAGGATATTTGATGCCGCGCTCTTCCTTCACATTTGACCAGCGAAAGATATCGTTGCCAATCAGGCCCACACGCAAACTCGCCAGAGCCAAGCGATTGGCAAAAGCTTGATTAGCATCATAAGAAATATTAAGCGATTGCAAGGTTAATAGATTATCTGGCATCACAAAGCGAGAAGATAATTCGCTACGCCCCAAATCCTCAATACTTTTAAAAAACGTGTGATCCCCCGGGTTCTTCCATCGTTCTTCGAGGACCCTAGCGTCCACATTATAACGTGGATCTGCATTTTCCACACGATCAACTAGGGTTTGATTATACGTCTTCCCCCCCAAACGCGTTTGGAAATAGGCGACCATCATCCATTGCTGATAACGTAAGGTACCGCCGAAAGATCCCTCCATTTTTGGTGTCGCTACCCCAACGACTGCAATATCACGAGCATTCCAATCATAAGTCAGACTCCCATCCCGTTTCACAAAGACTTCCCTTCCACTTTCTGGATCTATACCCAAGGAAGGAACCGCATAAATGGCATCCATAGACTGTCCCTCCTCATAGCGCAATAAGGGTACAGCTTTAAATTCATCTTTCTGTTGTTCTTCATCTGCACGCTCATTATAACTCTTCAAGGCATTGGAAATACGCACAATTTTATTGCGATTTTGCACCAGATTAGCCAGCAAACTCAATGTCCATTTTTCATTTTTAATCGCCTGCCAATTTATGCCCAACTCGACTCCTTTATTCTCCATATCACCTAGATTTTCTTTATATGAACCAAATCCAGTCGAAGGAGCGATATTAATATCCGCCAAGATATCTTTTGTAATTTTACTATAGCTACGCAGTGAAAACGTTAATTTGTTGCTCCAAAAGCCGACATCTACACCCAGGTCCACCGATTGCGTCCTTTGCCAAGCGAGATCCTCATTCCCATAATTACGCACCGTACTTCCCAATCCCGACGAGTACCAATTGTTTTTATCATAAGAATAAGTTACGCGCGACATATATGGATCAAATTGAACCGACCCTGTCAAGCCCACGGTTGCACGAAGACGGAGCTGACTAATCACCTTTGTAGAAAACCATTTTTCATTGTGCATATTCCAACCAATTCCCGTCGACCAAAAAGGTGCAGTACGCTTATTCGCTCCAAACTTTGACGATCCGTCGATGCGTAAGGTCGCATCAAGCAGATAGCGGTTGTCATAGCTATAGTTACCACTTAAGAAGGATCCAAATAAACGCGAAGCGCCTACATTCGTTTCCGGACTTTTACCCTCTTCATAGCCTTTCGCAAAACCAATATCTGTAAAGCGGTCATTGGGGAAACCAATCGCCTTGAAGTAACGTTCATCATAACTCTCCGTTCTTATATTGGCACCGGCGATCACATTAAAATAATGCTTGCCAATATTTCGGTCCCAATTCAAACGTATATTTCCATCCCAATACAATTCATTGTTACTATAACTTCCGTAGCTACCTCTTTCATCCGCCCTTGAAGTTTCGTAGGAATAAAACTCGTTAGACAAGGGGGATCGGAAATCGTCACCAGTGTTCATCCGTTTCAGCAAGGAAAGCAATCCGCGAAGGCGCAGTCCCTTCCCCAGATCAAGATCAGCAGAAAGGTTATTCAATAATTCGGTATAGCCAGACTTATTGTAGCTGCTCAATGTCGCATCGTATGCGGGGTTAAGCAAATACTCCTCGTTTCTATTTCCTGAAGGATCTACCCTGATCCAACGATCCGACAATTGCGTGATATTACCTTGATCATCTTTCAATCTATAATAAGGATTCATTTTAACAAAATTCTCAAAACTCCCGTAAGGAGATTCCCTGCCATCGACGACCGTAATGGATAGCTCATTTTGAAAACGGATTTTATTTTTTGGATTGTAACTAAAATTTAATCCTCCGGAATACTGGTTTCTGCCAGAACCTTTCATCACACCTGGGCGTGTTTGATAACGCATATCCACGCCATAGCGAAAAGTTTGTGCACCGCCTTCCAAGAATACGCCATGTTTTTGTCCAATTGCAGTGCGTACCGGTTGCGATAACCAATAGGTATCTATTCCTCCAAGCACATTTGCCAATTTATGATAGTATAATTCGTCTAATACGTCCTGCGATTGACGTTGTTTTGTACCATCATAAAGTCCGGCAAGCTGTTCATATGCCAACTTATCCGCTGCATTCAATAGGTTATACCCAGACAGATCTGGCATATTTACATTAGTTTCATGCGTGTATGTCACCTGCAATTTGCCCTCTTTGGGAGCCTTAGTAACGATTACCATGACCCCATTGGCTGCACGCGAGCCGTAGATGGCACTCGCAGCAGCATCTTTTAAAGTCGTGACACTCTCAATACGCGTCATATCCAAATCCATGACTTTCTCTAGGCTCACTTCAAAACCATCCAAGATAAAAGCGGGTAAGTTCATGGTTGTCGTGACATTATCCCGACGCAGCACATCTGTACTTCCACTGGGCAAGGCAGAGGATCCACGCACATTGATATTGGGTAACGCGTTGGGATTAGAACCGGCTATATTATTAGGTAATATCTTAAAAGAAGGATCAAAGACTTGCATAGCTTGCAGCACATTCTGTGGATTGACCTGACGCAGTTCATCACCACTTTTGGTAATGGCAGTTCCCGTATAAGAGTCCTTTTTCAGTGTTTGATAGCCAGTCACAACAACCTGATCCAAGGCATTCGCCTCTTCTTCCATCTGTATCGTATACACATCCTTGTTTTCAGCCAAAGTGAGTATAAAATTCTTGTAGCCGACCATGCTCATTGTAAGCGGTTGCATGTTTCCAACGACTGAAAATCGCCCCTCCTTGTCGGCCACAGCAATAGCATTCCCGTCCTGAACAATATTCACGCCGTACAGTGGCTTACGATCCTTTCCGAAGATCTGCCCGCTGATTTGCATTTGAGATGATTTTTCAGCCGCAGGGCGAACTCTCTGTTCAGTTTTGCGCGGCCTTGTTTTCTTTTCCAGGAAGATCGTTTTCGATTCAATGGTATACCCGATCTCCTGATTAGTTAAAATTTTATCGAGAAATAATTTAAGAGGCATTTTCTCTGCCTTGATTGAAATTGGCCGAGCCACCTCCAATATCTTTTTAGCTCCAAAAACCTCATAGTTTGTCTGGAGCTTAATGGCCTGGAGTACATCCTCAAGCGGAACATGATGTCCAGAGTAGGTTACAGTTTGTGCGTTGACCCGGTGGCTGAGCTGGAGTAAGGCAGCAAAAAATAGCCATAATAAGGGTTTGGTCGCTTGCGAAAAACAACTTAATTTCATTAATTCTAGTTAGTTTAGTTAGGTTAGATTGTGGGATCTACTGTCCAATTTGTTTATCCATATGCGGTGTTATGTCTCGTTTTCTTCGTTATTGTCCTCCTTTCTGCGTTTTAGATTCATTTTTTTCAATAATAAGTTTACCATCGCCTGTGAGCTGATAAGACAAGTCCTGATCTTTTAATATTTTCAATATCGTGGACAATTTACTTGTCCTGAATGTTCCTCCAAAAAATTCGACGTCAGGAATATCTCCCTTATATACCACATCTATGGCATACCAATGCGACAGTTCATCCATAACCTCACGCAGCGATTTTCCGTCAAAATTAAATTTACCATACACCCAAGCCATTTCCTGCTGTACATTGACAGCGTGTTTGGATAGATTTACACCCCTATTAACAGCTTGATCACCAGGAAATAAAGTTACTTGACGTCCTTGCTGTAATTCTTTTACTGTCACCTTTCCCTCAAGCAATGTTGTCTTGATTTCAGCTGATGTTCGATAGGCATTTACGTTGAAATGTGTCCCTAACACCAAGATATCCTGATTTTTAGCATGCACAACAAAGGGTTGCCCTTTACGCTTTACAACCTCAAAATAGGCTTCTCCCACTAGTGTTACTTCGCGTTTGTCTTTCGCAAAAACTGTCGGGTAGCTTAGTACAGTCCCCGCATTTAACTTAACCATCGTACCATCAGGCAATGTTACATCGTAGGTCCCACCGCGTGGGGTTTCTATTTTAGCAGAAACCGCCGCGTTTATTTCCGCCACTTCACCGCCATCGTTGTAGCGTATTCCACTGCCATCGATCACAACCTGACTTTCAGCCTTATTCAACTGATATTGACGGCCGTCCGAAAGTGTAATGACCGCTTGATTTGAAGCCGGCAGACGATCGTTGACTGCTGCTACCTGCAGATCCATTCGCTGATTTCCCTTCTTATTCCAATACCATACACCACTTATGGCGAAAATAATACTTGCAGCGGCAACATAAGGCAATAGCCTTTTCAATGCAATTGACTTTTTCTTTGGGGTATGGAATGTGATTTTGGATTTCAGCGCATCAAAACTACGTCGCGTTTCAAAATACTGAAGACCTTTATAGGCCTCACGCTGCTTTTGTCCATCCATGCATCGTTGATGGATTTGTCTATTGAATTCCGATTCATTTAGCCAGCTGTCCAAGGAAATCCGATCTTCGTCTGTTAACGTTCCCTGCATTTCCATTAAGACCAGTGTACTGATGCGGATAAATTTTTCTTCTTCTAGAGCGTCCATATTGAGCTATTTCGATTATAGATACAACACCGATTCAGAAAAGTACCAAAGACAATTAAAAAAAATTAAAATTTCCCAAAAAGCACAAGCAACGACAGGAGGTAGTTGAAAGAATCCCTATTCAAATGCTGGCGAAGAAGGCTCAAAGCACGCATTTTTTGATTTTTTACGGTCTGGATACTGATGTGTAAAAGATCTGCGACTTCCTGGTTGCTATTTCCTTGCAAGTAGGCCAGCTGAATAATTTCACGGGCTTTAGGCGGAAGCTTCTGAATCGCTTCATATAATTCGGCCATCGTCTCAGCATAAATAATTTCTTGAAGATGGGAGTTTTGATCTTGATCTTGCTGAGTCGCATACATATCTACTCGATTCAACCTGCGCTGACGTGCCATCTGATGGTTGAGTCCCACACGACGTGTCGTTTGATAAAGTGCGGCTTTTAGGTGTGCCAAACTCTCAAAGTTACGTTTCCCCTGCCATAGCCGAATAAAACCCTCCTCAGCGATATCCTCCGCTTCCTTGGTTTCATCCACAAAGCTGGATGCGTACAAACAAATGCGACTAAAATAACGGTTGTACACATGCGCGCAAGCCTGCTCCTCCCCCTTTAGGAAGTTTTCAAGCAGTTCTTTTTCGCTCGTATAATTCATGGATAGATTACTTTAGCTAGGTTGATAGTTACAGTTCATAAAGATAATTAAAAAGAATCAATACTTCCTACTCCGGTTACAGGCATAAGTTCTTCCTATTATTTTTACCTTGATAGGCCGTTTGCACCATAAATTTTTCAGCGAATGCCCCTTGCATAACTGGGGCGGCAGTAATATATTCAGAAGTACATCTACAACTTGTTTTTCTACATGCAAATCTGCTACCTTTGGACAGCGGCAACGCTGCTTATACCTAACCGTATATAAATCTACTTTAACAGCAGAATACATGAAACCTATCTACATAACAAACACGTACAACCAAGCAGTCCACCTTATTATCGTCTCAATTACTTTATGCTTAATTGCCTGCTTTAGCCAAAGCATGGCTCAAAGCCAAAGCAACGCTAGCCATTACATTCCCAAGACCATTATCGATAAAGCTCGGTCTGCCTCCATTAAGATGTTTGGAATTGACAGTGTGACGAGACAGCAAAATAGTGCTCCATTCAGCGGTGTCGTGGTGCGAGAAGACGGTTATATTCTTACGGTGGCACACGCCACAGTACCCGGTAACTTTTATCGGGTAATATTTGCCGACGGAAAACAAGGTATCGCCAAAGCGCTTGGGCGATTGGTGGTTGACCAACAGAGCAACCTGCCCGACATCGCCATGATGAAAATGCAGGGGCAGGGCCTATGGCCCTTTACCGAAATGGGCTGGTCCTCTTCCATAAGTGACAAACAGCTTTGCTTTGGGCTATCTTATCCAGAAACAGTTCCTTTTACCATTCCTTTTTTTCGCGCCGGCCGCATCTTAAAGAAAGTGGATAATTACGGTTTTATGTGGAGTAGTTGCATCATGGAACCAGGCGATTCGGGCGGTCCGCTCTTTGATGCAATGGGACGAGTGATCGGGCTTCATAGCCGCATAGACCGTCCAGAGGGCATCAATTTCGAAGTTCCGGTAGACAGCTATCGCAAATATTGGAGCAGCTTGACCCACGCTGTGGCGATCAATACCTATCCTATCTCGACAGATGCTATTGCGGGAGATCCCGCTAAAGCGAAGCTCTTAAAAATAGCCCTAAAAAAACAGACTGAACAACCAAAAACCACAATTCAGTCGCTTCCAATAAACAGTATAAGCCATGGCGATACCCTGCACATTCTTGGCACAGCATTTAAACTATCAAACAATAAACAGATCATTGTATCAAAAAGCAGTGAAGTAGCCGAAAATCCAACGTTGAACATCGGGAAAAGCACTTATCCCTTAACAGTCTTGCTGAGAGATGAAAAGACCGATTTGATTGCCTTATCTGCACCTAGCAAGTTATTTCCAGCATTTGCTATTTACACGGTGACAGACCAAGCGATAACAGACTCTTTGATCGGGCTAAATCTATGGTCTTTGCTTACGGCCAATCAAAGTAAAACAGGTGTGCTCGGCATGTCTTCTCAAGCTTTTCCGCGTATTCCTGTTCCCGGGACTTTCGATGCACAGATGCAGGAAATGAATGGTCTTCCGACTTTAACAAAAGTAGACAGCCTAGGAGCCGCTTGCCGCGCAGGCCTGCAATCCGGAGATCAGATTACAGCGCTGAATGGCAATGATGTATCCAGTGCCCTAAAAATCAATGCTGCCATGCAAAAATTTTCTGTCGGGGATACACTACTTGTTCAATATCGACGTGGGGTAGCCGATCTCCAAACAAAGGTAATTTTGTCTAAATGGCGAATTCGGGAAAACCCACATCCTGCGGACAATATCCCCGGAGGCAAATCCATTCGTAGAGACAATTTTCCAAGTGTATTTTTACATGATTCGCGTATTCATGCCAACGAGTGTGGTAGCCCGATCGTTGACGATCAAGGTAATTTTATCGGAATAAATATTGCGCGCTTTAGCCATACAGCCTGCATAGCAATTCCTCGAGACCTTGTACGGGAATTTCTATCCAAAGTACCAACTGAACATTTAAAAAATCAAAAAAGTACGACAGTAGCTGGCACGTAATTGCAAATTGTTTTTAAGATACATTATCGATCTGAATCCAATTACCCCAATGTTTTCAACGATAATGGTTATTATTGCCTTGAATTAATTTTCGCTGACCACCATGATAAATAGGCAAAAAAACAGACTTGATTTTACTTTATTAAATATAGGTTATGCTGAGCACAATGCGGACTGGAATTTTAAGAATATTAAAAGTCCTTTTGCCCGGCTACACTATGTTTGTGAGGGTGAGGCGCATATTATTTTACAGAACGAAGTGATTAAATTGCAACCGGGGCATCTTTACCTGACACCAGCCCATGTGCATCATGGTTACGAATGCCTCGGTAAATTTTCGTTGTATTATATCCATATTTATGAAAACCCTGCCCTCAGATCGAGTATTTTTGACCATTACATTTTTCCAAAGACCATCGAGGTCAATCAGTTATTGCATGAGCTCATCATTCGCCTTCATCAGATCAATCCTGGCAGTGCCCTGTCAATTTACGACCCTAAAAGTTACGAAAACTCCGCTGCAATAATCAAAAGTATCGCCCTACAAGGAGCATCTCCATATGCCCTAGAGGCCGAAAGCCAAGCAATTATCCAATTGCTGATGAGCCGTTTTTTAGCCGCGGCAACCGCTAAAATGCCACAGGTCGAAAAACGCCTCGTCCGGGTACTTGACTATATTGACGACCATATCCAGCACCCCATTACTATCGATCAGCTCGCCGATTTGACCTTTCTTTCCAAGGATCACCTTATCCGTTTATTTAAAAAACACCTGAATGAAACTCCAGTGAGCTATATAAACCGAAAGAAAATAGAAAAAGCCCAGTTAATGATGCTAGCTGATGATAGTAGCATCCAAGAGCTGAGCTTTAGGTTAGGCTTTGAAAATATATCTTACTTCAATAGGTTATTTAAAAAAGTAACCGGCGAAACCCCCACTGGTTACAAACGCAGCATGATAAAATAACCAATGGAGCCTTCTCTTTTTGATTAAGTCAAGCCTGCAGTAGCCAGTTCATTCCAAAATGCTGACGAGATCTTTCGGGTAGCCATGGCTACATTAGCTTGTACTTTTTCAGCTTTGCTTGTATTCAAGGCGACAGCTTTGACACCATCAATTCCAAATCCATAAGCAAAGCAGGCTTCAGCGGGGGTAACAGCATACTTCTGACAGATTTTCCAGAATCGATCCCGCCATTCATATAATGCTTTGCCCTGCTCGCTGTTTCGATCTACCAGCTGATAATTGTAATAATCACTGCCGACCAAAAATCCGCCATTGAATACCGCCGAATTGATGACAGTAATATTTGCTGCTGCCAGCTCAGCTATAAAAGTCAATAATTCAGCCGGATGATCGTGTATCGTCAAGCTATTGGCAATCATCACCCAATCCAAATCAACGTCCTGAACAAGACGTTGGATGGTGTTCCAGCTTTTGGACCCGACCCCTACTGCCAGCACCTTACCTTGATTTTTCAATTCGATCAGTGCACGATAGGCTTCCAGGATATCCTGATAACGTTGGCTTTCATCGGCCTGATTCAGTGCTTTGGCCAGATATTCGTCGGGATCATGTACTGAGACCAATTGTGCAGGATAATCCCCCAACATTTCATTTCCCTGATAAAAGCATTGCAAGATCCCTTCATAGCTAATCCGTTGTTCTGCATCATATTTCAGTCCTTGCCATACCCCCGGTTCAAAGGTGGGTTCATCTGCTTCCAGCGGAATCCGGTACCAGCCCAGTTTATTACTGATCAATACAGTAGAAGGATCAATTTCCAGTTGTTTGAGTCCTGCACCTAGCGATTCCAACGATAGGCCAGCGCCATATTTACCTGCCGTATCGAAAACGGCCAATCCTTTCGCTTGCTGAATACAGGCTCGTATAATTTCCAATTTGTCTGAAAATGGTATTTCATTGTATAGGTTACCTAAACTACTCGTCCCATAGATGACCTTTGGAAGTTGCACTAAGGGCAATTTCTTGATTGTTGTCGGTATCATTATCTGTTTTTGTAGTAAATGGTCAATACTACAAAGTAAAGTGGAATAAAAATTATGCTATATCGACTTAAATTAAAAAAATATCGACGTAATCACCACCACTTTTACCTTCGTCACTATAGACATGCCGTTCGTCAAAGACTTTTCTGCAGGCAACAACTCCTACGTTTTTTTGCACATATCAAAACAATAAAAATGAACAGAAAAGCAATTTTATCATGCGTTGTACTCTTCGCGATGATGTTAAGCAAAATGGTGTTTGCACAGGAGCAGCCCCGCATTCAAATCGGTATTAAAGGTGGGAGCAGCCTTAACAAGCTCAATACGGAGCTGGCAGATTTAGACGACAAATATGCGTTGGGCCTCCATATCGGTGGTATGGCACGTATCAATCTCGGAAGAGCTTACGTTCAGGGTGAGGCACTTTTCAGCAAACGTAAAGCTGCGCTCAAACCACAGGGGCAGACCGAATCAAAACTCAAATGGAATGCCATCGATATTCCGGTCATGCTCGGCTACAAAGTCGTTCAACAGCAAGACATGAATTTGCGCGTATTTGCAGGGGCGGTGTACAATTATACGCTAAATGACAACTTATCACCACTCAAGGCGATCAAAGAGAGTGTCAAACATTTCGATAAGTCAAATATTCAGTTTACGGGTGGCCTTGGTGTTGATATCCAAAAATTCAGTATCGATGTCCGTTACGAACGGGGGTTTTCTGATCTCAGCAAATCTTTCAAGTCCAAGCCACAAGCATTTTCCATTGGCGTAGGTTATTTCATATTCTAACATACTCTTTAACGCCAAACTTTGAAGGCAATTTCATATTCGCCTTCAAAGTTCTTTTGTTTTTACCTATGCTGAGCACCAAATACCTATACAGGCATCTTTTTTTCATTATTTTCTGGGCTGCGCTCTGGTTTGTCGTATGGATCCAAATCAAGCAGGACCTGGGCACATCAGTAGCTTTGCTATATACTTCAAGCGTGATGGTCGTAGCAATTGCCATTGCAAAAATCCTGAGTGATAGTGTTCTACCAAAAGCGCTTAAGACGAAACAAATGAAATCTTTTATCCTTCCAGCGATTTGCTTTACCCTCCTATCGGCATTGTGGATGGGGACACTTGATTTCTTTTTTATCTATTCAGATCAGTATCTGTCTACAAAAGAAAGAACCACCCTGCTATTGGTCCAATTTTATAAAGCGATTATTTCATCGTTATTGATGAATGGAACAGCCTGCGGTATCCGATTTTATCAGGAGCATGCGGACATACAACAGGAGCACAACCAGCTACAGCAGTTGGTATTGGAAAATCAGATCAAAGCACTACAAGATCAGATCAATCCACACTTGATGTTCAATGCCTTAAACCACATTCAAAAGCTGATGAAAAAGAACATCAAACAAGCCGATTATCTTTTATTAAAATTTTCAGATATGTTGCGTTATCAACTTTATGAAAGCAACCTGTCCAATGTGCTCCTTTCCCGTGAACTTCAATACTTAGAAGATTTTATCGCTATGGAAAAAACCCGATGTGATGATTGGTTAACAATCCGTACCCACTGCATGATTAGCACTTCCGGGCTACGTATTGTACCATTGATTCTCGTCCCTTTCGTCGAAAACGCATTCAAACACATAACCCGCCATACTGATCAACTTGGTGAGATGACAATCGACTTCCAGGAAGAAAAAGGATGGCTCCGTTTTACCATCAGGAATAGCGGTCCGGTGATCTCTGTTGACACAACTGAAAAGTATACGCAAGCGGTATCTCAGCAGATCACAAAACGGCTGGACCTACACTATGCAAACAAATATGTATTTACTGTAAAACAAACAGCACATTGCTTTACACAATTTGTGCAAATTGATTTATCACAGCCATAACCTATTGGTATCAGTAAACACCTACGTGTAAGACCAAAAGCTACCACTACGCACCATTGGCCACTCAACATCAAATCTATTTAGCTATTTTTGTCCTATGTTTAAAAAAAACTATCTCTATCGGAATCTCTTCCTCATGCTCTTCTGGCTTGTACTCTGGTTTGCGGTTTGGATTCAGGTGAAGCAGGAGCTAGGCGCAGGAGCTGCGCTTCTCCATAGTTCCGGGGTAATGATATCGTCCATCTTCATCTCTCAACTCTTGAGTGACAGCATTTTACCAAAAGCTATTAAAACACAAAAAATGAAGCCTTTTGTCTTCAAAGCCATCTTTTTTGTCCTTATTTTAGCTATACTGATCGGTGCAGTGGACGCCTATTTTATTCTGCAAAACCAGCAAGTATCGAGCGGCGATCGTTCCATGCTTTTGTTCGTTCAAAGCTATAAGGCTATCCCATCTTCCTTGCTAATCAATGGTACCGCTTGTGGCATCCGGTTCTATCAAGAGCATGCAAATATTCAACATGATCACAGCCAGTTGCAACAAAATTTTCTGGAGAGCCAGGTCAAAATTTTACAGGATCAGGTCAATCCGCACTTTATGTTCAACGTATTGAACCATATCCATATCCTGATGAAAAAAAATGTAGACATGGCCGATTATTTATTATTAAAATTTTCCGACATTCTACGTTATCAATTATACGAATGTAATCAGTCATTCGTGCTATTGAGCCGTGAGCTGCAATATTTACAAAATTTCATCAGCATTGACAATTGCGCTGGGGCGATGAGCTGACGGTCGAATGCAGCTGGTCACAATCAACCGAAGATCTACACATCACGCCATTACTCCTAATCTGTTTTGTCGAAAATGCATTTAAACATGTAGCTCGGCTTCCGAATCAAAAAGGTAAAATCAGCCTCAACTGTGTTGAAGTAGACGGGCATTTACAATTCCAGATCAGCAACAGCTATCAAGATTATCCCCAGCAAATTTCATCGCGACATTCTGGCATAGGACTCGAAAATGTCAAAAAGAGACTAGACTTGCAATATGAAAAGCTCTACTCCCTAAAAATTAAAAAGCAAGATGGCGATTTTTGCGTTGAGTTGACGATCGATCTTAACTGCTAAGCGAAATGGAACAAAAAAAGATGCGATGTATCATCGTGGACGATGAACCCCTATTACGGCAGCATATTGCCGAGATGACTGAGCAAGTCAACTTTCTGGAACTTATAGAAACTTTTCCATCGGCTCTGTCGGCTGCAACAAGACTGCAGCAAGGCGATATAGACCTTATTTTTCTAGATATCAATATGCCCTACCTCAATGGTATTGATTTTTTGGAGTCACTCGAAACGCCACCTTTATGCATTTTCATTACGGCTTATTCAGAATATGCTTTAGAAGGGTTTCGGCTACAGGCGGTCGATTATCTACTAAAGCCTATTGTCTTCCAACGTTTCTTTCAAGCAGCAACCAAGGCCTATCAACAGTTTGTGCAACGCAACAAGACACGCTTGGAATCCAGTGCCAATGATACCATGCTCTTTGTCCGACAAGGCGATGCTTTTGTTAAAATTTCCTGGACTGATATACTTTATGCCGAGAGTATGCAAAATTATACCAAGCTACACTTTAAGGAGCGGATCCTTACCATTCACCAGACCATGTTGGCGCTGGAGGAAGCCTTACCAAACAACCATTTCTTTCGCATACATAAGTCCTTCCTGGTCAATGTCAATCATATCGATATTATCTCCGGAGGGCGCGTATATATTGCAGATCAAGAATTGCCGATCTCCCGTACAAAAAGGGAGGAACTGCTCCAAAACGTTGTTTTTAGGAAGCTTCTGAGTCGTTAATTGGATGTATTACCATTCCGCAGTCGTTCAGTCCCAGAAATTCGCAGGAATTGGATCGAAGAACCAGTTATACTTTTGACTGAAATGAATCGCTGCCAATTTGTCACAGGAATTCACTTGGCACAAAAAGTGCAAGACATTAAACTCATAATTTAGGTTTATAATTGGTTAGGTTAAAACGCTTGGATCTCCCCGGTTCAAGCGTTTTTTTTATTGGATAGCGTCATAAGCAAATTTCAAAACATCCTCAGCCGCTTTGAATGACAGCTTTTATCACCAGTTAGTAAGGCATATTCCACTTAATTCCCACTGATGTATAGAAGGTCGGCGAAAACCTGGGATCTGCCTGTTTCTTTTCTTTGAAGAGACTCTTTAATGAACGGTCATTTTCGACATACATGCGTGCGAGTGTGCTTCCTCCCGTCAGCTGCAGTTTGAGGTTTTTGCCGAGATTAAATTGGGGCTGAATGCCCGCCGTCAGCAGCATAAATCCGCCCAGCGTAGACTTTCCGTTCTTTTCACGTTCGGCCGTCATCCCATCCAGATTAACCACCGCCCTTAAATCCATCAACTTATTTACTTGATAAGCAGCGGAGATCCCCTGTGGGAAATTCACGTTGAACTTTACTTTTCCATTTGTTTTCCAGTCAAAATATAATCCCGGCAGGATCATTGGCACCCCAAAGCTATTGCTCAGTACAGGTCCAAAGCCGAAAGCTAAATTAGGTCTAAACCGTTTGATAAAAAGTGCCCCCCCTTGTCCTAAAACATCTTTACCATTTACTTTGACAAGATCCGAATAGACACCGACCGATGCAAAGGTCAACAGCGTCCAATTTTTCTTTAGGGAAGTTAAGTATTGAAGCCCGATTTCGGCATTTAACATTTCAGTTGGAAAGAGAGATAGCTCGTAATCACGATTTTCCATTTTCGCATAGGAAGCCCCTACTTTCCAGGACCACCGTTTGATATTACCCAAGGAATCCACTTTGGTCGATAACGGTATTTCAAGATTGAACTGGATCCTTCTAAAGTCACTTTTTGATCCAGTCTTAACACTATCTTCTGGTCGGATATAGTTTGATAAGGGAACGTAGTCGACAACAACCTGTCCTGATACCGCATTTTGGGCATGTGCTGTCAGCGTTGCCAAACTATTGAACAAAATGGCACATAAAACTTGTTTCTTCATATTTTTTCAGCAAAGGAAGCCTTTGCGCCCCAGTGGCCGGAAATATTTTGACGTAGTGCAACTTTATGTTGACCAACTGCAAAGCTATAGCGATCTTTTTAGGCGTGCATTGAGCACCACGGTCATGCGGCGTAGTCTATGATTCACTCTTATATCACCAGTAATTGTATTAGCTACAAGAAATACTAGATCCGCTTAGAAAATGTATGCCATATCGGCAGAAACAAAAAAGACGCCCAATAGCGGACGCCTTCACCTAAAACTAACTATGAATAAAAAAACATTAATTTATGAAATCAATTGTTCATATCATTTCCTTTCAAATTTTTATTGTTGTCCAGTTCAGCCTGTGGAAAAGGATAATACATAGCTTTAGCAGACCAACCTGCTTTTTTTAGCGGTGCCAACCAAGACGCATCGGCCATTCCCCATCTTAACAGGTCAAAATATCGCTGATATTCGCCCAAAAATTCGACAAATCGTTCATGCACAATAATATTTTTGACAGAATTCAATGGAATACCGTTTTTTACGAGACCTTGTGCCATCAATCCGTCTACATCAGGAATTGTGCCGTTAGATTTTTGATACCAAAGGTGAGGCTGCTCATCTGGGACAATGTTATTGGCACGTTTGCGGACAAGATTGATATATTGTTTGGCAGCGGTAATATCACCACGTTCATTTAAACACTCCGCATATAGAAGTAAGACATCACTATAACGAAGAATACGATCATTGTTGCCATTATCAAAATCCGCTATCTGGACATCTGGGCAATATTTTCTCGTGCCATACATATCTTTGTTAGTGGCTAGATTTTTCATCCAATCGCTATAAGAAGTGACTTTTCCATCCAGTTGCGTAAACTTCGCTCCATTTTCACACCATAGCGTCATGTATTTTCTCGGGTCCCCATCCTCAAATTCATCATGTGCCATTTTGTTGGGAGCCAGATTCCACCATGCGCCACCTGTGCCATCAAACATACCGATTTCTTGCCAGCGCCATGAGCTTGAGATATCATCTCCTAACCATCCTGGTCCATTGTAGAGCTGTACCTCAAAAACAGATTCCTGATTATTCTCTTTCGCTTCCAAAAAATTATCGCGATACGAAGACATCAATTGATACGCTTTGCTATCGATTACATTTTTTAATTGGACTTCGGCGTTCGCAAAATCGGCTACCTGTCCTTTTGCTAAAATTGGCTTGTACATATAGGTTTTAGCCAGATACGCCTGAGCAGCGCCTTTTGTTGCCCTACCGATCATTTTATTGTCGGCATACAGTGCTCCACGAGTGGGCAATAATTCGGCGGCTTTCTTAAAATCATCAACGATCAATGCATAGACTGCACCGGCCTGTGCATTACTTGGATAATAGTCTTCATTTGTTTCAACAGGCTTTTGGATCAGCGGAATTGTCTCGCCAAAAAGCATCCCTAGATGTAGATAGTTCAGTCCTCTCAGAAAATACGCTTCCCCCAAAAGTCTATTCTTTCTATTCTGGTCTATCTCCCCAGAAAAATTATTTATGCGCTCGATGGCCAGGTTTGCAGCAAACACGCCATTCCAAAAGTCTTTCCAGGTCAGTGCTGCCATACCATCGCTCGCAGGCGTGTTATAAGTATCCTGGTACATCGGTTCCCACTTAAAGGTATGGTTATAGTCATCTCCGGGAGCCAATAGTTCGTAGTATAGACTACGGGCGTAGCCCCCTTGCGTGCGACCAATCAATGCCTGATAGGCAGGTATCACCGAATTTTCCAACTCATCGGCTGTTTTATAATAGGTATCTGTCGACAATTCCTGTGGATTCGATAAATCCAGATTCGGTTTGCAGCTCAAAAGCTGTAACAATAAACCCACGACACCTAGTTTTATATATTGTCTATTCATGGTAACCCTATATTAATTAGAATGTAAATTGAATCCCGATAAAATATTCTCTCGAATTGGGAAAACTCAGCCCCCAAGGAGTCTGCCCGTCGATTCCACGGCTTAAGTTAGAACGCGTATCCCCTGAGCCAACTTCAGGATCATAGCCCGAATATTTGGTAAAGGTCAACAGGTTCTTTGCACCAATATAAAATCGCAGGCGATCAATCTTCCACCGCTGGAGCGTGGGGCTTGAGATACTATACCCAATGTTGAGCACCTTCAATCTCAAATAAGACCCATCTTCCACAAACCTATTTGATGCTCTTAGATTTTGATTGGGATCTCCCAGTACAGCGCGTGGAATATTGGTATCTGTATTTTTTGGATACACCGTCGTTTCACCTGATACAGGGTTTTTGAAGATGAGTTCCTCTGATCGGTATCGATCAAGAGTAGAAGCAAAATTATTGTAATAATGGTACATACCCTCTCCCCAATAGCGACTATTGTTGTAGATCTCATTGCCTTTACTTCCCTGCCACATCATCGACAGGTCAAAAGTACCGATAGCACTTTCATAACTTAAATCAGCGTTAAAGCCGTAGCTAAAGTCAGGTATTGGACTTCCCAAAAAATCCTTATCCTGATCGTTTAGAATCTTATCTCCGTTCCGATCGTTAAACCTGACATCACCAAGAGCGGCATTCGGTGCAAATGCTTTATCGGCATCCAGTTGCGCCTGATCGGTATATAATCCGTTGGTTGTATAACCCCAAAATTCACCCACAGAACGGCCAACCGCTGTTCTTGTTACATTTTCCCCTCCCGGAGCGATACTACCCCAGAGAATTTCATTATTGTTGCCCAGGCTTAATACGCGGTTCTTGACCAAAGATAGGTTTACCCCAAAATTATAACTAAAATTACCCGATTTATCTCGGTATGCCGCCAATATATCCCAGCCCCGGTTCCGTATACTTCCAGCATTCAGCACAGGAAAGTTATTCACATATCCAGCAGTAAATGAAATTGGCACATTGATCAGCATATCCTCGGTTTTCTTATTGTAGTAGTCAACTGTCAAAGCGAATTTGTGCTCAAACAATTCCAAGTCGAGGCCAATGTCAGTAGAATATTGGCTTTCCCATTTTACATTTGGATTGGAAGGAGTCTGCGGTAATGCACCGGTAACCATTACATTATTCAAATAATACCATACGTGGTCGAAGCTGACAGTCCGTTGGTATTGGTATTGGGCAATATCCGAATTGCCAAGAAGACCATAACTACCTCGCAGCTTCAGTTCGCTAATAGACGGAAATGCTTTCATAAATGCTTCTTGGCTAATCCGCCATCCGGCAGATACCGAAGGAAAATTTCCGTATCGATATTGATTGCTGAAGTTGGCCGATCCATCCCGCCGCATATTAAATGTCAGTAGGTAGCGACTGTCATAGTTATAATTGATCCGCCCCAACATGGAGTACATTGCGGATTGTCCCACAGCCGACCCCACCAAGCGGGAACTTGCTAAAGAAGCCGAATTGAGGATCAATACATCTGGACTTGGTAAACCACGAGCACCGGCATTTACGGCATTGTAGCGTGACTCCTCCGAGGTGATACCTGCCAACGCCGATACCGCATGCTTGCCAAAAGTATTTTCATACGTCAAGGTATTTTCAAATAGCCAGCGATTATTTTGCCTACTGGAAATATTGAGTTCATCAGGACTATGATTTTGATATTGGCCGACCGAGTAGTTGCCTATATATCCCTCATTTCGAATACGGCTAATATCTATTCCCATATTAAATTTGTAAACCAGCCCCTTTACAATTTCATAAGTGGCCCAAGCATTTCCATTTACAAAGAAATTGTCGTTGACATTCTTGTTCAGATATGCATTTGCCAATGCACTCTGCACATCGGTTCCATTCCCGGCGCCAGCAAAACCAGTGCTGCTATTGGCGTCAAATAAGGGTAATGTTGACGACCATTTTTGAGCATCGATAATATTTTTATCACTCCAGTTCCGACGAGTATACCCTAGCGATAAGGTCTCCCCTATCTTGAGTTTTCCTTTTGTAAAATCAGAGATAAACTGCGTTCCATAATATTTACTTTTATCTTGAATAATGATCGACTTGTCTGTTGAATAAAGACCAGTAAGTCTAAAATTAGCATTTTGGGAGCCACCAGAAACAGAGAGATTGTGACGCTGATAATTACCAGTCTGTAGCAGCTCGTCCATCATATTATACCCCTGTCCTATTTCCGTGGGTTTGGAAAGCGCTGGCAGATAATCCGTACGATTAGGATCCTTGTTGTACATTTCTTCATTGATGAGTTCGGCCAATTGCTGGCCATTGAGCAAGGGGACATTATACGTTATCTCTTTAATTCCGCCAAATGCATTATAATCAAGCTTTACATCCGTAGCTTTACCACGTTTGGTAGTCACTAAAATAACGCCATTGGCTCCACGAGCGCCATAGATTGCACTTGATGCAGCATCCTTCAAGACCTGGATGCTGGCTATGTTATTTTCGTCAGGCATTGCTCCGCCAATCATCCCATCCACCACATAAAGAGGATCTGTCCCATTAATGGATCCAACGCCGCGAATACGGATTGCTCCATTAGTCACCTGAACTCCCGGCACAGCACTCTGAAGCGTGGCAATTGTACCTCCAGGTACTTTCACAAGATCTTTGGTATCCACAACAGCAATAGAAGATGTCAAATCTACCTTCTTCTGTTTACCATATCCTACGATCACCACTTCATCCACAGCAATTTCAGCAGCAACAAGTGGGATACTGATCTCAGCAGAATTGCCTATAACATATTCCGTATTATTATATCCTACATTGGACACAATAATTACCTCTCCCGGATTTAGCCTAAGTTCAAATTCTCCTTTTTCATTTGTCGAGGTACTGATTGCTTTATTCTTGACTTTGATCGATGCGCCGATAATAGGTTTTCCATGATCACTTATGATCTTCCCATGGATTACCCGCTCTTGTGCAGATAGGCGTCCAATGGCCATCAACATGGAAACCATCAACAACCACTTCACTTTCCTATTCCTTTCTTTGGCAATGCAAAAAAAAGAAGATGCAAAATTTTTGTTCATAATCGTTTTTTGAGATAAAATTGTCGCACTCGCCTTTAAATGGCAAATACTTGGTTATTTTAAAATATTGGTTATTCTTTCAACACGTTATAGTTATGAAATTCCTAAGGAGACGCACCGGATAACGATTCGTATCACTAGGAAGAGATTTCATCAGACCTAAAATTTATTGCTATTTAAATTTTGTAGCTAATTCGCCAATTGGTTATAGAGCAAATCTATAGTTTATGAGAAGACAGCTTTGCGACGAATAATTAAAAGAAGGGTAAAAATGTTTAAAACCTTGCACAAACGACCTAACAGTGAGTCGATAGGCAGCAAATTGACAGGATGCCTTCAGCTCATTCTGGGTTCTTTATTATACTACTTACCGCAAATATTACAGCCCCGTAGGAGACCTCCACGTCATGGTTATGTGCAAATCAAAGGTACGGACCAATCTCTAAAATTTTGAAAAGCCTATCTGCTGTCACAGATTGAGCTGGCTGATTAGGGTCACATACTAGAAATGGATTTGAGCAGTAGGCGAATGAGCTAAATTCTAGCCTACTGTCAAATCTGGGTTATGTAAAAAAATTTAATAGAGTCCTTTAATAAACTGATAGTCCTCTTCAAGATGATCATCACTATGCTGAAGTGTATTATCCTTTAGTATAAAGAGATATAAGCTAGCGATGTGTATGCTCTGCAATGCCACAATCAATATCGAAAACATTCCTGTCAGCACGGCCATCCAGACAAGTGGCGCTTTGTATTGGTACCATGTCCAGGCAAAAACGGCCAATAAAGTGATATCCATCATGTACATAAAATACAAATAGGTTCTTGTGACGTTAAACGTTCTCATAATCTGTTTATTTTACCATTTCCAAAATCATATAAATCACTTGCCCCAATACCATGGTTATCAACATCGTATCCAACAAGAGGTCTTTTTTACCGTTTAATTCATTCAATTTCATCGTTTTTTATTTTACGGACAGTACATACTTCGTTATTTCGGTCAGTTCCACATCCGACAATTGTGGAAAACCAGGCATTTGCGGAAAATCAGCTCTTTTCTTTCCCGGCACTTTAATCCAATTTTTTAATCCTTCTTCATTGCCATTATAGATCTTTGCCATTTCCTGCACAGGTGGCCCTACCAGACGTTGTTTTTCCTTATGGCAGCTCGCACAATTTTGTTTGAATAGAGCAGTGCCTTGCGCCAGATCGCCCAATTCCGGATCAATCTCCACGTATGTACCATCACCGACCTGATGCTCACGGGCCGCTTTGCTCAGCCGCTCAAACGCTTCTGTCTTCGCAGCGATCAGATCGCGATGTTTATGCAATGCTTGTTCACGATATAACTGGCGACTTCCGCCATAGACCAGGATAAAAAACAATATACTAGTCATTACCTTCCAAAATTGGTTATCCCTTTTTTGCTCACTATCAGCAGAGAGAGCCTTCCAGGAAAACCACAAGGACACAAATAACATGATACCACCAAATACCATCAGCTCAAGGACTTCAAAATTTATCCCCTTTGCAGGCAGACTAATCATCACAACGATGCCAAAGATAATTTGCAGGCCAAGGCCAAAAGTGGTCACATAATAACCCATTCTTTTCAATGTATTCCGATTAAAGGTCTGATACAGTAGCCCCACCGGATACGACTTTCGACCATTGTACCAAACGATAAATATACCCGTCACTGTCAGACAAGCACCAAGAAACTCCATATACCGAGGCAATACATTAGGTAATATCAATGCACTCATAAACCCTTTAATGTATGCCCAACGTTCAGGAAACAGCATCAAGTTTACATTGGTCAGAAATATGGTTGGGACGATCAAAAAGATGAACACAGCCAAAGCGATAATACTGATATGCAAATACTTATAATTAACCATCGCCTTCCAGGTGTATTTGTGTAAATAGGTCAGCAAAAAAGCAATAGTTACCAGCGGAATGATCATAAACCAAGCCAGTCCCGTAAGTGCATTGGCTGAATAAAAATAGACCGTATACAAGGTATTGATACTTAGTAAAGGGGCTACGCCCAATACCACCGCCATACTTTTATTAACGGTCACTGTTTTAGCTATTTCATAAGCAAAAACATCATAATCGTTATTTCTCAATCCCTTGATCTCAGCAAAAAGGGTAAGTATGCTCCCTCCAACCATCAGTTTGACAAATATAATGTGGAGCAGAAATGACACCACCAATAAAGTAACCAATAACCATTCTGGTAAAGGAAGATCCAAGGGTAGATCCCTAGGAACAGGCGTATTAGATGCCTGTAATAAATTTATATCCATAATTGAAAGCGCTGTTATTATCTTTTTGAAACTGACAGGGTATCCGCATACATTTTAGTGGACTGTTCACTATTCTGCATCGGATTGACCACGATGCCATCGGCCTGCGCACCTGACAGGGATTCACCAGTCTCCTGTAGGTGTTTGATATAGGCGACTAAGGCTTCTAGTTCTTTTTTATTTCCGGGAAATGGGGGCATAAATGTACGGCCTTGGTGCATATTGGGGATATACGCTGTCATTGATTCTTCATCCAATGGTTTACCCCTTCCATACATTTTTTCAAATACATTCACAACGGAATTGATCCCATTACTGGTATGGCAACGGCTACAGGTCAACATAAAAACATTTTGACCAGCTTCGACTTTATTTTCCGACGTAATCTCATGGACAGATGTATAGGTTGCATGTTTTAAAATTCCATCCTTCTTATACAGAGGATAATCTTCTTCGCGTAATAGGTTCGAATACATATAACCACCAATGACATAAGGTTTTCGGACAAACTCGCGCACGCGTTCGAAAATCCCCAGAAAACCAAAGATGAATAAACAAGGAACGATGACCACCGCGACATTTATCCTTTGGGGTTTCCATATTGCCCAGCCAGCCAGCAGAATCGAAAGCGCCGTTGCTCCGATAATAACGTATTTAAGTACATCATAATACTGCGCAAAGTCCATTGATCCCACCGCGGTACTCATATTAGCCTTCATGGCTTTGGGCATGGCATTCCAATAATAGATTGCGCCAGCCAGTGCGAAGGGTGTCCAGGCCAAAACCCATTTACCTCCCAATTTGATCACTTGAGACCGGAGTATTGACCCTTTTTTTGTAAACAAGGTTGTAAGCAGCATACCGAATACGCCCCCCATCAACATGGCCACAGGTGTCCTGAAAAACAGTTGTGGGATATAAATCGGATTTGTAAAGCCATTAAACAGACTCTTATGTGTATTCCAATTGCCCGGATCCATCATAAAGCTCAATATCGATACAATGATGACCATGGTGATCCAGGAAGCAATACTTAAAAATGCACCAAATCGAATATGCTTTAATTTAGATCGGAGCGATCGATTCGCACTCGTCCAGGTCAGGTAGTAGATCGAAATCAACACGACCTCAGTGACGAAAACCAACCATTCCGTAAACCAAGCCCAATAAAAAACCCGAATTAAACTTCCTATCGAACTGGGGCTTACAAGTGCGACAGCAAACCAGATTCCTACACCCGTCATTGCGCCAATGGTTGTCGTAATGATAAATCCTACTTTCATCTTATTATGGATAAGCTCATCCCATTGCCAATCCGCAATCTGGTCCTTACCCGCACGTTGTACCCCCTTAAACTCAAGCCAGGTGATATAAGGGATAAACCCTACTGCAAGGCCGTGATTGATCATTACATGTATAATCGCTACCGCTGCGATCAAAAATCGGTCGTTCAACCAATCTAAGTGAAACATTGGAAAATCCATCGCTATTCTTTTTTTACAAAGATCTGCATCTAACACTCCGATAGGCAGAAATAACAGTTCGGATGCTTTCTGTTTCTATCCGATCTCATTTGATAAAAAGTCGGCTTGTTTCCATTTTCGTACCTATTAGGTCATAGGCACAAAAAAGCCTTTTCCATTCCGGGGAAAAGGCTTTTTTGCACTTGTTTAATCCTATTGGTTTTTTCTAAATTCTTCCGGACTATGTCCCTTCTTTGCTTTAAAAAATGTGATAAAATAAGGCACATTTTCAAAACCAAGTTCAAAGGCTATTTCCTTTACTGTTTTGAATGTATGGTATAGTAAGCGCTCCGCTTCCAATACAATCCGATCCCGAATGAGTGTACCGCAGCTCATACTCCGCTTTTCACGGCATATACGGTTTAAGTAATTGACTGAAATATTCAATCGACCGGCGTAGAAGGATGGAAATCGCTGCTGTTTATAATTTTCGTCCACTAAGGTTTCAAAGGCGACCATTCTTTCCTCTTTTTCGTCCATCTGAACAAACCCAAAATTCTTTGTAATTTGGCGACCCAGCATCTGAAGCAAAATATTCAGATAATTACGCAGGACCTCCCTTGATCCCAGTTTAGCTGTATCGTATTCTACCTGCATCAGTTCCATTAGGTGGATGCATCTTTCGATTTCATCACTAGTCAGTACAAAGCCATTCATCCGGTTGCTTTTTAAAAAGTTAAAATAGTGCACCGCTTCGGTATTGTATCGCTGCATAAAAAAAGCTTCGGTAAAAAGGATGACGCATCCTTCCACAGGTACATTATGCTGGAAACTGCAAACGCAATTAGAACTTATACTTACGATATCATGCCGGCCCATGGTATACATTCTTTTATCGGCCATCATCACGAGGTTACCCTCCTGAATCAACAATAAACTATAGAATGAGCGCGCATGCAGTGTATTCTGGTTGCCTTTAGCATGTAAATATTCGGCGATGGGCATAATAACAATCCCGTTGGAAGCCGAATCAATATCTTCTAGTCTTAAAAAATCTAGTTTTTCTTTTCGTATTACCATTATCTTATTCTTTTCTTCAATAAAAAATTTAAAGGGAAACGGTTATACGATAGGGGGTTTAAAAATCCGCATGAACGTGCCTTTGCACAGCTTGTTACCTTTTGTCGGAGGACAGCTTAACTTTAAAAATAAACTAAATGGTTGCTCCCAAGTTAGTGGATTGACGAGTTGGACAAATAGCAATATTTCGGCACTTTTCACTTTGATAAGTACATCGCTAACATCCTTCTGTTCCACAGTCTTTTCACTCAGGTAGCAGAAACCTTTACAGGTCGCAGCAGGTTCATACCGGTAAACACATAGATTTTGTTCAATATAGTCCTGATTGCACTCATAAGCGACAAACACCCACAATAAATTGGTTGCTTGCAAACAAATTACCCAGGCAATAAGTACACAAAACAATGTTTTCACCTTAAAGGATTTCATTGGATCAATTCAATATCTTATTTCGTTGTGCTATTCCGCTCGCGGAGATACTCCAAAATTGCGCGAGCCTCCTCTTCCTGTAAGCCTAGACTAATCATTGGCGATGCAAACTCCTTGCTCAATGCTTTGGCATCTGGATCCTTTTCAAGCATTGTCGCAGGATCGAGCATCATATTCATAATCCATTCCGGTGTACGCCGTGTGACGATGCCATTCAGTGATGGACCTACCAATGTCCGATCGAAGCCATGGCACATAGCACATTTCGAAACAAACAACTCTACCCCTTTAGTTGCGAGCTGCGCATCAAAAGGTTTATGTGCAAAAGATTTGATGGCCCCGACGCCTTTCGGTCCATCTATTTTATAATCCAGCATTTCAACCGTTGATGTCGTACTCATGTGTTCGGCAGCATTGTTTTCCGACGCCTCTTTTTTATTCCCATCGCCAGCGCAAGCTATAAATACGATAAAACCAAAACAGGTTAAAATAATATTGAATCTATTTTTCATTTTTTTCTCTCTTCATTAATTTCATTTAAACAATACGAAGTGCTCCTAGGTCCTTCCTGCCGGCTCAGGATTCAATAACTTCTTCTGACGGCCCTTCTAGCCCACTATAGGCAAGCCTCTATCGGACGAAGAATACGCAAGGCAGTTGATCAGCGAAAGGACAGTATGGGCATAGTTATCCCGTGAAGGATAAGACATACGGCGCAGTCCACTAGCATAAAATGCTAATCGCTGTATCCAGTAATTTTATTAGAAACGTTAAACGAGCGGTGGGTGAAAAATAGAAAAGATGGGACGGTAAGCATAATCTTCTTTCACTTCTGGAAAAGCCAGTGTAGCGGCTATTTCGTCAAAAGTAGAAGCTTCAAAGCTAAGATTCAGGGGAGTATTGATAAAAACAACATCAAGAATACGTGTTTCAAGATTTTTTTGCTCCTTTTCTTCATGCTCACGCATCTTTTTCATCAATATACATTGACCTCGACAGGAAAGCGCTTTTTCATTAAAGCGATTGATACATTCATACCTGGCAATGTAATCTCTATTAATCTGAAAAACAGACCATATCCATACACTAGAGAAACTCTGGAGGAGCATCAAAGGTAATAAGATCCATATGAATTGTTTCGCTTTCATGTCTTGACAATGTAGCAAATATAATAATTAATAACACCCAAGCTGGAAATAATTTAAGAATTCCAATAGAAAAACAATCTCCCTGCAAGATGAATCCACAAAAAGTCGTTTGGGTTATAATCATGTACTGATATAGGTTATAGCGTCAAAATCAGTCTGTATAATATCATTTAAGCGTAATAATAATTTGTAAAAACGAAGCAATCTATTCTTAAAACTTACTTTTGGATTCAAAAAGTCAACAACTAAGAGCTCAGATGAAAAAATTTTGGATTTATATTGTACTCGCTTCCATTTCACTTCTTATTCATAGCTGTAATATGTTTGATATTCACCCATACTCTGGTAAAATAGAAGGAAGACAAGACATCAACCGTGATAACATTATAAAAATCGAACGTGATTATGCTGACAGAGACACAATAAAGTATGCGTTTATCAGTGACTCGCAGCGCTGGCATGACGATCTTGACGATTTTGTAAAAATAGTCAACAAACGTAGTGATATTGATTTTATTATCCATGGGGGTGATATCAGCGATTTTGGTCTCACCAAGGAATTTTTGTGGCAACGCGACATCCTGGAAAAGCTAAAACAACCTTATGTAGCGCTGCTAGGCAACCACGATTGCCTGGCCAACGGCGAAGAGATTTTTGAACAGGTATTTGGCAGCCCTAATTATAGTTTTATTGCTGGGAAAACGAAATTTTTATGTCTAAATACCAATGCATTAGAATCGGACTATTCGACACCGGTGCCTGATTTTTCATTTATTGAGCACGAACGCCAAACGGATAAAGGGCGTTCTGAGCAAACAGTTGTGGTGATGCACGCCAGGCCGACTTCAGACCAGTTCAACAACAATGTGGCTGCTGTCTTTCAATATAGTATCAGGCAATACCCCAATCTACTCTATTGCAGCAATGGTCATGATCATACCTATCAGCAGGAAGATATTTTTAAAGATGGGATTATTTACTACGGTACCCCCAATATCGGCAAACGTCAATATCTAATTTTTACAATCACCAAGGATCACTATACGCATGAACTTGTCTCTTATTAACACTCAAAAACTTTTTATCGCGCTTGTTTCTCTATTCCTTTCGACAGTCAGCCTAGCCCAGTCATCCGATCAACAGCAACGCGATACGCTGTCCAGCGCGGGCAATACCAAGGAACTTAAAAGAGCAGCCCTCAGCCTTGTCCCCTCCAGCTATATGATCCAATATGCTGGCTCCATCGGCTTACTATCTGCGGGTGCTGGATGGGATTATGGTAGACAAAAACAATGGTCAACAGACTTCTTGATGGGTTATGTACCAAAATACGATACCGACCGTGCCAAGCTCACCATGACCATACGGCAGTCTTATAGCCCTTGGACGCTGCAGCTTCATGAGCAGCTCAGCTACCATCCCTTGCGCACTGGCATTTACCTCAATACAACACTTGGCAAACAGTTCTGGTACAAGGAGCCGGACAAATATCCAAGTAGTTATTATAAATTCTCCACCAGGTTACGGATCAATATTTTTGTTGGCCAGGATTTTAGCTATAAGTTCAAATCAAGCACCTCCTATTTCGAAGGCTTAAAATTTTATTATGACCTGCATACCAGTGATCTTTACCTAATCAGTGGTATACAGAATAAATATCTAAAATTTGACGACTACATTGGGTTAGCATTGGGCATCAAATTTCAAATCAGAAGAAAATAACAACTTGTTTGTATTCAGAAGATCAAAGAATTGATATTTGCCGTTAGCTTTATTTGTAATAAGTCTAAATAGAATGTATATTTGTTCGCTTTGAAAATCTCAATACGTAAAATAGCGATCAGCAAACGACAATTTGAAGAGTTTTTCCAAACGTATTGGAAAAGGATGTATGCTTTCGCGCTCAAAAGCATCGGGGACGAAGATGATGCCAAGGAGATTGTCCAAGATGTTTTCAAATCCCTATGGGAAAGAAGATCTGATCTTCAGCTAAATGATGCTGAACGTTATCTTTTGCGCTCAGTGAAATTGAAATCGCTGGAATTTCTTAGAAATAGAAGCAACAAGCAACGGCATCATGACCTAATCTCAAACAGCAAAACTGAATTTTATGAAGACAATAACCTTTATTACAAAGAACTTAAGAATCATTTGGATGATGCTGTTGATTCCTTACCCAAGCAATGTAAAAACGTATATAAACTGAGCCGCGATGAGGGATTGACCAATAAAGAAATCGCAACAAACCTATCGATTTCAGAAAGAGCGGTCGAATACCATATCAGCAAGGCATTATCAGTGATCAAGATCAGACTTAAAAAGTATTGTAATATCCATATTGCTCGATTCCTATTAATTACTTTTTTGTACTTTTGAATGTATACGGATTATCAAAAAATGGAAATCAACCAAGATATACTAAAAAAATATGCTTCAGGTCAATGTTCTGAGGCTGATAGGCATTTAGTCGAAAACTGGTTGAACGATGATTCCTGGCACAGTATCGCTGAAAGCACTCCAGTAAACGAAGAAGTTGGCTCTGCTATATGGGATAAAATCACAGCAGATGCTACTCACAACCACAAAATAAACTGGATCAAAATTACTGCAGCAGCAGCAGTCGTTTTTGTGCTCGGCTGTTCTATTTTCCATTTTTCTCACCCTACTTTAGATAACCAAACATTTAGTAATACGTCTGTGGACAACAGTAAGTTCTTCACCGAAGACCACTATGATGTGCAATTAAGTAAAAATAGTACAGCCCATATTGATTTGATCAATAAAAAACTAACTTTCTCAGGAGACTTTATCATCAAACCTAAAAGGGATTTTGAGCTTTTGGACAATAATCATAATATCTTGGTCTTTAAGGCTGGAAAAGAATATTTTGTATCTGATTCGCCAGATTTTGGTAAAATCGTTGCATTTCAAAAAAGTGACCTCGCTTTTTTACCGTCGAATATGCAAATTAAAATCAGAGAACAATTTCAAAGCATTTAAAAAATAAGCATGAAGCGATTATTATTATTGTCTTTTCTAGTAACTTTCATTTTTTCGTGCAGGCAAATTTCCCCAAATAAAATCGACCCGAATTTTGTTCTTTGTTTGTTCAACAAAGATGAAAGCCCGAGCAGTTTATTGTTTGCCGAAAGCTTAGATGACGACGGGGGTACTACCCTTCAAATCCCCTTATCCACCTCGCATATACAGGAAAGAGAATATATTTATAAAAATGGCTTCTTTTATAGATTATCGAGCCAGACAAATGTCTTTAGCAAATACCAGTTACAGGGGTCATCATTAGTTCTTATCGATAGTATACCATTAAAGAACCGTGATTTTGAAACCATCACATGGAAAGACGATAGCAATCTCATTGCAGCCTGCCGTGAAAATATTGTAGGTGGCAAAAAACAAGCCCGCATCTACCAAATCAATGTTGAAGCGATGCAGATCGTAAAAGAAAACACCATTATTTTGCCGTTTGCCACAAAAGAATATGGAGCGCTACACGTCGGTCTTGTAGATATTGAAAACGACGATCTTTGGCTAGCCTATTCCTATTTTAAATCAACGGGAAAATATAGCTATACAACATCCGATACCACCTATTATGCCACCATAAAATATGATAGTTTTAAGCTTACTAATATTCAGAAAGAAACGCGTTCG
>NZ_DKST01000014.1:0-91863 GCF_002472835.1 Sphingobacterium sp. UBA7249 | reverse complement strand
AACTTTAATGGGACAGCAATGTATTAAGATTAGGAATTGATACAGTCTCAGTGATAATACCAAAGGCATCGCCAGCAGAAATTGATCAAGTATTTGAACACACGAGAAGTACCAAATGGTTATATAACAATGATGAAATCAACACCGAATATATTCGAGTTCCCAGTGGAGATACAGAGGGAATATCACATATTGATGAAGAACAAAGACAGCTTTTTGCAGAGTCTAACAGATGTAGAAATGCGCAAATTCGCAACCTTATACAAAGAATTGGAAAAGTGTTGGGATCTCAATCGTACAGAGATATTGAATCAAGAGTTGAATTTGAAATATCAAGAGTTGCGAAAAATACAGAAGAATTACAAGACCGACTTATCAATGAGGAAGCTTCAATTAGAACAAGAATTGAAACTAAATCTGAAGAGCAAACAAAAAGAATTGACGAACAAATCTGCGATGTTGAAAAGCAATATTCAGATTTGGAAGAAAGATATATTAGAAAAAACGGCGAAATTGAAGAGAGTCGAAAAAGACTCATTGGATCTATTGGAAACTTACACTATAAAATTAGATCAATCTCAGGAAATAGTACAGAAAGAGAATATGATCATAGAAGAGAGGTTGAAAATATTGAACGAAAAATCGGAGATATTGAACTCGATATCGATGGAATCTTCAATGATACAAGAACTTCAACAGAAAGATATTATGAACATGTCAAACAAGAAGAAGAAATTATTAGAAGAGACCAAAGCTATAGAGCAGAATTACCAGAACGATCAAAAAGAAGAATCTGCGAAATGGTTGAAAAATATCGACAGGAAGAGGAAGGAATTGACGAAAATATTACACGAAATGAGTCAATTAGAGGCGGATTTGCAGAGCAGGCTCAAAGAAATGAAGATGAGCTTAGAGAAGAATTTGCAATCCTCAATCAATCTTCAATTGATGAAATTGAAAAAGGAAATTTTGGAGAAAATCCCTACTTGTCCAGAGAATATGAAGCATTGCTTTCTGCAGAACGACATGTCCGCGATTACGTTAAGTTACAATGCTATTACTCGAGACTTACCAAAATTAGAAAGTTTATTGAGTCAGTTGAGTACAAAAATTGGGTATAATCAAAAAGAGATTGAAGCTGCATTCGATAGATCTTTAAAAGAGACCTATTGAGTGAGTTGCTTAAATACGCGAACAGATCGGTTATAACCATTTTGAACATCACGAGATTGGGATTAAGGCGATAAAATACGCTCTGGAAGCAAGTTTGGCCAGCAGAGCTAGAACCTCTTATTCTCTTCAAAAAGTGATATTTTACGGAAAATATTGTTTTTTTTATTTTAAACCGATAAAAACAAAAATACAAAATGCCCGTGAATACAGAATTTGCATGGGCTTTTTTTATCTCTAAATCGCAAAAAATATAGAAATATTTAAAAATAAAAAGCGTAATTTTCAGAATTACCAAAAAATGCTGTAAGATCTATTTAGGACTGATGGTTAAATCTGTGAAGTTTTTTCAGGGTTAGACAACCCGAATTCCTCCTTGATAACTATAATTTTTAGTATATTTGTTCTATTAACCAAAAATAAAAGTGGAAAAATATATTAAAGCCCTATTCGACCTTACGAAACTGCCTACCAAGTTTTTTTTGCTTCTTGCATTTGTAAGTGGTTTCATTTTGTTTTTTGACCAGAAGCTATTGGATGACAAAATGTTCCTCAACGGATTGAAAGCGCAATATGGCTGGATCGTGGGACTTGTATTCATAATTTCGCTATCCTTTTCCGTATTGAATTTTTTTATCTGGATCATAAATTCAATAATCAATTGGTTCGCAAGAAAAACGCGCGTTAATTATGTAAAAACCAAGGTAGCCAAACTAGATGCTTTCGAACAGTCTGTCCTTCGAGAATTCGTATTACAGGGTAAAAAATCGATCGAGATGCCAATTGATAATGAAACGGTAAGTGGTCTCATCAGCCAGGGTATTTTAGTGAAAAATACGCAGATAGGAGGCAGTTTTATAATGAATGGCATGAATGTATCCCTTTGTATTAACCGTCTTGTCGAAAAAGTTATGCTGGTGGAACATCTAGGTCTTAGTGACCCACCAACTGATGAACAGATACTTTTTGCCAAACAGAATAGACCTCCATGGATCCGAGAAGGTTATTATTAAAATGGAATTTTCATTTTTTTTAATTTTATATGAGTGCAGAACTTATCCTTGGAATAATTGGAACACTAGGAACGTCAATGACGATCATACTTGGTGTTCGGGAAATCCGTAGGTCAAAGCCGAGATTTGATACAAGTTATTATTTTTCCGGAGGACCAGAGAACGATGAAATTACCCTTTATAATGCATCCGCTAAAAATGTGGTCATCCGGGGCTATGAGCTCTTTTGGGCAAAGAATCCCAAAGATATGGATCAAAAATCCATTTCCTTAGGTCGAGAAGAAGATTGTGTTCTTTTCTCGATCCCTGCCAATGATAGCCATAAAATCCATATTGACGAACAATACAAATTTAAAATCAAGGGGGATAAAAATTTATACATAAAACTGCAGTTGATGGGACACCAAAAAGATGTTATAGTGAAAGTATACGGAAATAAATGATCTTACTGATTTACTTATATGCAGATAGATCAACCTCTAAAGGTTACAATGGCTGAAATAAAATTAACCAAATAAATTTAATAGTAGGTCCGGACTAAGATTAAGTATCGTTGGTTCGCACCTAATTTTTTAAATTATACCATCGGAGCAGATTGGTTAGATCAATATTGATATCACCATACGCAGATCGCTCACGATGGTCGAGCATCACTACGCTGACTTTTCGCTGCACCTCTACCCTTTTGTATGCAGCCTACAGTCCGGAGAAGTAAAAGCGTTGGAGCATGCCCAGGCAATATGGGTAGCGATAGATCAACTGCTTGACTATGACTGGGCAGAAGCTGACCTGCCTATTGTAAACGAGTATATCGCTTACGCTACATCAATTAAATAATAGCAGCTATCTGCGTACATAAAAGTCCTAAAACAAAAAGAGCTTCCCTCTAACCGGCAGAGGGAAGCAATTTGGCTAGTGAGTTGGTCTGCATAGCCGCAAACTATATGTAGTTTGTCTTTATATAAAGATAAGCGCGTTATTTGAAATAGTTATAGTTCATTTCATATAAAACGTTGTTCAAAACATTACTTTTTATAGATTGCAAACAGATGGATAGATTTTTTGCATCTTGTTACAACGGATTATATTCGGAAACCTTATTCTCACTATAGCAATCCACTGAAAAGTACAATATTGTTGAAACGGAAACTGCAATCCCGATAACATAGGATAAAAATTTGATATACCAGTCACTGATTGGATATTGAAAAATTAATAACCAAAGCAATGCTATCATGGCAGTGAGTATAAGTAACTTCTTCCAAAAACTCATGCCATGACCGTTCTTTATATAATAACGATCTTTGATTAATTGGTAAGGCAATAAAATCAGCAGCAAATAAAGTATTGAAAATATAGGAAAAGCAGTTTCATGGAGGATTACGCCTATATATTCACTTAACGAATTATAATATGCATCTTCTATTCTATAATTCCCTGAAATAATATTTGCCCAACTCCCTGCAGTCAGAATGAATGGAATTATGACAAATGCGACAATCAAATTAGCCGTTATTTTTCTAATCATACGATAAATATATTTATTTACAGTCATTACTCAATGTGCTTAGCGGTTTTTCCCCATCGATTATTGTCGTGTGAAGTGCTCCAGAATGTGAAATACTACACAAAAGTATTTAATTGCGGAACCAGGTAAAAAACAGCACGGCATAGTAGATAGGTTTAAAACAAGAAGGGCCTCCCATTAATCGGCTGAGGGAGGCCTAACATTCACTGATGCATAAATCAGGCAAGCCTGAGCCCGTATTTGAGTGAAGTCAGATGATGATTATTTAACATTTGTAAAAATTTCTAAAATCTTTATGTCGCTACCTTTGTATTAAATATTAAAAATTCGTAAGATGAATTGGATTGCATTAATTTTCGCGGGCGTTCTTGAAATTGGATGGCCGTTGGGTTTGAAGATGGCTCAGACATCACCCACTAACAAGTTTGGATGGCTCGTATTGGCAATTGTAAGTATGGCAATCAGTGGCGCCCTTCTTTTCTATTCTCAAAAGACCATCCCTATTGGTACAGCTTATGCAGTTTGGACCGGAATCGGAGCGGTAGGAACTCTCCTTGTTGGCATTATATTTTTTAATGACTCCGCAAGTATATTTAGACTTCTTTCAGCCTTACTAATAGTTGTTGGTATCATTGGATTGAAAGTATTTTAAAATCCTTTTGTACAATAACTACCATTTGGGAGACATTATCATGTTCTCCCCTTTTATTGAATAGCATATCTATCAATTGGCTCTGCAGCATGAATACCTCGACAGCCGTAATGTATTTTACAAATTTATTTAACATTTGTAAAATTCTTGACTAAGATCGTTCCTTATTTTTGTAGAGAGTCAGCGCTTATAGCTCAAATTTTTAAATACTTTATTCAAACAAGAAATTATCAATAAAATATACGACGTAAATGGAATTAATAAATTATAAGAAAGTAAATATAGAAGTTATAGACCGTGACGGATCACAAAAAAAGAACACTATTGAAATAAATACCGAGGATAATTTGATGGAAGTACTAAAAAAGAGTAATTACGACATGCGCGCTACGTGTGGAGGCATGGGATTATGTGCAGATTGTCATTGTGAAATTTTATCCGGTTTCAACAATTTTCCTGCGCTTACCGATCAAGAATGTGAAACTTTAGATACATTGCCTATGATATTTCCTAAAAGCAGATTAGCTTGTCAAATTCGAACGGGAATCTATCTGTCAAACATAAAAATTCGTCTTATAAATCTATTATAAGCTAAATACAGAACCTAATTCTAAAGTAAAAGTCTAGGTTTCCAAGGAAGTATGCTCATCTTCCATTCTATTTATTGGAAGATGAGCGAGAATTTCAATTAATCCTAAACATCTCCAGGCTCGTCCTGGATTTATAGTAAAATAGGATTTAAGAATTTATAACATCCTCATCTAAACGACCCGTACAACCCTCAGGAGCTCTGGATTTTAAATAGTTATATATTTTTTTCTTGGATGCTATTTTTCATATCTGTCAATATTTTTCTTAAGTAAAAAGATTAATTTCTATCATCCCAAACATTTGCTACTTGTAGCTTTTTAAAATAAATTATTTATATTAGTGCAAGCCAATTGACTGAAAGCCAAACAAGTCATTAAATTAAAATATTGAGTTATGAAAAGACCTTACCTAATTACCTTGTCATTGCTGTTATTGAGTAGCTTTAGTATTATCGCGAGTGGGCAGCAATCCAAAAAGTCAGTAGAGCAATCCAAAAACTCTTCTACAAAGATTGACTCTAACGAGTTTAAAAATAGTATAACCCCGCCATACAACCTATTCTATTTAAGTAAATATCTAAATAAAATAACGCTGAATCCCACTGAAAACGACTTGATTTACAGCAGTCTAGTAAATTTAGTTGGCAAAGATAAGCTAGATTTAGTAAAAGGGGATGACAAGTATAAGTCTATTTACGATTTCAAAACGAGTTCTATCAATGCCAAAACAGACTTTGTAAGAAGATTATTAGAGTCTAAACAA
The DNA here is from genome assembly GCF_002472835.1 of Sphingobacterium sp. UBA7249. Classification (NCBI taxonomy): domain Bacteria; kingdom Pseudomonadati; phylum Bacteroidota; class Sphingobacteriia; order Sphingobacteriales; family Sphingobacteriaceae; genus Sphingobacterium; species Sphingobacterium sp. UBA7249. The sequence goes on along the minus strand of NZ_DKST01000014.1, from coordinate 86,147 downwards.
CATGTGGACAAAAATAAAGATTTGGAATCTCTCTCAAAATTACAAATAGCATATAATGAGAATGATAGACAGATCACTGAAACAAAAAATAACATATCCCTTTTATCAAATAGACAAAGGGAGCTAAAAATTGTTATCGATTCTCTAAAGATTTTTAAAGGTGGTGATTCTAAAGATTCAATTGATCTAATAAATAAATACAAAAACCTGCTTGATCACCAGGAAGCTGACATATATTCTTTAGAACTTTTAAATCAAAAATTAATGCTAAAAGATGCATCAATCAACAATGAGATTTTGGAAGAAAATCATAAAATAGACTCAAATAGCACATTGATAAAAGGAATTTCTTTCAAAATGGATTCGTTGACTAAAAATATTGCCGAAAAATATCTAAGTGACGGAACTCTCTCGGCTAATATTAAAAATTATCTGGAGGGTAACCAACGCAGTCGACAGGAGTCATTACAGATCAATCTTACAACCGCAACCCAAAATGCGCAACAAAGTCTTAATTACACAGGGTTAAGCATTCCCTCACAGTCTCAAATGATAGACGCTATGGCCATGTTTCTGGCGAAAAGAGCAAAACAGGAGGCGGCAATATGGTTTATGGACCAATTGCGCAAAAGAGTAAATAATCCATTGATATATGATGTTTTTCCAGCTACAATTGAGTTATTAGATGGACTCTCTGATTACAGAACCGCCAATTTTGGCACCTCTTGGCGATACGCAATCTCAAAAGATTTTGTAGAAATGCCTCGAAATGTGTCCAAAAGTAGCTGGACAAAACAATTTTTAACTCCAGAAAATGCAGCAAACCTAGAGACGGCCGTAGAAATGGGCTATAATATTGATGGCTTGATTAAAGCACGATATAATTATAGGGATATCATTCGTCAACTGTACCTTAATCCAGCTTATAGTCCTGATCCTAATATATCTGTTAACAATACAGGAGATATAAATAAACATGCACAAAATATTATTGCACTACTTTACATAGCAACTAATGAGTTATTTACGATTACAGATCAAAATAATTACAGGCTTCTTGCATATGAAGAACTCAAAACCTTGGATACAGAGCAATGGAAAATATTTATTGAACTCCTCGACTTAAAATATGGTAATGTATTTGAAAATTTACCTGGTATCAAAAATGCGATCAAAGATAAGGATAAAGTGATCGCTTGGCTAAGTCCACTTTTATTGTCGTTAGGTCAATTCGATAAGATCAATCTGGAACAACAAGCCTTGATTGAAAAAAATAAATCGGATCAAATGAACCAATCGCTTTCTAATACATGGAGTATACTTGGGCAAGTGATCGCTAATTTTGAGAATTATCCATTTGGGATCAGTGAGAAGCAGGGTGTCAACAGCTATTTGGCGAACATCAAAAACGTTTTTGATATTATAGAAAACATTCAGGAGAAAAATTTCGTTGCAGCTGCACAAAATACTTTGGGATTGGTGGACTCATATTATCGACTTGATTCGACTAAAAATAACGCCATCATAAATTCACTAACCAATTTTCTTCACAAGGATTCAACAAATAAAAATGTAGCTAAACTCGAATTTGATAATAACAGTATCCATTTTTTAGACGCAAGCAAAAAGAAAATCGAGATTACGATAAATAATAACCAGAGAGAATACATCAAATATCTAGGTAAAAATCTGCAGCATGTTCCGCAGAAAGAACAACTTAAATTTTATAAAAGCATAATAGGTGATTCGTTAAAGATAATTTCAAGTAAACTTTTGGACAAAAATGATCAAATCTACCTTATAAATAGGATTGCACTCTATTATGGAGCCAAGAGTATTAAAAATGAAAAAGAGATGAAAACTATCTTAAATCTCTTGTCACAGACTATTCCCAATCTGAAGGATTCGTTAAAACTCGCGAAATTGTCAGAAATGTCATACGCTAACGAATTGATCAAACTGTCGGGATTTTTTGGCGACGTCATTGCCTCGTCATCATCAGCCGAACTGGCGAATGTAATCGAGTCGCATGCACTGCCTCCGACTTCTTACAAATTAAAAAGGAAAATGTCTTCGTCTGTAGATTTGAATGCATATGTGGGGGCCTTTGCAGGCAGAATTGTCCCAATTGGAAACTCTTCATTAAACTGTAAATGGACGGGTGGTATAACTGCCCCAATAGGTGTTACCATACGACCTGCAGGTAACTTCTTCAAATATTTCAATTTCAACGTGCAATTGTTGGAACTAGGAAATCTCGTAAATCACTATCTAATTACTCCAGACTCAGCCTATAATAAGGAAGTCCATTTTAGCGAGGTCTTTAGTCCCGGAGCTAATATCCTATACAATATTAAAAACACGCCTATCGTCGCATTCATAGGAGGAAAATTACTTCCGTTAAAGGCGTATTATGATGAGGGGCTGAAAAAAAGATTTAATGATAAAGCTTTCGACGCTGCGATATTTAGCATCGGATTAAAAATTGATATTCCTCTTGTCAATCTTCATTCTGGAGAGTAAGACAATCTATATTGAACTACCACAAAATCGAAGACATGAAGAATATCTTTTGAATTTAAATCTCTTTCTTCTTTAAGCATGTTATCTGAGATAGCTATCGTTCATTTCATAGCCTATAAGCTCAGCCATCCAATTGCATAAAAAAGAGGAAAATGTTAAATCGAAAATTTATCTTGACAAATTACTAATATTATTAGTAATTTTGTTTTATGAAACCACTTGAAGTTCACTGCAGAAATCGTGTGCTATATGTCCGTATGACTATTGATGATAAGAGTATGGGCATGCGGGATTACTATTTGTATGACAAAAATGGAAAGTCATTCTACATATTCAGGCGATCACAGGGCGAATGGGAATTAGCATACGGTGTACTGGCACACGACATTAAGGAGGCCTGCATCGATGCGCTTATTCGTCGGTTTGATCAAGATTCGCCGGAGCTATTCTACAGCAATGGCAAACGCAATGTTGTCCGTATAAGCGTAAAGAAAGGTGGTATTTGGCATATTTATGTCAACAATGTTTATGTAGCATCTATCCAATATGATCAGTTTGCAAAGAAATTTGAATANNGATTGAGCGTGGCGAAATTCAGTGGAAGAAAGAGCGATGAAAAGTATACTATTCCGCTGCTTGGCAACTTAAAAGACACTTTTGTGTAGTATTTACAGCATCTGCTACTCCCAAAAAGAATATTTAATATTTTGTTTAAGAAACCATTATTCTTAACGAGGACAAGAAGAAACCGTAAAATGATTTATCAGAAACTATAAATAAATATGCTTACATCAATACTTAGTGTAGTATTAGCCTGTTACTTTTTTACCAGAGGAGTCATTAAAAATGAACTGTTTAAAAGTAAAATCGACAACTTTTATCTAAAAATAAACAAAAACCTAAGTGAATATAAGGAACATACGATGTCAGAGCTCCAAGATTCATTAATGAAAATTGCCTCAAGATATTTGGTATACATTTTCATTGTGATAGTGCTAATAAGTTTTATACCCATAGATTGGTCATACAGCATCAAACTATTTTTATACACGTTATTCTTCTTAAATTTTGGATTAGTTTTTTCCATAAAATGGATCCGAAACCACAGAAAATCTGTCAAGGAACATTTTTTCAACATTTCGTTTCTAGGGCTCGTATTTCTACCGTTAATTCTATATTACCTTGGAGGTAATATCTATGCTAATTTTGTCAATCAGATACCATTTTTAAAAATACTCCCTTATGCACTGCTCTGGATACAGCTCTCATGGTCTGTCATTATAGTTACAATATGGTACATCGGTTGCTTCATTATAGCTATCCCGTTGTACTTGGCGATATGTTCAATTATATATATAACCGTGAACCTAGTGAGAATTACTGAAAAATATATTGACAAACACATCTTGGACGCCATAGCAGGAATAATGACAGTTGTCTTGCTCTGCCTTGAGAAGTTTTAGTAATCAAATTAAGAAATGTTCACAGCTATCTAAATAGATCTATAAATATCAGAAATTGCAAGCACTCAACTACCGCTTGCCCAATTTCTGATATTTATATTACTATCTAAATTTTGTAGATTATTCAATTATGAACTATTAGACAACAAGCATTTTAACACTATATTGTACTCCCACATCAAGTCCGTTAATTTGAATTTGGTTAGAAGAGTATTTAATAAGAGCTGCGTCCATGGTCCCAACAATGGGCTCAAAAATATTAATGCCATGTACAAGCCTACTTTTAAAATATCCTTTTCCCTTGACAGATCCCTCAACAATTATCTCTTTGCCTTGGATATTAAAATTGGTATTCGTTGCATCAGATTTTTCAATAACCGTAGTACCACTTTCTCCAAAGGTTTTTTCTGAATCATTAAAGTAATGAGTGACCGTTCCTTTTCCCTCAACCTGTTTAAATTTTAAAACGCTCCCTTTATTATAGACAAAGTTTCTAATAGCAATCATATTGCTATTTAAATCAACACAAGTTAAGTCATCCTCTAAAAGTGTGGCATTAATGGAGGTTCCAGCTAAATCTGAGTTTAGGCCACTTGTATATCGAATACGCCCTTCAAGAATTTTGTTATCGATAGCTTTTATATTAGCTGCACCTTTAATGTTATAAAGAGCTAAAGGACCTGTGATGAGCACGCTATTGTTATTGATAGGTAATTTGATTCGATTACCATACATTTCTACGTTATTAAAATAGTTTAGTGTACTGATGCTATTGGTAACTGTCAACATACTCAAGATTGCCCCCATTGTGTCACCTTCAGTATAGGTGTAATTGTTTATGATCTTTAGTTTTTGGGCAAGCAACTCTCCTGAATTAGCTAACTCTTCTGCGGTTTTCTGTACACCCGCAATCATTCCGCTATTAGAATGGTCGGCATAATTGCCTTCAAAAATCAATTCTCCATTTGTCCTTGATATAGTCGCTATACCTCTGACTGTTTTAGTCTTCTCTGAAACATCTGATAAAATGCGTATCCTATTGTTTTGATACAGTCCCTTGTTAATGAAATAGCATTGTAACAACACAATAGATCTTATAGGCATATTAACAAGGTCGTCGTTTATCTCCAAAAGATTATTGGAGATTACAACGTTTTTGAAAGTATCACCCATTGCTCCAACGGCTTTGAATCCATCACCATTTAATGAATAACAATTACGAATTGAAACGTTATCTGCGATGAAATAGCAGTTTCTCTCAATCGGATTGTAAGATTTATTTTTCGTATAAGTAATATCAGAACCCGTGGCAAAGATCAGATCTTTACCATTAAGATCGTAGTTAGCCGTCTTTCCTCTCCAATTATTTGCTTGCTCAACTGTGTTTTTAAGTGTACAATTTTGAATTATAGCATTGTAGATATTATTTCCATAAATTCCGGTACCAACATTTTCAAAAGACACTGTATCTATTTTGATATTTCGACTTTCGCGAAGGATAAGAGCGACATCAATGTTCTTCACCATTACGTTAAAGATCCTAACATTTTGTACATTTTTAATATTTACCAATCCCCTACTTCTTGTTTCTCCAGTCAAATCCAATGGAATCCCATCTTGCTTTACATTTTTAAGCGAAAAGAATTGAACAGATTCCTTCCAACCGATCTCAATATCGAAGATAGCTTTAGGGGTATTATTGTTAACCATGGTCGCATTCAGGCCTTCAGTGGAGAAATTGATATCCGAAATTACCAGTTCATCGACTAAGTCATCCAAACTAAAAAAGAAATTTCCCTTAATATTGATATAATTATTATTTAGAGATCTAATACCTTTAGGGCACTTAACAAAAGTTTTTGCAATAACAGTAATGCTGATATCTTTATGAATAACCGCGATCTTTCGGTGAGCGCCACAATAATTAAAAAAAGCCAAATAACCTTGTTGAGAATCGGGGAAATATCTCAAGTCTACCTCATCTGTTGAAAACTTATGCTCCAACTTAATTCCGCCTGCTTGTACCACACTCCCCCCATCATCTGGTCCGGGATCAGGATCGTTTAGAAGATTAACATAGTGATAAATAATGGGCGCAGGCGTATCCCCTTTTTCATAATAGCCCAATAACTGAACACCGTTGTAAGTACCGTCTTGCAATGCACTGCTTTCAGCAGCAGAAATGTCTCGCATAGCTGCCATCGTGTCTTTAATTAAAAATTGATTTGACATATTCTTTTGTTTTTATGTGTATAGCAAAAGTATGGCTGCATCGAAGGGTATTGGAGGAAAACAGGGTATATGTAAGCGGTATCTGGGAGATACCGAAAAGTACAGACTTTTTGTTAATATGCCCCATTTTCTTGAAACAAAACAGCTTCCCTCTTTTAATTTGAGGGAAGCTGTTCTAATAGGTACAAATCGATTTTATTTAAGCATTGAATCTATAATAATGATTTATTGTCTGAGTACTTCAATATGCTTAGCGAATGCGGATTTCATTCATTTTTTCAACATTCTTATCAGTCCTTGGTACTAAAGTAACCATATATAGATCTTCTAAGTCTCCGATAAACTTAACGGGAGAAACAGAAATTAGCATAATATTGCTTGCATCGACAAGAACTTCATTCGGATTGTTCTGTACAAAGTTATCTTCAATCCGGAATATTACGCGTTCAGATTTTAGGTTTGTATATTTTTTTTTAATATCCGACAAACTCATTAAAACGGGATGGTATTCAGGTGTAAATTCAATTACCACTGCTCCCTTCTCTTTGTTAATATCTACTGACTTAACTCCTTCAGATTTTAAGGACAGCATGCCATCGCCTAAGTAATTTTTTCCTTGCATCTCTAGCTTAGGCAAAGGTCTTTCATTAAGATCTTTGTAAACAACTCTTGGTAAAGTATCAGTTTTACTATATAAAGGTTTCAATTGCTGTCCATACGTTAAACTTAAGCCGAAAAATGACAAAAGTGAGAATAAAAGTGTTTTTTTCATTTTTACTTATTTAATATATCACTGACTATGAAGCTATTTATTAAGCATTTAAATAATTACACAGCCAAAGGCTGTGTAATTAAATGGAATATCTCAAATGACCTATTGGGTATATATTATGGTATATTCATTTAAAATAAAACGACATATGCGCCATTCTTTGAGTCAACAATGAATCTTCCGGGTTGATACTTTGGATTTGTTATTGGCGTCGACCTTTCCTGCATAAAAATTTTCGTAGCTTTTGATTTATTATAGACGTTTTCTTCGGAAACTTCTCGTATCACTCCAATAAATCCATCCCTTGGATTACCTTCTCTTTCTAAACGAGTTACCCTGACCACTGCTGCAATATTTTCTGGAATTATAACTGGAACTTTCAAATTTTTGTCAGCAAAAAACATAGCATACATATTACTAACACCATTTTCAACCTGAATAACGTTTTTTCCGTAAAAAGGCTTAATCGGAATCCTGAAATTAAATCTGTTTTGTACCGTTTTATTCCCCAAAAGTGTTCTCATTTTATAAGAAATAGGCACACCAGGTGTTGATGGTGAAAACTGGACACCTTTCTTGATCACCCCTATCAACTCGTCCAATGAAGCTAATTTCTTCACAACCGCTCCGCCAGTACCCATAAAGGCCATTTGTATCTGCGAATTTGCAATTATCTGCTTTTCTTCGCTGGTTAATTGTTTTGAACCGTCGATCAACCCTCCCATTACTGAGAATACTTTATCAAAGGTGGACTTTAAGACATTTGATTCAACACTACTCTCGACCAATAAAATACCTTTTGCCCCATACATGACCGAATTGATATATACAGGCGATACGCCGCTTGCGACATTTAATTTATCATACAACTCCAGTCCCTCTTCTGGTATACTCATATCCACGGAAAAATTCTTCTGTGTAAAGGTGGCAACCAGCCCTGAATTACCGCTGATCTGTTCAGAAGAGGTGGATCCGCTACTTCCTGATTTAAAGAAAATGGCTTTTATATCAACATCAGCGCCAAAGACGGTCTTAAGCTCATTAAAATATGTAAACTCTTCGATTTCATACTGAAATGCGCTGTTCTGCAATGACGTGATCTTGTTATTCTTCATTAATGTACTGAAAAATTCTGTTGACGACATGACGTCAGGCATAAAGCTTCCTGTAACGGTTTTCGCCGGAAAGGAAACGGAAACGGATACCGGTTTCGCCTCGTACTCTCCATTTCTTTCAGAAAGGGGTATGAAAGAAAGATCCTGGATACTATTACCATGTATAATAGAGCCTAGGTGAAACACATCTAATTTCCCCAACCAATCTGGCGTCATAATGAATTCGTCCGCCACACCCTTAATAGTAAAACCTACTTGGTTGGGGTCTTCCCATTGCGACCGATCTGTCACCTCAACCCGCCCAACCTTTCTCCGTGGATTACTTCCCATCAAAGGAGATCCTGCTTTCTTTTTAGAATTTTGTGCATTCAATATATCTTCGGTATGATCACTCAATAAACTATTTGAGCCCACAATGGAAATCTCCGAAAATTCGGGCATCTGCAGTTTTTTAACTGCATCAATAGTTGAATGGTCTTTATTACAGGAGGAGAAAAAAGCCGTAATCATAAATATATACAAGAGTCTTCTTAGAGTATTACAATTTTTCATTCTTCCAATGCCTTAAAAAGTGAGAAATCTTTTAACTTTCGACAGCGAAACGAAATAGGATAACCTGGGTTATCAGCCGAAAATGCTCCTATATCTTTTACATAGTTGATGAATCCATTATATCCATCAATGGTAACTGAAGATCCACCACTTGATCCACCGACCAAAAATAGCCGAATCGTGGAGTTATTAATGATATTTATTTCTGTCGAGGTAAACGTTTCTTTCGTCTTTTTGAAAATCTTTTTTGTCAACTTCTCGAAAATTTTAGTGGTCTGCTCCATATTATAATCCGTTTCGACCGCTAGAATTCCTTTCTGTCCATACGAAATGGAATTAATATAAACGGGGTTCTCCCCTGTAGCTTCTAGCCTGTGCGCTGCAGCTGTGTCGATCAGCTCGGTCAACTTTGGAGATGACATATCGATGGTAAAGTTTACCAGCTCAAAAACAGAAACAAATCCATATTTTTTAGTCACTGTCGTCAGCTGATTGGTTAAACTAGAACTTGTTTTGGAAAACAGGCCTCTTGTATTTACTTTATATCCAAATTCCTTTGTCAGCTCCTTATAATCATAAAACGGCCGATAATAATAAAGAAATGACGATATATCAGGATTACTCAGCGGAGTGGGCCGTAAGATATCCTGAACCGTCTGGCGATACGTAGACAAACGTGGCGGATTAATCGTTGCAGATGGTGCCCCATTAATCGAAGTACTGACTTTGATCGGTAATTTTGTGTACGAACTGAGCGGATTAAAAGTAGATTCGTTGAGAATATCTCTACCACTGAGAATCGCTCCTAAATAAACAATATCGTAATTATTGTCCATAACCAGAATATCGGGAGAGGAAGCTGCCGCTTGAATATTATTTGCTTTTTTACCAAGGGGATTAATTTCTTCCACAGACAATTTTGAATCATTTCCCTTTTTACAACCGGTAAAAAGTATTGAAATCAAAAGGGCTATTTTAAATAGCCCTTTTGATGTATGGATGGTAGTTTTACTTTGTAACATCAATTTTAAATATTGATTTAAATATTCCAAAATTCTTAAGATTTCGCATGCGCATCGAAATTGGCCCGCCATAAGACTGTGATGTAACATTCGCTCCAGCCAAAATTGCGTTTTTAAATGCAGCATACCCTTCCACTGTCTGTACATAAGCTGTTCCAGGACCAAATTTCATGTAGATCGTAATCTTTGCTTTATCTAAAAGTTCCTTCTGTGCCGCAGTAAGGTGAGTATCAACACCGACAACACCAATATTTACTCCTGCTTTAAAGGCAACATTAAAATCTTCGTAGTTAGCATCTGTTTCTGCTGTAAAAATACCGATCCGACCGTAGGTAACTGAACTCACATATGTAGGTGCGTATTCTACCTGCAGTGCATTTGCATCTGCAATGCTGATCAATTCCGTTTTCTTAGGTAGTGACATATCCAGCGTGAAATTTTCTTGTACAAACCGTGCGATGACTCCGGTTCGCTTACTGATTTTAGTTTTTCCCCCATTAACAGAAGCTTTTACTATTTTCCCGATATCCACGTTGGCACCGAAGGTATATTTCAACTCGTTATAATCGGTAAATTCGCTAGATGTATAGGAAAAACTGTTAATCTGTTGCACATTCCCATTTTTTTTCAGGATACCTCCCACAAATTCTCTTGTCTCATCCAAGCTTGGATATTCAATTGTTCCAGAAACATTTGTACCCGGAATTGAAAGACTTGCTCTTATTGGTAAAGCATCATAATGCTCCCTGCCAAGGGGATCGAACTGATAAGAACTGATGATATTTTTGCTATTGAATATCGCTCCTGGATAAGCATAATCCTCAGTTTCGGACGAAACCGTTATATTATCGGACTCAACAAAATAGGTATTGCCAAGTCCATTTTGCCAAACACTGTCTCTAACGATCCCTCCGGCTTTGAGTCTGCTCGAATTTCCTTTTTTAGTCAGATCTATAATTGGATTTTCGATTACCTTGGAGTTTTGGAAAACTCTTAACAGGGAATCCTCATTGTTTCCGATTTCATTTTTTAGACCTGAGTTGTCTTTTTTACAGGAATAGAATGCCAATACCCCGGCTAAGAGTACAAGACTGAATTGATTACTTTTCATTTTTTCTTATATTATTTATTAAAATTTAATTTCTTTCGTGAATTGGAGATTTTTGAAAGTTTCATCATTTAAATTGGATGACTCTAATTTATATACGGCAGGAACTCCTATATGGGGATATTCATAGGTCTTTGTTTCCGGAGAGCGGATAGCCAAGGTTAAATACGCATCTATCTTTTCTACAGTGCTCTGCGCGCTCCGTATTAAATCTAGATCTGAAGATTTATAGCCGATAAGGTAAAAATAAGCTTGTTGTTTGTTTAAAAGATTCTTTTCGTCAGAACTTAAATTTTGCGGGTCTACAGATAGTTTAGAAATAATAGATTTAATTTTTTCAGGGCCGTCCAAGACCATATAAGCACTTTTTCCATATTCTATTTCTGCTACCCTAACAATGTTGCCTCCAGTTAAATTCGCAGCAGGAAAAAGTTTCTTGAAATCTTTTTCTTCTGCATGTGATTTCATATTAAATGTCGGTTTATAGCTGTAGTATAGCCATCCCGTATTTTCCATTTTATCATACCGAGAATCAGGAATGGCGAACTTTGATTTTACATCGACGTCTCCTGTAAAAATAAGACGCAAATTATCAAAATCTCTAAAATGATAAATATAATCTTGATGACCATAGTAATTTATTGGCCCCTTGTCAACGAACTTATTCTTTATAAATTCGTCCAGATCCTGTCTGTCCGTGATTTTTTGATATGCTACTGGATTAGAATTATAACTGTTAAATCGCACGTAAGGAATATAAGAAGCAGACTGCGATTGATATTGAGTCAAATTAAACTCAGGAAAATTGTTCAAGGAGACGAAAGCGTTAAAATAAGGTTCTTTTAAGTAATTTTCAGAATCGTACGAAAACTCATAATCTGCTGCCTTTTTAAGTCTGAATCCAATAATTTGATTCTTTTTTTCATTCCATAATGTATCGGATATCCAACGATTACTAAGTGCTGCCATTCTTTCGAAATCATAAGCACTATAATCTATCTTCTTATCTGTACTGTCGACTAGGGGTGGCTCAACTGGCATCGGACTTTTACTGCAAGACGTTGATCCTAAAACTATAAAACATGCCGCGGCAATACTGGTATTTACAACAACCTTATTTGATATGAACTTTACCATCAATTTAAAAATTAAAAAACAAGCAAGTAAGCTTGCATTTATTTGAATACATTTTATTCTTTCAAGCATTCTATTGAAAAGAAAGAAATATTTTAGAAGAACATACTAAAATCTCCAATTCCTATCCGAAACTTGATTCACAAACTTAAACATTATTTTCTCTTAATGAAATAACATATTGAAATCTACACTTTTGTGTAATGAATTTTTAAATAAATAGATTCTATATTAATTTTTTAAACATCCCATAATAAAAACTTAACATAAAACTGTCTCTATCTACTAAAGGTAACGAAGAAGTTAATCATATCTTCTATCGAAAAAAGCTAAGATGAAAAATCATTACCTTTAACCCCGTATGCTGCAAGTAACCTGTGCGATAATAGAACACGCTAATAAAATACTGATCTGCCAAAGATCGGCTTCGATGAAGCTTCCATTGAAATGGGAATTTCCGGGAGGAAAGATCGAAACCGGAGAATCTAAAGAAGACTGCCTACGCAGGGAGATCGAGGAGGAACTCAATATTGATATCACCATACGCAAAGTGCTCACGATGGTCGAGCATCACTACGCCGACTTTTCGCTGCAGCTCTACCCTTTTGTATGCAGCCTACAATCTGGAGAAGTAAAAGCGCTGGAGCATGCCCAGGCAATATGGGTAGCGATAGATCAATTGCTTGACTACGATTGGGCAGAAGCTGACCTGCCTATTGTAAACGAGTATATCGCTTATGCAAAAACAATTGAATAATAGCCGCTAAAGCTGATGCATTATGGAAATCTTTCCAAGATAAAATATCTACGTTTGTAAATGGAAGCAACGGTATTGCTGTTGTCGATGCACCTATTGTAGAAAGACCAAATTGGGATGTTATTAAAAAAGTTATTGATGGACAGTTACCTTTATCATATCTTTCAACAGATTGTAAATAAAGAATTTTAAACTTATGAGAGTTATTGTAGTTAATTTGCTCCTAGCCTATATCGTGTTTCCCTTGCTGATCAATATTGGATATATAGACAACATCATTTCGGGAAACTACGTCTTTTATGGTACCTCTTATTCGTTTGAGGAATACATGAAATTAATTTGTGGGGATCTCCTACTCCATTGTACTTTATTTCTTTGCTTTTGTCTAATCCCTGTTTACTTCATCAAGAAAATCTTTATAGTAAATAAAAAACAAACACCGACAGCGCTTTTTCTCAAAGGCTGGGCTGTTCTATTCGTAATCAGTTTAATCGGTGCAATCGTAATTACGGGAGGATATATATTGTCTAACCCCTCCATCCCCGGAGATTATTTTAAAATCCCGTTGATGGTTTTGTTTATCATACTAACATTAGTTGTGCAGTGCATCCTTTATTTTTTTCTAGACAAAAACATGGCTGTTAAAAATACTGCCTGAGGAAAAGAAGGATGTGTTAACGATATATCAACTGTTTCACTTTTATCGGCAAAGGGAAGCAATTTGGCCAATTCATTAGTTTTCGATAATCGTAAACCAACGAGTGGTGCTTTTTTATATAAAAAACAAGCATGTCATCTGAAATAGCCATTGATCATTTCATAACTTATAGCCCAGTCATCCAATTGCCTAAAAAGGAGGAAAATGTTAAATCGAAAATTTATCTCGACAAATTACTAATATTATTAGTAACTTTGTTTTATGAAACCACTTGAAGTTCACTGCAGAAATCGTGTGCTATATGTCCGTATGACTATTGATGATAAGAGTATGGGCATGCGGGATTACTATTTATATGACAAAAACGGAAAGTCATTCTACATATTCAGGCGATCGCAGGGAGAATGGGAATTAGCATACGGTGTACTGGCACACGACATTAAGGAGGCCTGCATCGATGCTCTTATTCGTCGGTTTGATCAAGATTCGCCGGAGTTATTCTACAGCAATGGCAAACGCAATGTTGTCCGTATTAGCGTTAAGAAAGGCGGTATTTGGCACATTTATGTCAACAATGTTTATGTAGCATCTATCCAATATGACCTGTTTGCAAAGAAATTTGAATATCACCTGGACGATAATACGCCACTGACGAAGGATCATATCGAAAAATATATCGGAATGATTGAGCGAGGCGAAATTCAGTGGAAGAAAGAGCGATGAAAAGTATACTATTCCGCTGCTTGATTGATGGAGAAGTGAAATAAATGATGAATGGATTATGCATTGCACCAATCAAAGCTGGCTTACCTCCGATGAGCTCACTATTTTTATTGAGCATTTCGAAGCTGAGCTCGTGTATGAGGAAGAGATATAAATAAAAAGAGCTTCCCCCTAACCGGCAGAGGAAAGCAATTGGGCTAGTGAGTTGGTCTACCTAACCGCAAGCTATATGTAGCTTGTCTTTACATATATATGCTGAAAAATGCCCTCCCAAAATGTATTTAGAAATTCTTTTGGGAAGGACTTTAGTTTTCTTGCTAGGACTTTTGCATCCAGAGGATAAATAATATACATGCGCTCACTACAAATAAGAAAGAAACACCTATATAAATTAATCGTTTGTTGATTTTCTTCAAGAACAAAATTGATAATACTGCTAGGATTAAGGAAAAAAAATAGATAATTGCTATTATCTGATTTACGATCTTAAATGTTCCTACAGACATTCCCCAGTCGCCAGATAGCGCAACAATCCTTTCACTGGGTGAATCTGTATAAAATCCGTAATCTTTAACCATGTTATATATTGAGCCAACCCCGATGAAAGGGCTAAAAAGCCAGATTATTAGCTGTATTAAGCATAACATAAACGACAGCGCATAAAAAACTTTTAATGCTTTCATATTTAAATATAATTATTAGCCTGGACAATCCGTGCTTAAAGAACTTAATGGTTTTTTGCCATCAATAACATCTTTGACTGCATTCCAGTCCGATCTATAAATTTCCTGAGTTCCTGGCCCTGCGCTCCCCCTTGGTATTGACAAAATTCGAAACCTTCTGTTGATATGACCTGTTTGCAAAGAAATTTGAATATCACCTGGACGATATACGCCACTGACGAAGGATCATATCGGAATGATCGTGCGAGGCGAAATTCAGTGGAAGCCTGTTATGGACTTTCCAATGATGCACATCATTTAAAAGGAGTAGATTTTATTAATGTAAGTAAAAGCAAGTTAATGTATCCCTCACAAATTTTAACAACACGCACTTACCAATAATATTTCAAATTTATGGCTATAAAGCGTATATTACCTCCCATAATCCTGCGTATAAGAGTATTATTGACTTACTAAATTTAGGCAACCTTTGGGGGGGCAAAACAATAAAATCGCATATCATGGTAATTTAACACTTACTATCCATAAAGAGACTTCCGGATTTATTTTTATAGTAAAACATTTTAATCTAAAATATTTTATTAAACATTAAAATTCGGTGTATTAAACGCCATTTCAAAGAAAATTAACACAACTAACAATTTAAGTTATTGAAGTATTACCGGAGCAATACCGTTGTTAGATGTATAGACCAAATTTGCTAAATTTTATTTTCATAAAATAGCGATATTAGAATAATTACCAGTCAGTTATAACACACAATTAAAGAAATCCTCTTGACATTACAACCAATTTAGACAATTCATTTTATTTAATTATCTAACATATTATTTCTCAAAAAGCTTCCACACCCACATTAATGCCATTTAAATGTCATTTAAATTTTTATTCGAATGATTGCATCGTTTCATGAAAACATATTTATATCTTTAAAATTAACTACACAAAATAAAAAACCATATTGTATTTAACCTGAAAACAAAAGCCATATAATTAAACTTACAATTGCGAGTAATTATGTCGATTTGGAGCAATAAATTACAAAGTAGGATTAATAATGATAATTTGATTTTGACTTGTCAGTCTCTTCTAAATCATTTTGGAGTGAAAAGCACGTCTCTGGCTGTATCGAGACTTATTAATAACCATTTAGAATACCCGTCTATGTTGGCTTTAATCGATTGCTTATCGAGATATGGGATTGAGAGTGCAGCTATCAGAAAGGGAAATTATGAATTGTCTGATTTCGAAATCCCTTTTGTATGTACTATACAGCAATCAGATTGGTCTACGACAAGTTTTACAGTAGTGACTAATGTTGATGAGAATACCGGTGCCATAAGTTACCTTTCCCCTATTACCAATACCATCACGTCATGCTCTTTGAAAGACTTTGAAAATATAGATAAAGGGATTATTTTGCTCACTGATGCTTCAAACAAGAAAAACGAAGTAAACTATACCCAAAACAAGCAGCAACAATGTCGTCAAAAGCTGCTCCAATACATGCCAATTTTTCTAGTGATATGTAGTGCGCTGATTGCAGGTATCTATATCCAGACGAATTACTATGGAGCCTACAGTTGGCTGGGTTTAAGTCTTCTGCTGACTTCCTTTCTAGGTTTAGGAATTTCGACATTGCTTGTCTGGCATGAAGTAGACGCGCACAATCCTTTTTTAAAAGAAGTATGTGGAGGACAAGGTAAAAAGGTAAATTGTGATGCAGTTTTATCCTCTGCTCAGTCAAGCTTTTTAGGGATTAGCTGGTCGATTTGGGGCTTTTCTTATATGACGACATTATTTCTGACTCAAATATTCTTTGCCAATCAACCTTCATTTTTGCTGGTCAGCATCCTATCATCACTATTAGTCGTTCCTTATATCTTTTTTTCGTTGTATTATCAATGGAAAGTTGTAAAGCGGTGGTGTACGTTGTGTCTGGGTGTTCAGTGTGTATTGTTGATAAACAGTTTGCTTGGATCCGGATTTTTAGTATTACATCCGGAAAGTCTAGACGCAATTAGCGCTTATCCGATTTTGGTAACCACTACAATAGGTATTATCTCTCTTTCAACTACCTACAACCTGCTTCAAATATTGAAAAAAGCAAGAGATGGCAAGAACTACGAACGAAAGTGGAAACGACTACACTATAATCCTGATATATTCAAATACTTATCAAACAAATCTGAGAAGATTATTTACCCCGTTGACAACCTGGGTATTGTACTAGGCAATCCGAGTGCTACAAACGAAATCGTAAAGGTATGTAATACTTATTGTGGTCCTTGTTCAAAAGCACATCCGGTACTAGAACAAATCGTAAAAGCAAATTTGGATGTCAAAGTACGTATTATATTCACCGCGACCGGAGAAGAGGATGATATTCGAACAGCTCCAGTTTCGCATTTATTAGCCATACAGCAAAAATATGGAGAGAAGAAAGTACATCAGGCACTGGACGAATGGTACCTCACAGAGACTAAGCACTACGAAACATTTGCTGCTAAATACCCAATTAATGGAGAATTAAAGGAACAGCAAGACAAAATAGCAGCTATGCGGGACTGGTGTAATGCGATGAAGATACGGGCTACCCCGACAATCTTTGTAAACGGAAATGAGCTTCCCGAAAGTTACCGTATTGCAGATTTAGAGATTTTTTTCTAGACATAAAAAATGTCCGAGCAGGTTCGAAGCGATCTTGGGCAAATTAATAGAGAGGAAGCAAAGATTATTTCCCAAACTATTCGGGACAATGTGAATAGCAAATTAAATATTTTAAATTTTAAATAGCTATGAAGAAAATTAGGTTGAAGAGTATCGCGAAGGATGAGATCCTGACCAGAGATGAGCTAAAACAAATTATGGGCGGTGTTGATGGAAGTGGAAATTGTGGAGAAAATGAAGTATATAATGTACTTACAGGATACCAATGTAAACCAGGGTACTACTTTTCTGCTCCATATGGCAAATGTATGCAAGGAACTGGATCTGGTCCAAGTACCCCTGACCCTAAGATCGCCGCCTGCTTAGGTAAGCAAGAGTTTGCAGCTTGCTCGTGGAGCTATCAAGGAATGTCTTATACAGGAACTTGTCGGTACCGTATGGGTAGTCCATTGTACTGTACAGACACCATATTTGTCTAATCACTTTATCTCGGCAGGATTTTTTAAATTTTGTCGAGATTTAAATTTAGATACTTCAGAGCTTAAATCAAGATGAAAAATGATTAAAATAAAATTTCTTTTTGTATGCAGTCTTTTGTTCTTTTTGTCATGTAACCTGGCAACTGAGAAGAATACAGGCACAACAACCGTAGTCGCTGGTACTTCCAAAATAACAGGAAGAATCATCACTCTTGATGGTCAAAATAAAGATAGCATTATGGTAACGATTACTGTTCGCTATCCTATTTCAGGAGAAAATGTTAGATATGAAACTCTTGCTGACCCATCAGGCAAATTCTCACTGGACTTTGATATGGAAACCGAGACTTCTTTAGTCGATTTATACACGAGTGTCAACCCCTATAAGTCCCTTATAATCAAATCGACAGAAAACAGCCCTACTCACATTGATATTACTTATGATTCAGATCTTAATATCAAAAATGTAGCTATCACGCCTGCCATGAATCAATATGATATGGAGCAGAGCATGGCGGTGTTAAACAAAATGATTTCTTATAGACCAGATACACCGGGTTGGGTATATCCACGACTTTATGATAAAAGCACAGATGAATTTCTGGATCGTGCTAGAAGAACTGTATCAGAAAGATTAGCACAATTCGTCGATAAGGATAAATTGTTCTCCAAAGAGTTTAAAGAGCTTATAGCTAAAGATTTTCGTTTATTCCTATATACGGGACAAGTCTTTGATTACGAAAGAGAGATGAAGCGCAACTATCGTAACGCAACTCATGACACGGTCAATATTCCTAAAGTCCAGACGGTTGGTCGATCATATTTTCGTTTTTTGAAAGACTTCAATCTCAATGATCCACAATACCTGCATACGTTCACATTCGCTGAATTTCAAAATCAAATTCTTCAAAATGAGATTTTGGGAATTCCAGCGATCGGAGAAAGCGACATCCCTTCCTGGTTGGCAAGCGTAAAAGCTATTTTAGCGGATTTAGTCGGATTCGATGAAGGGCCATATTATGATATTTTAGCAGCCAATGCATTTGGTCGGCAGCTCAACGAACAGATGAAGCCGCTAAGCGAAAAACAAAAAGAGAATATAACCCATTATTGGAAAGATGGAGAAATAGCAAAAATACTATTTCGGAAAAACCAACAGATTGAAGAACTGGCCAAAGTAAAATCACCTGTTGTCGTAAATGATATCCAGTCTACTCCAGAAAACAAGGTCATGGAAGCCATTGTTGCTAAATACAAGGGCAAGGTTGTATTTATTGACCTTTGGGCGACATGGTGTGCTCCATGCCTGGAGGCAATCAAACAATTTAGGGGCGTAAAGGGCGATTTCCGAGATAAGGATGTCGTGTTTGTGTATCTCACAAATGGATCTTCACCAAAAAAGCTATGGGAGAAAAAAATAATTGGAATAGGTAACGAGCATTATTATCTGACAGACACGCAATGGAATTACATGATGAAATATTTTGATTTTAAGTATATTCCTTCCTATCTGTTATATAATAAACAAGGTGTACTCATTAATAAATTTTCAGCCTTCCCAGGAAATACCGCAGTAAAAGAGATCATTAACGGTCTTTTAAAATGAGTCATATTTAAAACTTTGCCTTACTAGTTGTATTTAAAAGGATTTATAGCTAGATAATTTAATCAGGATAATTTTTGTGGCTTCCTGTGTTGAAAATATAAACTAATATCGATTAATTAATATATGATTAAATGAATCACAAGACTTATATCATCAATCTTAAGGAACGAACAGAAAGGAAAAAACACATTCTGAACGAGTTTGCAAAATATCCTGAATTTAATATATGCATATTTGATGCGATCAAGATGAAATCAGGCTCGGAAGGTCTTTTTGAGTCTATCAAACAAATAGTATATAAAGCGAGCGAGTCTAAAGATAAATATACCTGTTTTAGTGATGATAGATGGCGCGAACTAGCCTCGCTTCCGCAAATAAAAACGAAAGATGACACCCAAAAGATCATGAGTATCTTTTAATCCCGTGAGCGATGTCGATTCTGAGGTATTTGAAAAACTGGAAAAGAAAGTAAAAGTTGTTTTCCCGGAGCATCAGATTATTAGAGATGAAGCGCTACTGCTAACAAAGGTCAATATTTTCGAGGCTGATGGTGAAAATCCTCCATCGATACAGCATCTCTTATTCTCAACGATTGAAACATAGTTATCTGGATGTTCTATAGTTGCCCGGATATAACAACCTTTAACTATCCATTAGTCGAAAATTATTACTTTTAACTCAGTATGCTGCAAGTAACCTGTGCGATAATAGAGCACGCTAACAAAATACTGATCTGCCAACGATCGGCTTCGATGAAACTTCCGTTGAAATGGGAATTCCCGGGTGGGAAGATCGAAACCGGAGAATCTAAAGAAGACTGCCTATACAGAGAGATCAAAGAGGAGGTCAATATTGATATCACCATACGCAAAGCGCTTACAATGGTCGAGCATCACTATGCTGACTTCTCGCTACAGCTCTACCCTTTTGTTTGCAGCCTACGAGCTGGTGAAGTAAAGGCGCTCGAGCATGCACAGGCAATATGGGTAACGATAGATCAACTGCTTGACTACGACCGGGCAGAAGCTGACCTGCCTATTGTGGATGAATATTTAATACGATAAACTCGCTCGTTCGATCGTAATTATTCAATTTGTTACTCTTCTTAAATGAAAACTAGATAATCATCCAATACCTGATTTTCTTCATCTAGGATCAAAATATAATGGCCTACATTCGATTGTTTGGACCACAAATTCAGCCTGACTTCAATAACATAATATGCACTGCGCGAATCATTATACAAAATCTTTATCGCGTCTTTTTCAGGTTGGACATCACGGTGGGACAAACCTATTTCACGAAATAAATATCGATTTTCCTTGTTTTGGATACAACTATGATAGGAGTCAATACTGCGTTTAAAATAGTTCTCAACGATCTCATTAAATTTATTCATTATCATAGAAGGCGCTATTTAAACGTGTTCCATCTTCTGCGCCAATGGCCCATCTTTAATCACAAGACTCGACCAGCCCGGGCAAGATCCCTCGGTTAGTTTTGCAATCAACCTGGATGCTAGAAATATTTTCGCTATTGTTTGTTCGCCAAAATCCCAAGCTACTTCTACAGGTGAACTCCCGTTAAATGGTTCGAGATTTTCGCTGACAAATTCCGCCGGATTTAAAAACGGTAGATTTACCTTGCTATACCATTCAGGTTTAGTCGGAGTTGGAGCACTATTATATAACCATATATCTCCAACGATTCTTTTCTCCTTCAATAAGTATGCATAACATACCTTATCATCATCTTCGATTAATACGGCAAATTCTGGATGGTCATTCGAAACATATTTTGTTAAACTAGCCATAATTCTACTTCATTAAAAAAACGCCTGGACGGTATCAGTACCCAATGGCGGCAGTCCCTCCCAGCCGAAAGCTTCATAATGGGGCTTTCCATCAGTCCACTCAAGGCGCTGCAGCACAAAGTCGACATAGCCCGATTCGACCTGCTCCCGAAAAGAGCTTTTGGTGACTTGTTCAAAGTGATTGTACAACATAGGGCTAAGTTAGGATTTAATCAGTAAACTCTTTCTTGTTCTTTCGGATATAGTCAACCTGAATTTTTTGCAAGTTTTTCGTGTCATTAAGTTTATAGAATTCATCGTCAAATTTGTTCAACGGATTGTTCTCATAGGATTTACCAAAACCTTCTATCGTGCCATCCTGATCTTCAGTTATTTTCGATTTCTCTTTTTCAAACGTGCTGTTTGCTCGCTCGGTCAGATCGGCAAATTTAGTTGCGCCGACTAATTTCAACGCTTCTGGTAGCGCTTCAGCAAATTGACCGCTTGAATTGAAATAAAATTGATTATAGCCTCCATTATTTACTTCTGCTTCTAATTGGACGATCATATAAATTGCTTGTCTTGATTTGTTCCAAGACATGACGATTTCATATTCTTTATCATATGCTGCCGATAGCTTACGAAAGAGATTATCATAAACGACTTCTAATAACATTTCATCTGAAGTCGTATCAATAATGTGTTCGGTTAATGGGATCTGGATTGATGGCTTACTATTGTTTTGCTGAATACGTTCAGAGCAGCCAAAAAAACTTAAAATTATTATTAATATAATTCCAATGGTAATAATTTGTTGTCTCATTGATTTTATCATCGTTAAAACTTTTTAGTACTCAAATATATACATTGATTTGCCATACTCTTGTGTTTTTATGTATATCGCAAAAGTATAGCTGCTACTGAGGCTATCTGAGGAAAACAAAATCTATCTAAGCTGTATCCGGGGGATACCGAAACCTATAAATCAAAGCACTTAACAATTATATTCATATATAGAAAGCAATAGATGAAAATAAATTTTGAATCGTCATGATTTTACCTAACTTAGCTTTATAAGAACAGCCGGAACAAGCCAAATAGTAATCTACTAAAGAGACGCTCAGATGAGCTAAATACTGCAATGAATTTTTTCAAAACAACAATTACTTCCTCATTGTTTGTCATTGGTGGTCTGATCCTTTTGTATAAAAGCAATAGAGAACGGTCTGATTACATCAAGAATCCAGGAACAATAACTTATCTATCAAAAGAGTATAAAGAACTTCCTAAGAGATTCCGTGGCAAATACAGATATCTTAAAATAGACAGCTATCCCTATGTTTTTGAGCTTTACAAACCCAATAGTGTTTTAAGCGAGCAAGATATAGATGATCTACATGTAGGTGATAAAATTGAAATATACTACAGCGAAAATTCGGGTATAAAAGAGACTGGCATTAATGATGTTGTGGAATTTATAGATTATCAAAAAACACCATTTTTCATTAGCATTCGATTTGAAGATATATTCAGTTATATATTTATATGGTTCGGAGTTATGCTTTTCATAATAGGTTTGTTTTACAAATTAAATAAGAGTCGCCCATGGAGGGGGTATCATTAATTGTAGAGTGCTCCCGTAGCATATTAGCGGTACTGACGAATGAGATAAGCAAGGTCATGGCAACTTATCAATCAAAATTAGTAGTAAAGCCCTAAATAACTGATGTCAAGCAGGTCTTTAAAAATCCATCCTAGTGTTTTCATTAACCGCACTCTTTTTTATCTTGGCTTCAGCTTATTTTTGCATAACTTATTTTTCTATACGTCGTGCTTATAATCAAGACACTGCTGATGGATCAAAACCTCAAAATTTCTATAACTTATATACCTTATAAGACAATCTCAATTTAAATAGCTATATTGGTAAAGGCGAAATGCCTATAAATCTAAATTTATCATTGGTTCTAATCAAGTTTTATGAAAAAACATTTCTTTTGCTTTTCATTACTTTTATTTACATCCCTATTTTTATTTGCACAATCAAATCTAACTAAAAAGGGGTTTCTTTCCTTCGATAATGCTACAATAATTTCATCCGATAACATGTCACCCAATCCACCAAAAATGGGATGGTATAGTAATAGCCCACGGGTTATTGTCGATGAGAAAACACGATATGATAACCATCAACCCTCATTATTGATTTCTTCTACTAAGGAAAAGGATATTGATGCGTTCTTTCATTTTTCTAACAGAGATATAGTCGGGAAAAATATCGTTTTTCATGGTAAATACAAATATGAGCAAGCACAAGATGCACAGGTCTCTTTTTCGATTAATTTAAACACATTTTCACGTGCTATTATGACCGAGAAAACTACTGTAGGATGTAACGGTGATAAAGAATGGAATAGCTTTTCGATAGAAATGCCGCTAGATCGGACCGAACATTTTTATTTTCATATCATCAGTTCTGGAAATATCAAATTGTGGATAAGTGAGTGTCAGGTGGAAGTAGACGGACAGTCGTTCGACATTTTGCAAAATCCAACAGCAGAAGCAGATAAAGATTTTGATTTTATAGAATCGTCTAATATTGCTTTAGGCAGTTCCCCTACCCCTCAGCTGCTAGAAAATTTAGAAATATTGGGCAAAGTCTGGGGCTTTCTAAAATATTTTCATCCGCAGGTAGTGGTTGGAAAATATAACTGGGACTTTGAACTGTTTAGAGTATTGCCGGCAATAGCAAATGCAAAAAACAGAGAAGAAAGAAATCGGCTTCTTGGCAAGTGGATCGATAAATATGGTAATATTATAGAGACTGAGAACTATTCAATAAAAGACTCTACTCAATATCATCGTTTTGCATCGCTCAATTGGCTAGAAGATCCAAAACTTTTTGACAAGGAGCTATCTGCCAAACTTGTAAAAATAAAGAATGCGAAACGAAATAGTGTTTTTAACTACTATATGGTACCCTTAGCCTGGAAAGAGGAAGTAGAGTTTACCAGAGATAAGCCTTATAACACAATCAGCTGGCAAGATCAGGGTTATCGTATCCTTACGCTATATCGTCTTTGGAATGCTATTGAATATTGTTTTCCCTATACCAGCTACACTGACAATAAATGGAGCTCACTATTAGCAAAATATCTGCCCGAATTTGTGGTGACACCATCAGAAGGTGTACTCGACCGTTCAATAAAAGAACTTGCTGCTGAAATTAATGATTCGCACGGTGAAATCATTTCGGGCAAACCAGTACCTCCTATGCGAGGGCTTCCCATGTCATTGACTCAAACGCATGACGGAAAACTCGCCGTGTCCTCTACCAGACTGATAGAGATAGATCGGGGTGCTGAAATTCTAGCCGTTAATGATAAACCCGTATCAGAGATTATTGAGGTCTATCGTCCAATAATACCCGCATCCAATGAAAAAGCGCTTATCCGGAATGTGACACACAAACTTTTTCTTACACCGGAGGACAAGATAAAAGTGTCTTTTAAATATAATGGTAAAGAACATAACGAGCAGGTTCCGACACAGACCTTTACAAGAAATGAGCACATTGAAATTAAAAAACCTCAGGAGTATAGCTTAAAGAAAAAAGATATCCTTTATATGAACTTAGGTGAGATTGGAGCAGAAGCAATGGAAAAAATGCTAAAAAATAAACGGGATGCGAAAGGGCTAATCCTTGATTTACGTAATTACCCACTGGGCTATACGAAAGATATATTAGAAAAATATCTTTACCCGGAACCTACGGAGTATATGTGGTTTTCTATGAATGCTAAAAAATATCCGGGCAACTTTTTTCTGGATATACGGGGCGATGTAGGCCTGACAAAAAACAGGGATTATTTCAAAGGAAAAATTGCTATTTTGGTGAGTGAAACCACCCAGAGTCTGGGAGAATTATCGGCCATTGCCTATCGTGCCGCTCCAAGGAGTGCAATTATCGGCACCCAATCTGCGGGTGCCAACGGACATATTGGATATCTCTTTTTGCCACGGGGAATAAGATTTGTATATACGATGGCTGGCGCATTTTACCCAAATTGGAAACCTAATCAACGAGTAGGTGTAACGATAGACATTCCTGTCAAACAAACAGTAGAGGATGTGAAAGATGGCGAAGATGTGTGGATCAGGAATGCAATAGAATACATTGAAAGTAACTGAGTTCCGAAAATTCCAAAAATAAAGACTATGCCCCGTACCCTGTCATCAGAATAATTTATTCACTTTTATAAAACTATTTAAAATAGAGTAGGTTATCCCTTGGAAATGCAGCACCAGATCCTAAAATGGAGAATTGCCTTCTTTTTTCAAGATCGTCACCTAGGTTAATGGAGTCTATTGACCTAGGTGATACATTGTTGTCTATTAAATGGGTCAATTATTTTGATTAATTACCTACCTACATATTTTATTGCTTTTTCTTTTTATAATCGAATAAGTTCTATCATTTGTGATGGCCTACATATTTTAGATTGTCAAAAAAACGTTCTATCAGACGTCTATCTTTGGTAACAATTTCCACGGTACCTTTACTTTCAAAAGTTTTCAAAAATCGTCTATCCAATTAATATTCTCTCAACACCTCAAGAAGGTTACCCTCATATGTATCATAATCTACTCAGATTTCCAAATAACTAATTCATAATAATAGCCAATAAATCCACCGTCATATTCTTCGTAAGAATCAATGCCCAAACCATAATCACTGTCTTTGGAGCAAAGAAACAATGAATCTTTGTCTAATTCTATCAATTCACTAAAGCAATCTATTATTTCAGAAAATGAGATCTTCACACAACCACAATAATTAGTTTGTTTACTTATCAAGTATAGTTCAATATCTCTAAAGTTAACTTCATTTGATATTAACGCCCTTTTTAAATCCTCAACATGGTCTTTTGGGTAAACTTTCTTTGATTCATTGCTCTTCATTTTATAGGTATCAAAAAAAGATTTACATACCTCATCTGAGGCGGTCAAATCGACAAAATCCGAGTCGGATATAGTTCTATTTAAAATTATAGAAAGAGCTTCTGCATATTTCCCTCTTTCGCGCCTGCCCCTATTTTCTCTAATTAACAGTTCCTTTCTAGTCATTAGAATATGATTTTTCATTTTTCAATCTATCTCTACCAATAGGACCTTTCTGCCCTCCTATTTCGTCCCCCAACTTCCCAATTAGGGCCATGATTTCTATCTTTTGTTTGCTGAGAATATTCATTTTTATAACGCGATGAAAAAGCTATCGGTCTACAGCACACCACATAGTTTTTCAAAGGAAACATCTGATTTCAGTCCAATACAACACTGCTTCTTGACACGATCCTGGCGACAATAGTGATTTAGCTTTAATTCAATACACATAGGACCCTATCAATGTTTGCATAATTAATTGCTTTATTGATCAAATGAAATTATCCAGAATAAAAAGATGTACCCTTAAATAGCTTACATCAAATTCGTTTTTTCGTATTAGCTTCGATAACATCACCTCTAACTGCAATGTAGTGGCTATCATCAAGCTTGTAGATTGATCAAATACCGGAAGCAGCAGAGCGACAACAGCAATTATTTGTTTCCAGTCGCTCTATCTTCAAATGTTGTATATTTGCTTAAAAGAAAATATAATGAATATAAAACGAGCAGTAATTGTAATTTGCATATTGACTATCTTTATAAGTTGTATTAATACAAAACAAAAGACTATTGGTAAGGCCAATAATGATAATTGGATTAAATTCACTTGGGAATCTGCCACACTGTCCAATAAATATTTTCCAAAGTTTGCAATGCTTGTTCCTATAAAAATAAATGGCCTGAATGCAAACTTTGAATTGCAATTTGACTTGGGAGCTAATACTTCTGTTCTCTATGGAAACATTTTAAATTCTTATTTTTCTGAAAGTGAAATAAAGAATATGCTTATAGATTCTACAAAATTATCGTCGAATGACAAGATTTCTTACCATGCAACAAAGGGTATTGATATGTTAGCCGGCAATTTCAAAATAGAAAAAATTACTTATATGGAGAACTATGGGAAAGCTATTCCAAAGGATTCGCTTTTTACAAAAACTCCCAAACATATAGGTTCTTTGGGAGCAGATGCTTTCGTCGATAAAATACTAATCATTGATTTTCCTAGCAAAAAAATGTGTGTGTTAGATACACTTAAAGGCCATTGGAAGTCAAGGACAACTTTTGTTCAAGCTCAATCTAAAAGAGGAAGGTTACATGTTCCTTTAAAAATTAATCAGGAAACGCATTGGTTTTTGTTTGACACAGGAGCCAGCCTTTTCCCAATTAATACCAATAAAAAACTGTGGACAGAAATAGTTCAGGAAAATACAAAAGCAGATACACTGATTACATCCTCATGGGGAGAGAATATAAACTTCTATGGCAAAATGACAGCCAAAAATATATACCTAGGGGATAAAAAATTAGAGAAAAATTATGCATGGTATAGTGAAAATAAGCGATTAATGGAATTTAATACAGCTGAAAATATTGATGGACTTATCGGAAATGCATATTTTTTCAACGAAATAATCATATTAGATTTCAAAAACAACAGATTTGGTATTGTAAATTAAGTGTGGAGAGATGCAGCTAAGTGAACTGTACTACACCAAAGTTTTAACTAAATTTATACCATAAAAAAATGCTTAATAGAGTTGTTATTACATCTTTACTTCTAAATACGATCTTTGCTACTTCTGCGTTTGCACAGCATAAGAAAGTTGTTTTGGACCGCGCATATTCATTTATAATATCCGATGGAGAGATAGGGCGCATACTTATAAAAGATAGTCTCCTGCTGAAACTCCATGGCAGCTTATTTGAATTTAAACAGCCGTTGGACCTAAACGCTAAAGATTGGGAGGTTGAAAAAACAAACAGAATTATCCGAGAACGTGTGCAAGGTGACAGTTGGTTGGTAATGACAGAGTCCCTCGACAGCATCCCTATGACTACAGCTCCTTTTCCTACCAACAGATTTTCTATTACGGTGTTTCGCGGAATTACAAAAAACCAAATAGAAATGGCTCACGTAACTAGCCGAATAGAGCGCCATGTTGCAGATAGTATTATGGATAAAGGTGTCGTTACAGACAATTGGTTTTTCTACACCTGTTTTAGTGATGATAGATGGCGCGAACTAGCCTCGCTTCCGCAAATAAAAACGAAAGATGACGCCCAAAAGGTCATAAGTATCCTTAAAGGTGAAAAAGTCAAAATATGGGTAAAAGCTTATGAAAACAATCCCGTAAAGGAAATGTATGGATCTGGAATATTTGCAGAAATTATAAATCGAATTTGTATTCAACTTCAATATTCACCTATTTTCGCATCAAAAGCCTTACAGGCATTTGAACAAGAGAAACATGAGAGATAATTCGATAATGATTCTTTCTGGATCGCTTTCAAACGAAAATTTGCAATATTTATATCCTTTTTAACTCCTACTGTCAGACGCTACCGATAGATATTGTGCGCTTCCAGTGAAATCAGTAATTCGCCATATTCCTTCAGGATCTGAATTACAGGTAATGCATGGCGGGAACGGTCTGTTAATGCATATTCTACCCGCGGAGGTTTTTCGCGAAATACTGTCCGACTGATCATCTTTTTTTGTTCCAACTCTCTAAGCTGGGTATGCAGCATCTTATCTGTTATGCGTGGTATCATACTCTTCAGGTCTCCGTATCTCACGGGACCATGCACTAGACTTAGCAGTATAGGTATCTTCCAGGTACCTCCGATATGCGAAAAGGTAAATTCAACCGGACTGTAATAAAGTTTTTTATCGTGTGTAAATTCCTGCATAAATCAAATTTATCCAATATATTTTAAACAACAATCATCTGTCCTTTACTGTGAAAAAAGTATGTAAAAGAAAGAAGTCATATCATACTTATATTTTTGAAACCTAAACTAAATGCAATGAAAGACAGTTCATGGATTACGATTCCGATATTGAAATACGTCGCAATTGATGCAACACTTACTTTTTGGGAAACACTCGGATTTAAAGTTACTTTTAGACAGGATCGTCCGTATAAATATGCGGTTCTGGAACGCGAGGGATCCCATCTGCATTTTCATTATAGTAAGAATATAGAGATTTTGACGCCAGGTAACGGTTGTCTGATCATCATAAACGATGTTCAGAAAATTTATCAGGAGTTTTGCGATGCCCTTAAGCGTCATCTTGGACGTATTCCTTCAAAGGATCTGCCTAGGATTTCTAGAATGAAACCTGCGAGAACACGTTTCACTGTAACCGATCCCTCCGGGAATTCCGTAATATTCATCCAACAGGGCCCTAAAGATGAAGCCGATTATGAATCCACCGAACAAAAGGACGCAACTGAGCTAGGAAAGTCAATTGCGCTTGCATTAAAACTGAAGGATTTTAAGGAAGACTACCTGGCCGCAGCCAAGGTACTCGATAATGCTCTTAAAAAACACCTAAATCAGGATGAGAAAGGTATACAGCACGCAGAAGCCTTTATCATTAGGGCTGAACTTGCCAGATTATTAAATGACCACACTACAGAAAAAGATTGCTATAAATCACTGGGTGATCTTGAGATTTCGGCGGACAAAATCTTTGAATTAAAATCCAAGCACAGATACGACAGATAACGTTAATCCAATTGATTTCATATTTTTCCATGTCGTCCATCATATAAAGATGGTTATTAAAACCACCCATATGTGTAGAAATGACAATTAATATCTATTACTACTATTTATATTCTATATTTACGTTAAATAATTATTTCAAAAATTAGTTAGCACTATATGATCAGTAAGAAAACATTGAAAGTGTCGATAGCAATATCCGTGTTGTTCTTTGTCTTTTCCGCAGTAATCAAAGGCTGGCACGTGTCCTTGCCAACTTTCCTTTCTGGAACAGTCTTCTTGCTAGGGGGATTATCTTTATTTGTCACATTTTTTTTAATCATCTATTTCATATTTAAAACTTCGAGAAAAGCCTAAATGAAAAAACACAGATAAAAATAATTGGAAGTAAGATGCGCAGTTGATTCGAACCAAATAGTCATTCTTGATGCAATAGTTAATTTTCACAAAAGTCAAGCTCAAGGATTACCTATAAAAAGTATTTTAAAATTCGCTTAATTCCATAAAAATAAATAGCGCCTCTTTCCTTGAAGTGACGCTATTGAAAAACAAATTTAATGGCTCAGTAGTAAAAAATCTATTGGATGCTCATCCCGCCGTCTATTACCTGCTCTGTACCCGTAAGAAATGATGATTCATCAGATGCTAAAAACACGACCAGGTTACTAACTTCACTTGCATCTGCCATTCTGCCCAGAGGCGTAACATCTGCTGCTCCGCTTCCGTCTTCGCCAGTAGCTTCCACCATCATGGGGGTTTTGATATATCCTGGATGCACTGAATTGGCTCTGATATTTTCTCTGCCGTATTCCACCGCTGCTGCCTTTGTAAGACCTCTGACAGCAAATTTACTACCCGTGTATGCCAAGCTTGGATATCCCGGGATTGCGACAATTCCGGCAACTGAAGAAATATTCACGATGGAACCGACACCAGCCTTCTGCATGGATGGTATTGTATATTTCATTCCATAGAAAACAGCATTTTGATTGATTTCGATCACCTTCAGATATTCCTCTTCCGTTATTTCGGTAACCGTTTTTATTGGACCTAAAATTCCAGCATTATTGACCAAAACATTGATTGGTCCAAACTTTTCTTCACCTTTCGCAACGACAGCTTTCCATTGTTCTACATCCGAAACATCGTGCTTTACAAACAACGCATTTTCACCTAATTCATCAGCAATCTTTTTTCCCTTCTCTTCATTGAGGTCCGTAAGTATGACCTTGGCTCCTTCTGCAATAAATTTTCTTGCGTGTGACTCGCCCATTCCTTGGGATGCACCGGTAATAATGGCTATTTTTCCTTTTAATCGTTCCATACTAATCGAATTTATTATAAAATAAAATTAGCGATTGATTATCTCCTATTGCTTACCCGAAGTTGGACAAACTTTATCATTTTATGGATTTATCAAATGATATTTCCGGAATGAAGTGGGCGTCTCACCAGTCTGCTTTTTAAAATATCGGCTAAACGATTGAAGATTGGTAAATTGAAGGTGATCGGCGATTTGACTTATTGACTCGCTGGAATCTGACAAACGCACTTTGCACTCAGAGAGGAGCGCCATATTGATGATCTCTGCAGGAGTCTGATAAAACTGATTTTTTATAATTTTATGCAGGTAATTGCTTGTGATATTTAGCTCTTGAGCATAAAATTCAATATTTCTAAAGGTTAAGTAGTGCTTTGAAACAAGTTTTTTGAAGTTGTATCCTATCTCTTCCTCACGAGGTTGATGAATGTTGTTTCTGTTTTCGATGTACCTGTTTACCAAAAAATCACTTTCGTTGATCAGTGCCAAAAGAATACTTTTAGCGGAATAGATCCACCTTTCGTTGTCTGCCTCTGAAGCAATTAAAAAATCCAGTGTACGTGTAAACAAAGTATTCATTTTCGAGTGATCTTCATTGGAAAGAACGACCTGTGAACCGAACTTATTTTTCAGAAAAGAATTGGGCGCAATGGAAAAAAAACTCTCAAAAAGATAATCCATAAACTTTTTCGTAAACAGTACAAACATTCCCGTTGTGCCAGCTTCTATCTTAATAACCTTTACATTTTGTTCAGGACGATAAATCAATAATGAACGCTCATCTATCAGAAAGTTCTTGTAATCTACTTCGATCGTGATACTTCCGGAGTTGATAATTCCATAGGCGAAATAATGCGGTTTCATTTCAAAAGGCTCGAAAATCTCGGGTACATCTGTTAGATACAGAAAATCATCTGAAATACTCCAGTCAAGCTTTCTGTAGTTGATGATATTCCTGATCGTGTATTGCTTAATTTCATCCTTTCTTTTCATTGATTTAAGTTATCGAATTTATCGGAATGATACTGTATTTTTCAAAACATTTACTATATGAGAAAGCTTGATCTTAAATAGCTCCTTTCTGCTCTAATTGTTAGAAGGAGCTAACTAGCATGAATATTCAAAAAAGTAAAGAAATATTGATATCTTTTCCAGACTTTTCTACTCGGGGTACCCCCTTTTTCATAATAGCCAAATAGTTATACACCGGCATAAGTTCCAATCTGTAATGTATTGATTTCAGTGACAGATAAGCCTCACATATAAAAAAAAGCATATTATCTGAAACAACTATTGTTGATTTCATAGCCTATAAGCTCAGCCATCCAATTGCATAAAAAGAGAAAAATGTTAAACAGAAAATTTACCTTGATAAATTACTAATATTATTAGTAATTTTGTTTTATGAAACCACTTGAAGTTCACTGTAGAAATCGTGTGCTATATGTCCGTATGACCATTGATGATAAAAGTATGGGCATGCGGGATTACTATTTGTATGACAAAAACGGAAAGTCATTTTACATATTCAGGCGATCGCAGGGCGAATGGGAGTTAGTGTATGGTGTACTGGCACACGACATTAAGGAGGCCTGCATCGATGCTCTTATTCGTCGGTTTGATCGAGATTCGCCGGAGTTATTCTACAGCAATGGCAAACGCCATGTTGTTCGTATAAGCGTAAAGAAAGGCGGTATTTGGCATATTTATGTTAACAATGTTTATGTAGCATCTATCCAATATGACCTGTTTGCAAAGAAATTTGAATATCACCTGGACGATAATACGCCACTGACGAAGGATCATATCGAAAAATATATCGGAATGATTGAGCGTGGCGAAATTCAATGGAAGAAGGAGCGATGAAAAGTATACTATTCCGCTGCTTGATTGATGGTGAAGTGAAATAAATGGTGAATGGATGATGCATTGCGCCAATCGAAGCTGGCTTACCTCCGATGAGCTGTCTATTTTTATTGAACATCTCGAAGCTGAGCTCGTGTATGAGGAAGAGATATAAAGAGCTTCCCCTAACCTTATCATCTAGAACTTGCAGATCTAAACAATGATGGCCTGTTAGATTTTGTCGAAGCCAATTCCGATGCGTGGAATATTTATTATTTCACGATTCTAAAAAAATAACTACTTTCATCAGCACCGTCGCATTTAAATGATATGTATTATCAGGCAAAACATAAAACTTTCGTAAGAATGAAGTGAGTTTTTTTTAGTAATTTGGATTTATAGAAATCTATATCGTTTAATTTTATAACAATATGAATTGAACGAAATGTTAAGCTAAGTCAATTATGGACGCTAAAGAACTCCTACGGGCACACATCGCCAAACATACTGTGCTCACAGATGCTGAATATGAATATGTATTTGAGCATTTTAGACCGCTGTCGTTCAAAAAAGGACAGGTAATTATCCGGGAGGGCGATCAGGTCAATTATGAATATTTTGTAATTACGGGCTGCTTAAAGACATTCTATATCAATGAAGATATAAAAATGCACATCCTACAATTTGCTATGCCCACTTGGTGGGCGTCCGATTATAATGCTTTATATACGCAGTCAAAAGCTACTGTAAACGTGGACTGTATAACGGATGTCGAACTATTATGCCTATCGAATGAAGACCGGGAAAAACTATGTGCCGACATTCATCATATGGAACATTTTTTTCGTTGGCGCACAAATGGTGGCTACGTGGCTTCCCAAAAACGTCTGCTATCCTTCATGAATAATAATGCAAAGACCCGATATGAAGAGTTACTGCAGATGTACCCCCAATTGTATAACTTAGTTCCGAAACACTTGATAGCGGCTTATCTAGGCGTATCTAGAGAAACACTGAGCCGCCTCTATAATGCCCAAAAAAATGTGATCTAGATCACCGTGAATTGACCTGATTAATAGTTTATTTTGGAAATATCTAAGCAATCTAACATGTGGTACAACACAAAAATCAGTCAATTATTGGGTATCGACTATCCAATTTTGCAGGGACCCTTTGGAGGAAATCTCTCTACGGTCGAATTGGCCGCCGCCGTGTCCAACGCGGGTGGACTGGGCGGATTTGGCGCTTATACCTTGAACCCACAGGAAATTGTCGATGTCAACAATAAGATAAAATCTGCAACGGCTAAACCCTATAACCTAAATCTATGGGTGTCTGATACGGATATGCCCGACGATGGAATTTTTGATCTGCAATATGAGCGAACCAAGGAAATCTTCGGATCTTATTTTGACGCGCTGGACATTGATTTCCCTACAAAACCCGCCGCATTTCAGTCTCGTTTTGAAAATCAGCTTGACGTGATATTGGATATCCGGCCGAAGGTTTTCAGTTTTATATTTGGTAGTTTACCAGTAAACGTAATAGAGGAATGTAGAAGCAAAGGGATCATAACCATAGGAACTGCAACAACGTTGGATGAAGCAATTGTTTTGGAGAATTCGGGCGTAGACGCTATCATCGCATCCGGATTTGAAGCGGGGGGACACCGTCCCTCCTTTCTAGCTAAAGCCGAATCGTCCCTGATGGGTACATTCACACTGTTACAACTGATCCGCGAAAAAGTAAATATCCCAGTGATCGCTGCCGGTGGAATAGCAGATGCAAAAGGGATAACCGCGGCTCTCATCTTAGGCGCGGACGCTGTCCAAATCGGAACTGCTTTTCTGGCCTGTGAGGAATCAGGCGCAATTCCTATACATCGCGATATGCTTTTTTCTGAAGAGGCAAAATACACCACACTTACCAGGGCTTTTACCGGTAGACTTGGTCGAGGTATTGGTTCTCTTATAACCAAACAACTACCGGACCAGGAGATAACAACCCTCCCCTTTCCATTACAGACTTCAATTATGTCTTCACTCCGGAAAGCTGCTCTAGAACAGCAACGGCCAGAATTTCTATTTCTATGGAGCGGTCAAATCGCACCGATACTTAAACATCGAAATGCATCTGAACTAATGCGATCACTGATAAGAGAAACCACGGAACAGCTTGACTTATTCAAAAAATAAAAAGCAGAAAGAGCATTGTTATTAAAATCCGATAGCGAGAACAATTATCTCGTCCTACAGCGGTCTTTGTAAACAAGGGCCGCTGTCATTTTATATATCACTAATTCCACTCAAACAGTTTTCCCTCGAACAGGTCGCTTTCATCAAATCATCCGACTATACGGCTGAGAGTCAGATTGTGATATAGGTCACGTTATCCGTTCAAAACA
Source organism: Sphingobacterium sp. UBA7249 (assembly GCF_002472835.1). Lineage (NCBI taxonomy): Bacteria > Pseudomonadati > Bacteroidota > Sphingobacteriia > Sphingobacteriales > Sphingobacteriaceae > Sphingobacterium > Sphingobacterium sp. UBA7249. The sequence goes on along the minus strand of NZ_DKST01000014.1, from coordinate 50,606 downwards.
GCATCGTTACTTTGTAGTATAATTTTTTTAGCACATTAAATACAACATAATGAAAACACAAAAATTCAACATTTCAACGACCGAAAGCCTGATCAATTGGGTAGGAAAAAAAGTAACTGGCAGCCACAATGGTACAATTAATTTTAAAAGCGGTCAGCTCACAGTACACGATGGGCAAATTATTGCTGGTGAATTTGTCGTAGACACCAGATCTATTAAGATAATGGACATAACAGACCCCGCCGCAAATGTCCAATTTGCAGGACATCTGGCTTCTGACGATTTTTTTAGTTCCGAAAAATATCCTGAAGCCAGCCTGATTATATCATCTTCAAATAACAGTAACTACATCGCTGATCTGACAATTAAGGGAATTACTCGGGATGTGACATTTAACATTGATGCAACTGTCCTTGACGAATATCTGGTGGCTAAAGCGCGCGTTGTAATTGACCGGACTAAATATGATATGAAATTCCGTTCAGGCAACTTCTTTCAGAATCTTGGGGATACGTTGATCTACAACGAATTTGAGCTAACTATTTCATTAACCGCCATAGCAAGCGAAAGTATCGCTGTTGCATAATAGTAAAGATATGCCATTTATAAAAATAGAATTAACCAAAGAGGGTATTACCCGTGAACAAAAGCAACAGCTAATAAAAGGAATTACTGACCTGTTCACAACGATCTTGAACAAGGATCCCCACCTAACACATGTGCTTATCCAGGAAATAGAATTGGACGACTGGGGCTATGCCGGTGAGCAAGTATCAATATTACGTGAAAACGGCATCACTGCCGATAACAAATAGAACGATGGACAAACAAACAATTATCATAACCGGAGCTTCGTCGGGTATCGGTGAAGCAGCAGCCAAATATTTTCTTGACCGAGGTGACAATGTTGTCATCAATTCGGCAACCCGCGAAAAGCTCGAACAAACATTTTACAGGCTAGGTGCTGGTCCGCAGCTGGCCATGGCTGCCGGCAATATCATGCATAAAGAAACAGGAGAACAGCTCGTTGATTTGGCGTTAAAACAATTTGGCAAAGTGGATGTATTGGTCAACAATGCAGGGATTTTTGGGAATAAACCGTTTCTGGAGGTGGATGAGAATTACCTTGATACTTTTTTAAACACCAACTTGAAAGGAACATTTTTTACCACACAAGCGGTCTTGCCAGAAATGCTAAAACAAGGACACGGCGTGGTCATCAACATCGGTACGCCACTGGTAAACCATGCACTGGGAGGCGCCCCGGCCGCAGCACCTGTGGCAAGCAAAGGTGCAATCCACGCGCTCACAATACAATTAGCGGCTGAATTCGGCAGCCGAAACATTCGAGTCAACACGATTGCTCCGGGCGTGATCCGAACGCCAATGCACGGCGACAATGGTGATAGCATGGCCGGTATACATTTGGTCAACCGGATTGGTGAAGTAGCGGATGTCGCGGAAATGATTTACACCGTAGCAAAAAGCAATTTCATTAATGGCGCGATCATTAACGTCGACGGCGGTATGGGCGCTGGCCACAATTTAAAATAATGACAACAATTCTATTAACTGCTTTGCTTTTCGGTTTGCTCCCGGATAGCAAAGCACAAATTGACACAGCAATGAACAATACAATTAGTGACAGCATAGCGATCAAAGCAACCCTGGAGGATCGCTATTTCAAGGGGATTTATACCGGGGAAGTGAAACTTTTGGAACAGGCATTTTATTCCGGCGCTTTACTTTTAGGTGATGTAAAGGGGCAGCCCTATTCCAAAAAACTCGCGGAATACCTTGACGTCGTGGCGCACCGCCAAAGCCCAAAGGACTCTGGTCAACCTTTCCACGGCGAAATTCTCAAAATTTCTGTCATAAACTCGATTGCAGTAGCGGAAGTGAAAGTGAAGATGTATGATTTTTACTATCATGAATTCCTCTCATTTCACTCTATCAATGGCCGGTGGCTGATCGTAAATAAAATGATGACAGATACAATGGATCAACTATAGATGCTGATTTCAATCATAGCATAGAAAGACTTTTTCAAATCAGAACGAAGCAGCTTTTTAACTAAAAATCTCCACGATTTTTTTATGTGAGCGATGAGGGCATGCTGAAAAACAATTGAATAATAGCCGCTAAAGCTGATGCATTATGGAAATCTTTCCAAGATAAAATATCTACGTTTGTAAATGGAAGCAACGGTATTGCTGTTGTCGATGCACCCGTTGTAGAAAGACCAAATTGGGATGTTATTAAAAAAGTTATTGATGAACAGTTACCTTTATCATATCTTTCAACAGATTGTAAATAAAGAGCTTTAAACGTATGAGAGTTATTATAGTTAATTTGCTCCTGGCCTATATTGTGTTCCCTTTGCTGATCAACATCGGATATATAGACAACATCATTTCGGGAAACTACGTATTTTATAGTATCCCCTATTCATTGGAGGAATACATGAATTTAATTTGTGGGGATCTCTTACTCCATTGTACTTTATTTCTTTGCTTTTGTCTAATCCCTGTTTACTTCATCAAGAAAATTTTGATAGTAAACAAAAAACAAACACCGACAGCACTTTTTCTCAAAGGCTGGGCTGTTCTATTCGTAATCAGTTTAATTGGAGCAATCGTTGTTACGGGGGGATATATATTGTCTAACCCCTCCATTCCCGGAGATTATTTTAAAATCCCGTTGATGGTTTTGTTTATCATACTAACCTTAGTTGTGCAGTGCATCCTTTATTTTTTTCTGGACATTTCAAACAGAAAGATCGCGGCATATCGTGCCAAATGAAACGTATACTTGACGCTTGATATCGATTTATCGGATTTTATCGAAGAGACGGTAAATGGAAAACCTGTTTACCAGCGTATAAAAAAGGAAAAGGCCGCTTGGACAGTATCCAAGTGGCCGTAAAACCCTTATTGTAATATGCTTTATTTTCCTTTAGCCTTCTCTGCCTCGATCTGCTTTACAAACTCTTCAGTGACGTTCGCAAGTTCGGCAATATCCGAAATCGAAAACTTATTCAAAGACAAAAGGTTTTTTATTACTTCTGCTTTTCCTTCAACTTTTCCTTTAGCTTCTCCCTCTGCTTTCCCTTCAGCTTTCCCTTCAGCTTTTCCTTCTGCTTTTCCTTCAGCCATTGCTTTTTCGCGCGCTCGTTTCAATAGCTCTTCCTGACTACTTCGGATACTCTCGGCATCCCATTTATTCCTTAAACTTGCGTTGTACATCTCTCGTTCCTCCGGTTTTAGTTTGCTATACTCTGCTAACTGAAATAACTTCTCAAAAATAGGCTTCCGCAAATAAGTGGAAAGTCCCTTTAGCGATGAAATATTTTTGAGTACATAAAGCCAACGATCTAGATCATTATCTAGCTCTGCCTCAGCTTTAACAAAGTTAACCAATTCAATATATATAAAGCCAAGTTCGTCGTAAAATATTTTGCCATGATCACGATAACATAGACAGATATCGTGCAAAAAATACTTCTCCTCCCCCGCATCAGGCATCGCAAATCCATCCAACAACACAATAATATAGACTTCACTAATTGCATAATTCCAAGCCCTTCGGTTTCCTTTGGGTGCCTGGTCTGCGATTAATTTACTACTGTAGTAAAGCATGCGCTTTTTCAAATTAACTTGTGACGTGCGCTGCACTTCAATAATAAACCGTTCGCCATTGTCTGCTGTACAGGTCAGATCAAAAATAACAGTACCAATATCCTCTGTATCCCCGACATGTTCATTTTTGTTATAATATAGGTCAGCAATAACCTTGCGACCTCTAAAGAGTTGGTTTAAGAAAGCGATGAGAAGATCTTTATTGGTATCTGATCCGAAAACTTTTTTAAAGCCATAATCTGTCGTGATATCGATATATTTCGATTGTTTCAATTCACTCATAATCATTTGTTTTTAAATTGGTTAAGAATGCAAATATAAGCAAATAAATATTATAATACTAATATTTTTAGTAAAAAATATTGTTCTGCATATTAATTAAAACAATGTCGCCGATGAAGAAGGTCATGGAAAGGGACGTCTTATATGATCGAATTGGTAATTTATCGTCGATTGATTTTTCTATACTCGTTTGGCGTCATCCCGACTTGGTGTTTGAAAAGCCGTGTAAAATGAGTAGGATATTTGAACCCCAATTCATACGCAATTTCGCTAATAGTTTTTCGGTCATCAAACATTCTATCTTTAGCGGTCTCAATTAATTTCAATTGAATAAACTCTAAAGGACTCTTTCCTGTTTCTTTTTTTACCAGATCACCAAAATAATTTGGTGACAAGTTTAGTTTATCTGCAAAATACTTTACTGATGGAAGACCATCGCTCAGCGGTTTTTCTGAAACAAAATAATCATTGAGTAACCTTTCGAAATTTTCCAATATCCCTTTATTGAGATTTTCACGAGTAATAAATTGGCGGTCGTAAAAGCGTACACAGTATGTCAGTAATAAATCCAAATTTGCTATGATAACTTGTTTGCTATGTTTGTCTATTGGCCGCTTGGTTTCCTGTTCAATTTTAGCATAACAATCTTTAATTATACTTTGCTCTTCTTCAGATAAATGAAGCCCTTCATTAACCCGATAGCTAAAAAAAGTAAACTCATGAAATTTTCTGGCAAGGCTTGTACCCCGAATCAAATCCGGATGGAATACAATATTGTGCCCTCCTGGCTGATGCCACTCTTGGTCATCCTCAATATGCACCACCTGACCAGGTGAAAAGAATGCCATAGTTCCTTCCTGAAAGTCATAATAACCTTTTCCATACCTTAAATCCCCTATCTTGACGCCCTTCAAGCTTATAACATATATACCCATATGCATATGCTTTATACGATTGGGTTTAGCCTTGCTTAAATCTAGAACACTAATCAAGGGATTGTATGTTAGATGATTTCCAAAAAGATTATATGTGCTTACGCTGTCAAAATTGATGTGTTCTCCCATATCTAAAGCTTTAATCAAAAATACATCTTTAAACAATTACTATTTATGGAAATTAAATTCAGTCGGTAAAATTGGTTAACATCTCCGTAAAACATATAAGAAAACTCAACCGGGTTGATAGTAATTTTGCAGTTATAAATTCTTTAAATATGGAAATATCATTTAATAATAAAGTATCCTTAGTTACAGGCGCTGCATCAGGCTTAGGTTTAGCTACATCAATAGCCTTTGCAGAGTCTGGCGCAGCAGTCGTAATGGCAGATTTAGATGAAGTGGCGGTACGAAATGCAGCTGAGAAACTGCAAAAAAAGGGATATCAAACTATCGGCATAAGGTGTGATGTCAGCATAGAAACCGATGTAGCTGCCATGGTAGATTATACCATCAAAACATTTGGCAATCTTGATTTTGCATATAATAATGCAGGGATTCAAGTTCCGGTAGCGGAGACTGCAGATGCAATAGGTGAAGACTTTGACCGTGCGATAGCAGTAAATCTAAAGGGAATTTTTAACTGCATGAAATATGAGCTGAAGCATATGCGTGAAAAAGGCACGGGTGCGATAGTCAATTGTGCATCACAAGGCGGATTAGTTGGTACAGCTAACCTGGGCGCTTACACAGCTTCAAAACACGGCGTAATTGGTCTTACAAAATCGGCAGCTTTAGAATACGCATCACGAGGCATCCGCATCAACGCAATCTGTCCTGGGGTGATTGAAACTCCAATGGTGTCAAAAGCCCTCATCGATGCACCAGAACATATGGGGACAATAATTAAATCAATACCAATTGCTCGGGTAGGTAAAGAAATTGAAATCGCTTCGGCGGTTCTTTGGCTATGCAGTCCATTAGCAGGTTTTATGGTAGGACAAGCAGTTACACCGGATGGAGGTTTCACTGTAGCATAAAATTGAAAATAATTTCCTGTCAACCACTTAATAATGAAATAAAAAGCGATCTGCACAGAATAATAAATCCCAATTACAATATAAATTTTTAAAATATGAAATACTCGTTTTTGATTCTGATCCTAGCAGCTTCTTCATTAGTAAAAGCTCAAGAATTTGAACAAATTAAACAACCGAAAGAACCGTTGGTTTTACAATCAATAGGTAGTTTTTATGTCGGTGGAGAATCTGTCATGCAAACTAAAAGTGATTTGGGAGATTTTGCACCCGAAGGTCATGTTACCAAAAATCAAATGTATGTACAGTTTATGAAACCTCAACGTAAGGTTAGCAACAAAGCTTTTGTGCTCATCCATGGAATGACGTTAACTGGGAAAACATATGAAACGACACCTGATGGAAGAATGGGATGGAATGAGTATTTTGTCAGAAAAGGATATGATACATATGTCGTTGATCAGTTTGGCGTTGGACGATCAGGATTTAATTCAAAGCTTAATAATCAGGTGAGATCTGGAGAAATATCCGCTGACAGATTACCAGCCTTGATCCGTATTTCTGATGAAAATGCTCATTTGAATTTCAGAATAGGTCCTAAAAATAAACAAAGGTTTAATAATGCAAGATTATCTGAAATTGCTTTCAGCGAATTCTCAAAACAGGGAGTTCCATTCCGATCTTTAGTATCAAGGGAAGACTATACAATAGCATATGGAAACATAGCTAAATTATCCTCAGAAATAAAAAACACAATATTAGTGAGTCATTCGCAATCAGGTCCATTTCCGCTGCATGCAGCTTTAATGGATTCCTCTAATATCAAAGGTGCAGTAATAATTGAGCCTGCACCAGCTGACTTTGGGGAAGAGGATGTCGAAAAATTAGCTAATATTCCATTTATTGTGATTTTTGGTGATAATTTAAATAATGATACTGGTATGTCTCACAGATGGTCGCAGATGTACGATAGTTGGAAGAATTTTGTAGATAAAGTCAACAAAGCAGGTGGTAAGGCGAGTATCGTGCGCTTACCTGATTTAGGAATTTACGGTAATGGACATATGCTAATGCAAGAAAGTAACAACCTGCAGATAGCAGATTACATACTGAATTGGAGCGCTAAGCTATAGTTATTTCCAGTGGAAAGTAATCACTTTTCAATAGGTATTGCAGATATTTTATGATTAACTTGTGACGTGCGCTGCACTTCAATAATAAACCGCTCGCCATTGTCTGCCGTACAGGTCAGATCAAAAATAACGGTACCGATATCCTCTGTACATTTTAACGTTTTAAAGAAACTCTCAGCGGCAGGTCGAGTAGATAAAGGGGAGTCTCACCCCTAAATCTCTCACAGAACCGTACGTGAGCCTCTCGACTCATACTCCTTGTTACGATTTTATAGGAATCTAACGTGTTACTAAATTTTTCGCATGCATACTGCGTACACCAAAAGTACAATTGAAAATAAAGGGCATTCGGATGAAAAGACAATTGAATTAAATTCCAGCTTCTTTATCAGTAAAAATCTGGACTCCTGCTTTCTTTTCAATTAACTGTAGCGGATATAATTCAGGATTATATGCACCATTAAGAACTTCATTCAAAGCGTTTTTCTTAGATTTACCAAACGTAACAATCAGAATATTTTCAGCTTTATTGATGATAGGTTCAGTCAAAGTAATTCTGAACATTTCCTGCGGCTTTAGGTAGTAGGCATCAACCCATTTTTCTTTTTCTTGTAAAATCTTTTCACCTGGAAACAGAGATGCTGTGTGGCCATCATCTCCCATTCCTAAAAGGATGAAATCAAAAATACCGTCAGCTCCCAAAACATTTCTGATTTGAGTTTCGTATTCTTTAGCATAATTTTCAGGCTCAATTCCCTCTTTATACATGGGGAAAATCTGATTTTCATTGACTGGAACTTTATTCAAAAGTACTTCCAACGTCATCTTAAAATTACTTTTCTCATCTTCAAGAGAAACCCATCTTTCATCTACCCAAAAAAAATGGATTTTGTTCCAAATTATTTTATCTGCATATTCGGGAGTAGCTAATAAACTAAAAATGGCTTTCGGTGAAGAGCCACCACTCAACGCAACCACAAATTTATCATGCTTCTGGATTGCTTTGTTCGAAAGCTCAACAAATGTATCAGCGGCTTTTTTATATAAAGCATCCAGATTATTAAATATTGTAATATTCATTTTCTTTTAATTACTTTTTAAACCCACTGATGTCCCTGACGCTCTACCAGTGCATCACTGTCATCAGGTCCCCAGTTTCCTGAAGCATAATTGGGGAAAGATGGGTCTTTGGTTTTTTCCCAGGTTTCCTGAATCGTTTTTATCACGTCCCAAGCTTCTTCTACCTGATCAGAGCGCATAAACAGTGTAAGGTCTCCCACAAGTGCTTCCAATAAAAGTGTTTCATAAGCTTCGGGAGTATCGGTCTGACAGGCAAAATTATCGAAAATCATTTCCACAGGTTTAAGCGCTAAAGACAAGCCTGGCTTTTTAGACATAAACTGCAATCTGATGTCCATTTGTGGCTGGATATTAATAATCAATCGGTTAGCCGACAGAAGCGAGGTGCTTTCTGAAAACATAGAATTTGGAAGTGGCTTAAACTGAATCGTTATATAAGAATGCTTTTCTTTCATCTTCTTCCCGGTACGAACATAAAAAGGAACATCCTCCCATCTTTCATTATCCAGATAAAACTTGATAGCGACAAATGTTTCGGTATTGGAATCAGGAGCAATTCCCTCCTCCTGGCGATAGCCATTTACTTTTTGCCCATTTACTTTGCCTCGTCCGTACTGTCCTCTTACCGCATAATGATCTACTTTTTCAGGAGAAATCCTACGGATGGATTTTAAAACATCAACTTTACGGTCCCTGATCTCACTCGATCCAAGTGAAGTCGGAGGTTCCATAGCAACCATACAAAGAATTTGCAAAAGATGGTTCTGAATCATATCGCGCAAAGCTCCTGTCTGCTCATAAAAACTGGCTCTTGTTTCCACTCCTACTTCTTCGGCAACCGTAATCTGCACCGATTCTATATGTCTGTGGTTCCAAAGAGGTTCAAAAATTGAATTTCCGAACCTGAACGCCAAAATATTCTGTACTGTTTCTTTACCTAAATAATGATCGATACGATAAATCTGTTCTTCCTGGAAAGTTTGTGAAAGAAGATTATTTAGCTCAATGGCAGATTCTTTATTGTGACCAAAAGGTTTTTCGATAATAATTCGATCTGTTGCAGGATCAGATGCTATTGATGTATTTTTAAGATGATTTGAAATTACCGATACAAAGTTTGGTGCAATCGACAAATAGAAAAGTCTGTTTCCTCTCATACCGTACACTTTATCAAAATTCTCAAGTTTCTGATATAAATTCTGATAAGAGCTTTCTTCATCAAGCTGATGCTGAAAATAGCTGATGTGAGCCTGAAAACCAGCCCAATCTTCCTTGGTTACGGTCTTCCTGGAAAAACTCTCCAGATTTTCTTTAATATAAGCGCTGAATTTTTCATCCGTATTTTCGGCTCTTCCTAAAGCTAGAATATTAAAACCTTTTGGCATTCTGCCATCGATGTATAAATTGTAGAAGGCTGGAAAAAGCTTTCTTTTTGCCAAATCCCCTGTTGCACCAAAAATAACGATCGTTGTGGGATGCAGGATTGTATTGTCACTCATTGTTAGGATCTAGTTATTTGGGGTTTGCCATGAAGTATGAAAGACTCCTTCTCTGTCCGTTCTTTGGTAAGTGTGCGCACCAAAATAATCACGCTGAGCCTGAAGCAGGTTGACAGGTAAAGATGCTGTGGTGTAAGCTTCGAAATACCCTAGAGCCGACTGAATTCCTAAACTTGGAATTCCGTTTGATACAGCAAAAGCAGCTGTTTTTCTTAATGACTGAATTTTATCTTTTACAATTTCTGAAATTTCCTGATCCAATAAAATATTAGATAAGTTCTCGTATTTTGAATAAGCCAGATAAAATTTCTCCAATAAAACAGAACGGATGATACATCCACCCCTCCAGATTTTGACAACATCTTTTAACGGAATGTCAAACTGATATTCCTCAGAAGCTTTTACCAATAATGCCAAACCTTGAGCATAACTGATTAAAGTAGATAAATACAAAGCATCCCCCACCTCTTTGATAAACAATTCTGTATTTTCAGGGGTTTTTACTTCTTCTTTAGCATATAATTGAGAAGCTTTTGCTCGCTCATCTTTGTAAGCGGATAAAATTCTTGATGTTACGGCAATATCGATGGTTGGAATAGAAACCCCAATTTCCATAGCCTCCTGGGAGGTCCATTTTCCGGTTCCTTTTGCTCCTGCTTTATCTAAAATCTTGTCGACAAGAAAACCGTCTGTTACATCATCTTTTTGCTGGAAGATATCTCTTGTTATTTCAATAAGGAAAGAATTCATCTCGCCTTCATTCCATCTTTTGAAAACTTCATACAATTGTTCATTCGTAAGATTAGCTCCTTTTCTCAGTAAATCATATGCTTCACTGATTAATTGCATGATGGCATATTCAATACCGTTGTGAACCATTTTAACATAATTCCCAGCAGCTCCTTTCCCCATATAAGCGGTGCAAGGCTCCCCCTTTACTTTTGCTGAAATAACTTCCAGCATAGGCTTCACCAAATTGAAAACTTCCAAATCTCCCCCTGGCATAATACTCGGTCCTCTTCTGGCGCCCTGCTCTCCTCCAGAAACTCCCATTCCCATAAAATGAAGGTTTTTAGAAGCTAAATCGGCTATACGTCTCTCGGTATCTTTGAAATAAGAATTTCCCGCATCAACGACAATATCTTTTGGACTCAGCAGCGGGGTTATGCTTTCAAGAACAGCATCAACCGGTTTGCCTGCAGGTACCATCAAAATAACTTTTCGCGGACTTTCTAAACTCAATACAAATTCCTCTAGCGAAACAGTTCCAACAACCTTTGTACCTGAAGCCACTCCTTTACGAAGTTCTATTACCTTTTCTTCATCTAAATCGAATCCTACGACAGAAAAACCATTATCGGCAATATTGTAAAGCAGATTTCTTCCCATTACACCCAGACCGATGACCCCGTAATTATACTTTTCCATTCTTACTTAAAGTTTATGTTATAAATCAAATTTACTGAAATGCATGCCAGTAAAAAAATTATCTAAAATTTTCTTTCAATTGTGACATTTTTATCATCAACTGGAAAATGTCATTAATTAATAATACGTTGATAATGAAATTATTCAAAACATAAACTAATTCAGGTCCAAAATCTCCAATTTTTAATAGTTACTATTGGCTATATGTAAATACATGCTAAAGGTTTGCATGCATTCTTTAACATGCAGTTTTACCCTTACAATACAACATTTTGAATAATATTGACTTGTTATCTGAGATTTATCTGTTTACGAAACTCCAGAGGACTCATTTTTGTCTTCGTTTTGAAGAATTTACTGAACGATTGAGAATGTTCAAATCCCAATTCGTAAGCGATTTCACTTACTGATAAGTTTGTGTTAGAAAGTTTTCCCCTGGCTTTTTCTATCAATTTATCGTGTATGTGTTGCTGTGTGCTTTGGCCGGTTACTGTTCGCAGTAAGCTGCCTAAGTAGCTTGGCGAGAGATTCAGTTCTTTCGAAACATATTGAACAGATGGCAGACCTTTAATTGCCAAATCATCGCTATTAAAATACTCTGTCAACAGGTTTTCCAATCGTTCCAAAATTTGATGATTGGCCTTTTCCCTTGTGATGAACTGACGGTTGTAAAATCGTTCCGAATAACCAAGCAAACTTTCAACATGTGAACAAATGATTTGTTTGCTAAACTTATCAATGTTGGAATGATATTCCTGTCGTATGTTTTCAATAATGCCGTTAAGTGTATTTTCTTCTTTTTCTGATAACAACAACGCTTCATTTACCGAATAATCAAAAAATGCATACTGCTTAATGTTTTTTGCCAATGACGTGTTCCAGATAAAATCCGGATGAATGAGCAACATCCAACCTGAATGTTTTTCGTTTTTTTCTTCCTCAGCAATTTCAAGTTCGAGCACTTGATTGGGTGACATAAAGAACAGTACACCATCATCCTCAAAATCGTAATGCAATTGTCCGTATTTATATTTTACACCTTCCCCCCTCTTCAAAGCAATAAAATAAAAGTCAAATACAAAATTCATTGCGATTTGATCGGGCTGCCCAATGAAATCATCCGTCGTGACAATACTGATCAATGGATGTTCGGGCTTGGGCAAACCTCTCAGCCGATGAAACTCACCGATTGACCTAATTCGTTGCGGTTTTGCATGTGCCATATACAAAGTTACTTTTTTGATGCAAGATGCTCACTCAATAACCATAATTCGTTACCTATTGATTTCTCAAACTTATCCCGGAGTTCAATGATGTTATTTTTTTCATCAAAGAATTTTCCGTTGGAAGATTTTGCATTTTCTTTTGTCGCTACGTATACACCGCTTTCGCAGGTTTCAGGTGCATTCCTAACATCGGGTGATAATAAAAACATTAGCTTGAGCCACCAGGGAGTGGTACTCTTTCCGAGATTTGATTTTACGAATCCGGGATGAAAAAGCATTGAACTTACTGAAGTATTTTTTAACCTATCAGCTAATTCAAAACCAAAGTAAACCCTTGCAAACATAGCCAGATTAGTTGCTTTCATCCAACTGTATGATTTTGTGAGTTCTAGATCATTCAGATCAATTTTGGGCTTTCTCAAAAAACGAGGTGCACCGGCAACAGTTACAATTCGTGCTTCATCGCTTGCTTTTAATAAATCAAGTAAACCGTTGGTAAGCACAAAATGACTTAGGTAATTTATGGCAAATGATTTGTCAAGCCCTTCACTCGTAATTTCTTTTTTGAAGTACCATGCACCAGCGGCGTTTACCAAGCCGTGGAGTTGATTGTGCTGTTGCTTAAACTCTATACTAAGTTGCTCAACTGATTTCATCAAACTTAAATCGGCCGTAAGAAAGGAAATGTTCTTGTTTGCTGATTTCTCCGAGATTTCTTTGACTGTTTGCTCACCGTTTGAAGTAGTACGGCTAACAATTACAATAGTTGCACCTGTTTTTGCGATGCCGCTAGCAATAGCTTTTCCAACACCCGACGTGCCACCCGTAACTAGATAGGTTTTGTCCTTTAGTTCCATTTTCTTATCTTTTGTTACTACAAAATTCTGCAACAGTTAAAAAACAGATGTATCCAAAACCACTGTTGTTGTAGTCTAAATGAATTGCTGTTATCAATAAAGATAGTAAATTGGTAAACTTTAAAGTTATTTAAGAAATTTAGGCTCATCATAGCCTAATCCGGTCGTTAGCATGCTCTCGATCTTATCGATATCCTGCAGCAACTGCAAGGCTCTTCCCTCCTTTGCCCCCTATTGATGGCATGCTGTTCTGCGCTTTCCTTATCATCCTGCCTTTCCTTGACATCAGCCCACTCAGAGCGCTGCAGGACAAAGTCGGCATAGCCCGGCTCGACGAGCTCGCGAAAGGAACTTGGTGACTTGTTCAAAGGGATTTTAACAGCATAGGACTAAGATAGGATTTATATCCTAATAGACCTTATCACTTTCTATAAATACACTTCCTGACAGATAGCAGTCGGCAACGTTGGCCAGTACATAATCAATATCAAGAATATTAGGACGTGCTGTAGATCCCTGTCCACAATACAAGCTCCTAATCCAGGTATCGACGTCCTCTACCCAGATCGCTTTCCAGGTAATATTTTGTGGATCCTGGACATCGACAGGCGAAACCAGCACATTATACCCCATCGCTCGCAGCGCGCTTAACACGACTCGATTTACTTTGACAAATTTCATCTTCAAAAGCTATATACGGTTCTCTTTACTTTGGAACAGCAACACGGTCCATATCGTTCAGATTCATCACTTTTTGTCATTAGTCACAGATCGTAATAAGACCTGAATCTGACTGATAGCTTGCATCGGATCATCCCCATCAAGGGCTACTCTTAATGTTTATTCCCTAGCGTATGGTAAAAAACGCGAGTTGAAACTGTTTAAGTTAAATAAACGCTTTAAAGGTAAACTTAATACCTTTTGTTTCTGTCCTAAACCAAATATTGAAAGCTATGATATTCACAGTTTATACAGATCAGTTTTACCAAGGAAGAAAAATTCCTTTGCTCGCAGTTTTTATAATTCTACGGCCTGACAATAAAGGCAGAAAAGACTACAGAATCTATAGAAATGAAAGTGTCGCAGCAAAAGACTAAGCGATCAAATTCACATATGAAAAAGGAAAGGCCGCTTGAACAGTATCCAAGCGGCCATAAAACCTTATATTATCACAAAAATGATGAACTACAGAAGCTCATAATAGTCATCAGACAACTATATTTCCATTTTTTTATCAGTATTTAGCATAAATTCGAGTATTAAATATTATTTCACAACAAATTCATAAACCTTACCTTTCGTGGTCGAAAGATCATAAAGCGTTGTTTCAGGAACCTCAAATGCACTATTTTGCGTTTTTATCAATGGTTTTTTAATTTCATCAACATCAAAAAAGGAATTTGTATTTTTGCCATTCGCTTTTTTCAAAGGCTTCCCTTTTAAATAGAGTCTACTCTTATTTGTGACACGAATACGGCAGTTGCCTCCTAAGGTAGAGCTGACCTTTAATTCCGTTAACTTTCGATTTTTCCAGCTCATATCGATAATAAATCCTCCTCTAGTGACTAAACCTTTCACTTCCCCATTTGGCAAGTCATCTGGCCAAGCTGGTAATAAAAATATGCTCCCATCATATGATTGTACCAACATCTCGGCGATTCCGGATGTACAGCCAAAATTGCCATCGATCTGAAAAGGCGGATGGGCGTCCAGTAAATTAGGATAGGTACCGCCGCTTTGTCCTTGCTGTTCCTCTGGAGCTGGGCTCAATTGATCTTTGATCAATTTATACGATTGATTTCCATCCAGCAAACGTGCCCACCAATTTACTTTCCAGCCCATAGACCAACCTGTCGACTTGTCTCCACGGTAGATCAATGAATTTTTTGCTGCCTGAGCAAGTGCAGGGTCGCGAAAAGGTGAAATCTGACCTGATGGAAACAATCCGTATAGATGTGATATATGACGGTGATGATCATTTTTTTTATCCAGATCTTTAAGCCACTCCTGCAGCTGTCCATGTTGTCCAACTTGCATAGGCGGTAAATGTTCAAGAGTTCGTTTGACAGAATCGCGCAATGCGCCATCGGAATCCACAACGTAGGATGCACGGATAAAATTATTAAAGACATCAAACACGAGTTGATTATCCATTGTCGTGCCGGCTGAAACACCTACGCTACCTGTTTCATAGCTATTTTCTGGACTGATGGAAGGGCTTACGACCAGCCATTTTCCAGATGGATCCTTGGTCAAAACATCCAGATAAAATAAAGCCGCCCCTTTCAATACGTGATAATAATCCTTCAAAAATTGCTTGTTCCCTTTATACAGATAATGTTGCCAGATATGCTGACTCAACCAAGCTCCGCCCATAGGCCACATACCGTAAAAACCGCCATCTACAACACCCGTAATGCGCCATAGATCAGTGTTATGGTGGGCATTCCACCCTCTGGCATGATACATTTCCCGTGCACTCTCTTGACCTGTAACAGCAAGGTCTTTTAACATACTAAACAATGGTTCGTGCATTTCACTTAGATTCCCTACCTCAGCGGGCCAGTAGTTCATCTCGGTATTGATATTTATCGTATACTTACTGTCCCAAGGTGGAGAAAGTTTAGCATTCCAAATCCCCTGCAAATTGGCAGGCTGGCCTCCAGGTTGGGAAGAGGAAATCAGCAAATAGCGGCCAAATTGAAAATAAAGTGCTACTAACTGTGGATCAAAGTTTGTCGCAAACTCCCGAATCCGCACATCTGTTGTTTTGTTTGCCTGCGCATTGCTACCAAGGTCCAATTTCACCCGATGGAAGAAATGCTGGTATTTTCTAACATGCTGCTCCAGTGCTTTTGTGTAAGAAATTCCTTTTGCCTTTTCAAAAATTCGTGTGGCTTTTCGTTCAGGATCAATGGAAAGATCCTTGTAATTTTTGAAGTTTGTTCCAATTGATACATAAAGGATTACTTCGTCTGCGCCTTGGATCGTAATCTGCTCACTATGATGAGTAACCTGACCACCTTTAACCTGCGGATAAACAAATCCATAGAACGCCACCTGCCCTTCTTTGGAATCCACTGTACTTCCTTTTCCCCGCAGAAACAATGCACCATTATTTATACCTAGGCCAATATTTTGATGTGGACTTTTCCAGTTTAGATCCATGGAGATACTTTTCGCTCTATCCGCAGTAATGCGGATCAACAGCAAACTGTCGACCAGTGACGTAAACATTTCCCTTCGATAATTGACTCCATCGACTTGATAAGAAACAGTAGTTATCGCTTTATTTAAATCCAGCTCCCGTTGATATTGAACAGGGTTACGGTGAGTCGGGAACCCAAGCATCAGGCTGCCGAAAGTTTGGTAGGGCATACCATAGTCCAGTCCTGCTGGTGCAGCTCTCGGAAAGGCGAGATTCGATAATTCTTGCGCTTCTCTGTTCCTGCCCTCAACAAGAAGTTGACGAATTTTTACAATATCCGAGTATTTACCTTTGGGTACATTGTTCCCAGGACGTCCGGCCCAGATCGTTTCTTCATTCAATTGAATCTCTTCTTGGGAAACTCCACCGTATACCATGGCACCGATACGGCCATTGCCCAATGGCAATGCTTCATTCCAGTTAGTAGCTTCTTTATCATAGTTTAATTTCAATTCCTGCGATGAACTAAACTTCGAAAGCAGCAATAGAACGAGGGAAAAAATAAGGTATTTGATATTCATATCGAGTTATAGATTTATGGTTTAATCATTTTAATTTCATGAAGCTAAGCTGTCAATATGCTTGGCCAAGTTGCCGTCTATCCTGGATCATTGACCACTGCGATGGCATGTCCGATTAGGCTTATCCCTCGTTTTTTTAAATTTGGTTACTAACTAAAATTAGCTTTTTATTCACATATTACTTTATATTTTCTACGCAAACGATCTCAGATACGAAATGGATATCCGATTTTGTTGTTTACCCATTATACCTCACTACTATTGATTATCATAGAAAAAAGTAATGCTAGAAGACAGAATAATAACTCGAATAAATTTCCTTTTTTTTAGACAAAAAAGGAAATGTTAAGGTGTGGGCCATAGGTAAAAGCTCTGAGATAAACAACTAGTTCGACTTTCTATTAACGAACGAGAAGCTCCCTGCATTAGGAATTAAAGTTTGATCTGATAAAGCTGCTTACGCATGTCAACCAATTGCTGTCTTAGGTTATGCTGATCTGGCGCTACCGGAAGTAAGCTGTGTAAGGAGAGTTCCTGAACTTCCTCAAAGAGCTTGTGCGACCAGACGAAAAGTTCATCATAGCTATAGGCCCCATTCTTGATGCGCAGGAGTTCTTCCCTATTGGGGCGTTGTATCTGTAGTTCACTTTTAGACAAAATCTCTTTTGCCTGTTGCAATAGACGGATGGTATGCATCATATTTTTGGCATCATAGCCCTGCCCATGATTCATTGTCCCCTCAAAGCGCGCCTCATTGCGGGCTGAAACCCAGCTAAAATATTCATTATAGGCCTTGCAATACGATGAATAAGCGTCGTGATTAACAAAAAGGTACGCACAACCTGTTTCTTCCTTAGGGATAGAACTGAGGGAAACCTCAGTACTATACAGTGTGGCCACGATACCTTTGTAACCTAGAACCTCGCTCTGATCATAAAACAAGACATACATTCCCTTCGCATGTTCGATCTTTGCTAAACCACAGTTTTCCTGTTTCCAATGTCGGTTGCTTAACCAATCTCTTAACGATAAACTTCCATGACCAGCTATGATAAAGCAGAAATCCAGCAAACTTTTACGTTCACGATCCATCGGATTGTTGATTTTCTTATTCAATCCTTTTGCCTTCCGCACCTGTACCATCGCATATTGCGCAAAGGTCATAGCGGCCTCGCGGGTGATAAAATCCTGCATTTTAAATTGATCAAATAGCGAATCCTTATGTAATATGCAATCGGCAGGGCTAGCCAAAAGCTCCAGTACAGTCGGATTACTCTTTGACAGGAGCTCTACGAAACGACCAAGCTCATAGTAAACTTCGTCATTGCTGGCGTTAGCCACCTGGGCAATATATTGACCGCCCAAGTAATATTCCAGAGGCAGGTAAAATACGCCTTTGATATCGGTATCGGAAGATGCTGTGGCCAATCCATATGCCCGGCTGCCGACAACGGCCTCAAACAGGATCAGCCCGCTCTTTCGAAGTTCGTCTATAGTCATCTTAATATAGTTTTAAAGTATTTCTCCAGTCCTTCTTTATCCAATACGGATCCGGGAACCTGTTTTACTTGATGCTCTAAATGCGTTAACCTTGTTTCAATATAAAGCCTTATGGTCGCTGAACAGCTGTATATAAACCCTTCATCAACTTGGCTCTTCAACTGGCGCAACTCCATAACTTCGACTTTAACAACATCAGGCAATAATACGGATAGTTCTGCCAATGTCATGGGCGCATAACTGCGACAGGTCATACTCCAGTCTGCCGCAAGTAACGATCTTAGGATATAAAACAAGCTCTTGAGCTTCATCGTCTCTCGGCGCAGATCTTCTATTTTGCTACGGACAATCCCTAAATAATGATGGGCGTGCCTACGTGTGTCAAAATAATCTTCGATCATTGCCCTAAAACTTGTTTTGAATCCGTCAAACTCGTAATAGACTACTGGTGACTGGATCCATTCAAACGGACTGACATTACTCTTAGACAGTAAGGTGAGTACTTTAAACAAATCCCAGCCTGCGATATCGAGGTCATCAATTATCGGAAACCGCATTTCGGTAGGCAGCGGAAACAAACGGCTATAGTCCTCAGCTTTTCTCACATAAATAAACCGAACGTCATAATCGCTATCGACTGACGGAAATCCCCAACCTCGGCTTCCTGATTCACAGGCAAAAAGTATACGTACTCCTTCGCTCGCCTCTATTTCCCTTAGCTCCTTGATGATATGTGCTTTCATTTCTTCGTGCTTTTTTAAATTTTCATTAACACAAAGATCGATTGCGATACTGAAGCCTTTTTGCGCATTAAAAAAAGAGCATAAAAATAATGGTAGATTGCTTATTGTCAGACAGATAATTCTCTTTAAAAAAATTAAAGCTTATACAGGCACACAAAGGTACGCAGATAGATTGCGTAGCATAAGGCAGCGAAAATTCTTATATGGCTCAGAATGATAACACCGCTTTTAGTCAACTTCATTGATGTTTGTCACTTTCACTGCATGCATCGTTTTGAAAATGTCCTGCATGTATTTTCTATGATTGGCCCCAGCTAGGACTACGACTCTTTTAGCCCCTACCATCTTAGCCCTATTGACAACATTATGGCACATTCCCTCATTTCTCATGATCCACCAATGTATTTTTGACAGCATTTCTTCTTTCGGAAACCCATTCATATTATACATATCGGGCAAGTAAAAATCTCCTGAGGCGGAAATCTGCGCGGCCTCATCGGTATTCAACCATTCAGTTACCCTATTTGAAGACTTTTCGATATGGGCATATTTCTCAAACCCCTTGTCAATAGCTATCAAAGCTGATTTCAAATGATTTTTAGAGGAATCGGCTATATTTTTCTTGAACAAGACAAATTTTGCGTCAAATGCTCCCCACGATGCTTGCCAATTCAGATCATAGTCCTGGCAATCCATAGACATCAGTTCCTCGATGCCTAACTCCTGCATCATCGGGAAGGCTATATAAGCATACTCAGAAGTTTTTAGCCTTTTCATACTTCTTCCGGTGGTATCGACCCCAGGACTAAGTAATTTTTCGATATAAGTTTCAAGTTCGGCATTAGGTCGATGCTGCAGAAAATTATAAACTTGCCAATATTGATAATGCCCATTTGCCACATCTTGATCAAGATAATAGGCATGCGCTAAATCGGCTTTTACATAATAATCATTTGGTTGCTGCTTGGATCGTTCCTTCAAGCTGTCAACAGTATACCGCAGTAGTACCTCTTTTATAGGTCGATTGTTCCTTAGTTTATGTAGCCGAGTGATATTTGGCTGTTTGCACCAAAAGTCCATCAGCAACCGCTCGTCTTCTTTGCTCAGGAACTCGCCAAAAAAGGCGTCAGGTTTAAATTTTCTAATTTTTTGATGGATGCTGGAAAAATTCTGTATAGGATATTTACTATAATTATGGGAAACACCTATTAATAAAACCTCAAGATCCTGTGCTTTGGCGTTGATCGAGATTAAAAAAAATAAATAAAAGATATACTTCATATTTTGTATCCTCTTGTTCCATTATTGGATGGTTCTTTATTCAGCTACACACTTGACATTACGGTTTATAAATTAGTTCCCAGGCTCTTATGCCATCTACAGGACTAAAAATACAAATAAATCTGTACATTTAACCGCAACGGCCAGGTATGTCTCGTCGTATGTTGATTAAATCTCATAATATGTTTTCGGCCGATGGAGAGATAGTTAGGTTGACGGATATAACATAGCGATTTAAAAAATTAAAAGATATTATTAAGCGATGGAATTTGAAAAATTAGTCAGCAGTATCCAAAGTACCGATGACGAGTTACAGCTCTCAACGATAAGCTGTGAACCAATCGCTCACTTTGCGCAACTGGCTGATAGGCTTATACATCATCGAATTTGAGCAAAAAGTTAAAGAAAGAGCAAAGTATGGTGAACAGCCATTCCCCGAGCTCGCCGAATCTATTAAATAAAGGGTCTATCTGTTACGAATTTAAAGCTATGCAGACAATTTCACATTGCATCCCCCCATCTAATATCTGCTGTAAAAGATGTTCTGATCAACAGTAACTTAAAAGGAATTCAAATTGGTCAGTCGCTGACTGACCAATTACAAAGTACTGACTACAAGACAAATTCAATTCATCAGTTGACGACTGATGAATTGAAACAAGCGTTTCAACACCCCATAAAAAACGGGCCACTAACAGATCCTTTCGCAATTTTATCAAAAATTTCTTTTACTCACCTCATTTACTGTGTACCAGGCCAATGGAATAATCCTCGGCTATTTCCCAATCAGTATTTAAAATCTTGTAGCCATTAAAGGTAAAAGCCTCTCTTATGAACCGTTAAGGAAGGCTCCTTTTGTTAGATGTCTGCTTGAGCAAACTGTTAACCGGCTATGGGCTTTGATCTAATTTAAGGTTAGAAATATTATTGTTGGATTTCAGCTTATTCTTTGGTTAATAAAAGGGCTATATCCTGTTTTGCAAGCACATGGCCTTTATTGATAATATTACTCTTGAGATAAAGAAAACACTGATCGCTATGATCGAGTTTGCCTATAATCAGCTCAATAGCTTTTACATCCAACTTCCTGATTTCTGCTGGAACTACTTTATTTGGGTCTACAATTAATTGTCCGTCTTTCCTAAATTCTTCGAGTCGCCAGGAGTATCCTTTCCAAGGTCCAGCAACCAATGTTGTCCGTTGAGCATCCATGGTAATTTGCCCTTTGTATGGCAAGTCGATACTATCAACCATGATCCTGTGGTCTTTTAAATCGATCGTTAGATATTTTAAATAATCGCCGAAATCTTTAGGTTCAAAATGAATACTGCTGTGCCTACGAATGATCTTAAGCGCTATAGCTCCAATTTTGTCTATTTTGATAGATTGCGAAAACTGCATAAAAGCGGCATACTCCGCTTCGCTAATACCCAGATTTTTGTGATATGGCATAGGTTGTCCCGGTTCCAATTCCTTCATTACGTTGAGAAACCACTGTTCATTGTCTTTGATGGCAAGTTTCATTTTCTCAACAATTGCAACCTGCGATGCATCCTGCCGGGGAATCCCCAACACCGCAGCGGTATAGTCACCTTCAGAAAGTAGTCTGTCAACGAATTGAACTGCGACAGCATTGCTGTCCACACTGGGTTGTTTTTGTGCGAAAACATCAATGGAAAGTACTAATGCCGCTAGCAGCCAAGACAAACAAATATATCGATATAGAAATGTCATGTTAAAGGTATTTGATTAATGAAATTACGGATTTATCCTAATAATCTTCCATCTTCCGCGCAAATCGACACTAAGTGCTCGCGAAAGAACTTTTGGTGACTTGTTCAAAGAGGTTATACAGTCTAGGGCCAAGACACCAACTATCCTATAAAAAAGGCCGCTTGAACAGTATCCAAGCGGCCGTAAAACCTAATATCGTTATATGATTATTTTCCTTTAGCTATCTCCGCCTGGACCCCATTTACAAACTCTACAGTGACGTTTGATAGTTCGGCTATCTCCGATATCGAAAACTTATTCAAAGACAAAAGGTTTTTTATTACCTCTGCTTTTCCTTCTGCTTTTCCTTTAGCCTCTCCTTCGGCTCTTCCCTCCGCCATTGCTTTTTCGCGCCCTCGTTTCAATAGCTCCTCCTGACTACTTCGGATACTCTCGGCATCCCATTTATTTCTTAAACTTGCGTTGTACATCTCTCGTTCCTCCGGTTTTAGTTTGCTATACTCTGCTAACTGAAATAACTTCTCAAAAATAGGCTTCCGCAAATAAGTGGAAAGTCCATTTAGCGAAGACATATTTTTGAGTACGTAAAGCCAACGATCTAAATCATTATCTATCTCTGCCTCAGCTTTAACAAAGTTAACCAATTCTATATATATATAAAGCCTAGATCGTCATAAAATATTTTACCATGATCTCGATAACATAAGCAAATATCGTGCAAAAAACACTTCTCTTCGCCCGCATCAGGCATTGCAAATCCATCCATCAACACAATGATATAGACTTCACTAATTGCATAATTCCAAGCCCTTCGATTGCCTTTGGGTGCCTGATCCGCAATTAATTTACTACTGTAGTAAAGCATGCGCTTTTTCAAATTAACCTGTGCCGTGCGCTGCACTTCAATTATAAACCGCTCCCCATTGTCTGCCGTACAGGTCAAATCAAAAATAACGGTGCCGATATCCTCTGTATCCCCGACATGTTCATTTTTGTTATAATACAGATCAGCAATAACCTTGCGACCTCTAAAGAGTTCGTTTAAAAAAGCAATGAGAAGATCTTTATTGGTATCTGATCCGAAAACTTTTTTAAAGCCATAATCTGTCGTGATATCGATATATTTCGATTGTTTCAATTCACTCATAGTACATTGTTTTTAAATTGGTTAACAATTCAAATATAAGTAATTAAATATTGTAATACTAATATTTTTAGTAAAAAATATTAGTATGTGTATGAATTAAAACAACGCCTCCGATCAAGAAGGTCATATCCATACTACTCATTTCTTGTACTTTATTTTTCCAGCCTTTCACGGCATGATGCAAAAAGGGGTACTGCTAACAGGGACAAGGCAACGGGGCTTGCACTAACGATATACTTTATACGAGAGCAACTACGATATCACCGATAAGTACATGAAATCGAAACACCGGTTCCCCTGAGCGAAGCACTAGAAGTCCATCAGTTTTCTTCGGAAATTGAAGAAATTTTTAAGCAGATCATTTGGTCACTTATTCAAAGGGATTGTACAACATAGGGCTAAAAGATAGGATTTCTAGCATAAAAAAGGCTGAATGATCCAGCCCTGATGTATATAGTTATGATGCTTATGAAGGGATAATGGGTTTCGAAAAATGCTGGCTTGACAGGTGTAAAATCAAGGCAGCAAAAGCAATCGTCTTATTTTTCGTATTAGAAACAAATTATAGGCGTAGTGCCTGCTGAAGTTTTATTTTTCTCTCTATTAAAAGGATTTGTCCATAAGGAATGAACAAATCCTTTTTTAGCTTGCTATAGACGTTGTTTTAACGATATAACTGACTGTAAGACAACCGAAAGAAGCACAAAAATTAAACCTATATAAAAACTAAAATTTACTTCTTTACCTTCATTGAAAAAAAGGAAAGCAATTATGATCGAATAGATAGGTTCCAAATTATAAGTTAGATTAACGGTAAACGCAGACAGTTTTTTTAGTACCTCTGCCACCATGACGTATAATGCCACCGTACAAAAAAGAGCCAGCAAGATAAGATATACAGTATCAGTCGCTGTTGGAATAAATCTCTGTTCGGGATTTAGGTAGTAAAACATAGGCAGGATAATTCCCAGGCCTATTGTTCCTCCCATCATCTGATAATAATTGATCAGCTTTGCGTCATATGATCTAACCAGCCTTTCATTGAAAATAGTATACAGGGCGGCAAATGCAGCCGAGGCAACACCAAATGCAATCCCCAGCTGATAGGATGAGTCAAAATGAAAAATAAAGCTTATTCCGATAAGTGTCATTGCGCTCAATAAGAGCTGGACCGGGCTGAACTTCTTTTTGTTGATCAGCGGTTCAAATATTGCCGTAAAAAAGCTGGTAAGGCAAAAACAGACCACACCGATGGATATGTTTGAATATTTAATACTGGCATAGAAAAATATCCAGTGTACTGTAATCAACAGGCCGATTTTTGAGATGCCAAAAATTTCTTTAAAAGACGATAATTTTTTGACATTGTAAAGTTTAAGGCCGATACATAATATAATGGAAGAAAATAGTACCCGATACCAGACAAGTGGACTTTCATTTAAGGAGATCATTTTACCGAATACACCGGTAAAGCCAGCGAGAAATACTGCTAAATGCAGCATTAAATATAATTTTTTCATACAAGTTATCTAATCCTAGAGGATCTTAAAAAATTAATGATTATTTACTTTAAAAAAAGCGCACACCAAAGCCAACCTACTCATGTGGCAAGGATTACACCATAATAGATATTCATTATTTTCTAGGAGGAGGAAGACAGCTTGTTCTGTTCATAGTACATTTATAAGCTGCAAATATACGATTTATAATAAAGAATCTTCCCGGCCTCGAAGATTAGCAAAGATTATATTTAAAGTTTCCGGTCTCCGAATAAGCACGCTATTATGTGTGGAATACGGAGACACTTATCTAAATTTGATTTGTAAATAAAAACCTGTAAATTCAATGGAAATTAACCTCTTTCCATTATGCAAAGCAACAATTGGTTAAACCAGTTTAAATATATCAAACGAAAAAGGGTATTTTTATTAATTACGCTATTAACTATTTTTTATAATACAAGCTCTGCGCAAAAAGATCCACAGCTCAGGGAAGCACTGTCTATCATGACAAAAGCATCTATTTCGGGAGATATCGAAGGTATTCTAAGTCAAACATCGCCACGAATAATTGAAAGCATGGGGGGGATAGATCAGGCAACAAAACTGACCAAGGAACTCTATTCTTCTCTTATAAAATACGGGGTCAAAATTGATTCCATGATCAATTATGTCGATATGGATGTCTCAAAAATTGATGGGATAGCGTATTGCTTTATTCCTCAAGTATTGGTAATGTCCATGCCTGAAAAAGACAAAATGGCGATCACTTCAGCTAACTTATTAGCATTAAAAGAGGACGAAACCAAAAAATGGACTTTTTTTAATTTCAATAAAATGGATCAGGAAAAAATTAATTTGTTTCTTCCGGAATTTAATGGCAAAATTTCTCTTCCTCCGGGTCTAGAAAAAAAAACATTGGTCGTGCAGAAAGATGAAGTAGCTAAAACTGTCGATCATCTCATGAAACTGATTGATGAATCTGCGAAAAGACAGCACTAAATTTAAGCCAATTGATTCAGAATGCTTACCCAGTCATTTATTGAAATTCTTATTAGGGAATTACATTTAAAGTATACCACAATAAACGATCAAATACGATGAGTTTGAATAAAAAGTTTTTTAAAGTACTAAATTCCAAAATACTTCAAGGAATTTTGATAGCCAATATTTTCGCTTTCCTCGTCATCGGCATCCAGTCCTCATTGGCGCCTAAGGATACAGGTATACTTGTCTTTTCAGAGTTTGTAATTATTCCAATGTTAATGGGTATTATCACGGCTTGGTTTTGGAAAGATATAGAAATAAGGGGAAAACAAATAACTGGATATTCTATCCTGAATGGTCTTATCGCCATTTTAATGAGTTTTTTCTTCTTAGGTGAGGGCTTTATTTGTCTCCTAATTGTTTCGCCCCTTATTTTTGGCTTTATCATCTCCGGGGCCTTTATTGGAAGGGCAATGTTTAAAAAGAGAAATCAAAAATTGAATATAAGCATTGGGAGCCTATTACTGGGGATTTTTATTGTTGACTCCTTGAGCGACCATTATCATGAAAATATGGTTTCTGATGAAATCTTAATTCATGCGAGTACCGCAGAGGTATGGCAACACGTGGTCGCCTTTGATCCGATATCCCAGAAGGAAAACTATTGGCTCTTTAAAATTGGGATGCCGAGCCCTATGGCGACTACGGTAAGCGAGCATAAACTGGGTGCAAACCGAAAATGTATTTTTAGCAATGGGTATATCTTCGATGAGAAGATTGTAAAATTTGATGTCAATAAAAACCTAATTTTTGATATCGTTGATCAACCCAAAGACCCTGAAATTATGGGCCACATTGATATTAAAAGAGGTCAATTTATATTGAAGGATAATGGAAATGGTACCACCACTCTTATTGGAAACAGTTGGTATAACCTCCATGTGTTCCCTACCTGGTACTATGATCTTTGGGCAGAAAGTATCACCAGAAATGTCCATTTTAGAGTCATGGAGCATATTAAATTATTAAGCGAAAGATAGCCTATGTTTTCTTTTGTAGTAAATAGAGTCGGCTTTTTAAAGGATATCCCTTTATTCGCCATTATATTTGATAGTCTCATGAGATTCTGGATGTTTTTTACCAAGCCTGAGCTATTGGATTGGATCGACGATCTGGAAGAAAATGTGACACAAATGCCTGGAACTACGGTTGGAATACATAAATATGGTGGGACTGAGTTTAATTATATGGGAAAAGAGTTTGCACATGTACATAGCAATGGCTTATTGGACATCTTATTAAATAAAGAACTAAAACAATCGCTAATGACTGAAGGAAAAATTAAGGACCATCATCTATTTAAAAATTCAGGATGGATAAGTTTTTACCTTCAGAATAAACAAGACCTAGGCTACGCGTGTTACCTCCTGAACAAGGCCTACGACCACACCAAACAAAAGCAGAATTCTATACAGCTAGATACTATATGAAAACTATTCTATACTTTTAGCAAAACATGTTGTTCTTTAAGCTTTCTCAATAACACATACTTATCGGGCAAACAATGGTTTTGGAGCCAGCTGAACACCGGAGTGTGTCCCGATATTTAATGCTTCGATTTCACATACGGACAGTAGCACAAATATTATAAAAAGATATGATTTAAAGCCTGGGCAAAGTCAAAGAAGTGTTCAAAGAATTTCCCGCCCTGTACAAGTAATTGGAATCAGCATAGTCAGTTTACAGAAAAAAAATTGTAAGCTACTTGTGCAAACTTCGGTCTGGCTTATCCCAATAAGTAGCTACCAAATGTTTTAAAAGTCCGGTATACGCCTTTACTTGGGAAGACTGGCTAAAAGCATAGAATTGATCGTGGGTAGTATGAAAGCCCATATAGAAAAGCCAGAATCCCAGAGAGAGGTAAGGTACGACAACCAATTCCTGTTCACTTATAGGACGGTTTGCGCGATATCCATCAAGAAAAATGGCATAGGCATCATTGGCCGCCTGCTGCGTCATCCTTCCAGTGTATACTTCCAGCATAAGGTGTTGCCAAAAGGACATGATATCATTCACCAGCCAGCCATAGCCCATAAAATCAAAGTCAAAAAAGGTAATCGAATTACCTTCAAAATGAAAGTTTTTGGGAAGGAAGTCAAAGTGACAATAGCCTTTTGAGAAGTGAAATGTATTTAGTTGAGACAGTTTATTCTCTACCTGTTGCGCTGCCTGCAAAAGCCAGGCATGTCCTTCTGGATCCTCTGCAAAAACGGGTTTCAACATTTCGAGGGGCTTAAAAAGGGTTGTTTTGAGATCAAAATTCCACCGCTCTTCTCCCAGCCTGATTTCTGATGATATATTATGAAAGCGCGCCATTTCATGGCCTAAGATGTGAAGTTGGTTTTCATTCAGCAGCTTTACTGTATTACCGGGTGCATAGCTCAATAGCACCGCATGCCTTTCCCCTTCAACCGCTTCAAACTGCTGAATAGCGTTTCCGAAAATATCCAAAATGGGATAAGACACGGATACGTTCGCCTGTTTCAACGCCAAAAGCAATTCCACTTCCTCTTTTATTTGCGGCAAACTTCGATGAGAAGAACGATAAACCCGAAGTATAAAGGGGGTGTCAGATGATTGAACCAAATAGGTATCGCCTACTCCTCGCACCAGGAGTTTACATTGAACGTCGCTTACTCCGTATTTTTCTGAGACCACCGAGGATAGCGCAATTGGGCAAAGGGTAGAATAAGTTGCAGGGAAAACCGCTTTCATAGGACAAAGATATAATCCTAATATTATATTTTAAAGTAAATTCGTGACTACCAAGGTTTGATATATGTACAAAAAATAGATACTACTGCCTCTGCGAGCGATCTTAAGCGCTATCGGTATGTGTAAACCCAGCAGAAAGGTATGACATCGCAAGAACACAAAGATCGTTAAGCATACAAAAGAACTGACCAACTACATGATAAACAATAAATGTATTTTGTGCGCAAGCTCGTTCCGAAAAGTGACATTAATTTACTTGATTATTCTACCTCTTAACAATATATTATAGCTATATTTACACTAAATTTTTTAGTTATTTAATGAACGGAAAATTATATTATACCGATCAAAAGATATCCTTCGATGTTGCTAAAAATCAAACTGACAAAGGAGATAGCGTACAAAACTGGGATTATGTTCCACCCAGCTTGCCCTTAAAACGAGGAATATCTTCTGTAAAGATGAGAGGGATTGATGATGCTCCACAAGAGCTAAGACAGCTTAACCAGATGTTCGAAGACGAGCCATGGTCAGTGCTGCGGAAAAAATCGTTTTATGAACAAGCCCTGGTTATGGTAGACTTTGAGGACGATGCGGATATCGTTCCTTTTTCTGAATATTTTCCTGTCTATAGGAGCATGAACACAGCTCAACTTAGAAGCTATTTTACGTTCAGAAAATTAATACGCCGTGGAGAATATCCAGATGTAGGACTGTCCTATATATTCGTATATATCTATGAAATATTAATGCAGATCGGAATTGAAAATCCCAATATTGGCTTGGATATCCTTAAGAATCTTAAGGATGCATATTCCTTCAGTCAGCCAAAAGTAATCCGATATCTGGATCTTTGGATGCAGGACTATGTTGTGTATTATAGGCTTACAAACCGCGTTGGAGAATTTTTCATCCAAGAAAAACAGGAAGATGATCTTGCAGCATTACTATCGGATTATAAGGACATCAACGAAACTCTTTTATTTGATACGGCATCGTTAATTGCTTCCTACAAAATAAAAAATGGTGCTTTATTCAAAAAATATCCTGATGATGTGACATCTGTCGCTGCACGCACAATCAAAGCAGCCATCCCTATTTACGAACAAAGAACTACTCATCACATAGAAGAACTTTGTCTAGGGCTGAAAAAACAGACTCCACATCCCATATTTGCCTCCGCTGTATTCTATAGGCCAGATGCCCCAAAGGAGAATTCCTTTCAGATATCGCCACGGCGAAAATATTACTGCAAAGGAGGACTATGGTCGAAAGACACTTTTAGGGATAAAATATTTCAAAAAAAAGGAGAACCTTTTGGACTTATCCTACAGGAGACTGACAGAAGGTTGCGCATCAGCATGCATTTAAAATTCTCCATGGCAAAGAAGATAGCTGACCCTATAGTCGAAAATGCCATTCAAAAAGCAATAGATCAGTACCTACTGGAAAAAGCAGAAGAAGCACGTCCAAAGATAAACGTTGATTTCACCAAATTGGATAAGATAAGATCCGATGCCGATATCATCAGGGATGCGCTTCTAAGTGAGGAGGAAATTGAAAAAGATCTCCTTCCTACAGATAATCAGTTGAAAGACACCCCGGAAATAGCGGAAGAACCTCCCACTCCCTGCCGGAATAATTCGATTTTTTCCGACCAGGAGGTGAGCTTTTTACAATTACTTGTGAAAAGTGGTGACTGGAAAAATTACCTCCGTAATATCCGTTTGCCAATAGGTGTTATAACCGATAGCATAAACGAAAAAACAATGGTGGATATACAGGATATCGTTATTGTAGATGAAGGCGATGGACCTACATTACTCAGTGACTATATAGATTATATTATCAAAATGATATAGAAGCAAAAGGAAATGACAGAAAAAAATAATAAATCAGTTACAATACCCCGACGTATAGCTCAGACCCTGCTCAACGCTCTTAAGGGAGGTGTTGTGCCCCGTGTAGGATTGCCCTATATAACGGTGGGCAGGAGAAAGGAAATGGAAGCGTTGTTGCACGATGCGGAAATCGTCAGTGAGGGCGGTGCTTCTTTTCGCATGATCGTAGGCAAATATGGAAGTGGAAAATCTTTTCTATTGCAAACCCTTCGGAACTATGCGATGGACCGAAATTTCGTAGTGGTAGATGCCGATCTATCGCCTGAGCGGCGCCTGCACGGCAATAATGGTCAGGGATTAGCGACGTATCGCGAAATGATCAAGAACTTGAGCGTAAAGACACGGCCTGAAAGCGGCGCACTGAGCATGCTATTGGACAAATGGATCGATTCGCTGCAGACCGAAACGGCCGAGACTGCTAATATTAGCCCGGAAGACCCTATTTTTACCCAGAAAGTGGAGCAGAAAATTTTTGCTGTGATCCACGCGATGCAGGAACTGGTACATGGTTTTGACTTTGCGAAATTGCTCACCATGTATTACCGGGCATTTATCGAGGGTGATGATGATCTTAAGGCAAAAGTGCTCAAATGGTTCCGCGGAGAGTATAACACAAAGACCGAGGCGCGGCAGGAACTTGGGGTAAACGTAATTATTACAGATGATGACTGGTACGATTACCTGAAACTGTTTGCCTTTTTTTTCCGACAAGCAGGTTATAAGGGGATGATGGTTTTTGTGGACGAACTGGTGAATATCTATAAAATCCCAAATAGTATCGCAAGGCAATATAATTACGAAAAAATCCTTTCTATCTATAATGACGCACTGCAGGGCAAGGCCCAATATGTTGGAATCATTATGAGTGGTACTCCCCAATGCGTAGAGGATATTCGAAGGGGAATGTATAGTTATGAGGCGCTGCGTTCACGTTTGCAAGATGGTAAATTTGCACAGCAGGGCCTGCAGGATATGCGTGCTCCAGTACTCCGGCTTCAGCCATTAACAAGTGAAGAAATGATGGTACTCACTGAAAAAATAGCTAACATCCATTCCAGCCTGTACAATTACGAATGTAAATTAACGGATGTAGATCTATTGGATTTTATAAAAATAGAATTCGGAAGGATCGGCGCGGCATCAAACATTACCCCGCGTGAGGTGATACGGGATTTTATTGAACTGCTCGATATCCTTTACCAGAATCCTGACACCGATATCAAAACGCTCCTTGGTTCAGAAGCATTTGACTATGCAAAGCCAGAACTGGAAAATAAGGACATTGATCCCCTGTTTGCAAAATTCACCCTATAGGAAATTTATCCGAGATTCTCGAAACACCGAATTAAATATGGACACCTTTTCGCGATATTCACCTTTAATAAAAGAGTATATCTATCAGAATGGCTGGAATAAACTTCGTGCCATTCAGGCGGCTGCAGGAGAGGCAATATTCAATACGGATGAAAATGTACTTTTATCTGCCTCCACCGCATCAGGAAAAACGGAAGCGGCTTTCTTTCCAGTCATTACCATGATGCAGGAGGACCCTCCTACATCTATAGGCTGTTTGTACATTGCTCCCTTAAAGGCGCTTATCAACGACCAGTTCATCCGCCTGAACGATATCTGTGCGGAAAGCGGTATCCCTGTCTGGCACTGGCACGGCGATGTTTCGCAGTCGAGGAAAAAGAAAATGATGAAAGATCCGTCGGGCATCCTGCAGATCACCCCGGAATCACTTGAAGCCATGCTGCTACACCGTCACTCACAGATCCCCCATCTTTTTGGTGACCTCCGTTTTGTCGTCATTGACGAAATCCACTCTTTTCTCAGGGGGGACCGTGGTGGACAGACTTTATCACTGATCGAGAGGCTGTCGCGCCTTGCGGGTGTCAATCCCAGAAGAATAGGGCTCTCTGCCACCATAGGTGATACGCGAATTGTCGGCGAGTTTCTTTCGGCGGGAACCGGCCGTGGCACTGTTATACCACGTATCCAAAGTGGAGGAGCTGAATGGCACCTGTCCATGCAGCATTTTTTTACGACTGGGGCACAAGCGCATGAAACAAAGGGGAAAGGTGAAGCGGATGGCGATGCTTCAGAACCTGCGACAGATATCGCGCCCAAAAATGCAGATCTCGGTATTGGCTATATTTTTGAACATACCAGAGGTCATAAATGTCTTGTTTTCTCCAATTCACGTGAAGAGTGCGAGGTGGTAACAGCTACCTTACGCCAATACTGCGAGGTGAAACGTGAACCGGACCGTTTTCTCATACACCACGGAAACCTCTCTGTCTCCTACCGTGAAAGTGCTGAAGATATGATGAAACAAGAAGATAGCCTGATCACAGTCTGTACGACTTCTACGCTGGAACTTGGTATAGACATCGGTCGCCTGGAGCGGGCCTTTCAGATAGATGCTCCCTTCACAGTTTCTTCATTTCTGCAAAGAATGGGAAGAACGGGAAGGCGAAATGCACCTTCGGAAATGTTGTTTGTGATACGCGAAGATCATGCTGAGGCTCGTGCGCTGCTGCCCGAGACTATTCCGTGGAAACTCCTTCAAGGGATCGCACTGATCCAACTGTACCTTGAGGAGCGTTGGGTAGAACCGCCTCGCACCGGGCGTCTGCCCTATAGCCTGCTGTATCATCAGACGATGAGCACTCTTGCCTCGGGGGGTGAAATGACACCTGCTGAACTTGCCTCCCGTGTCCTTTCCCTTGCTTATTTCCAGCATATAACAGCTGATGATTTTCGGGTACTGCTGCGGCACCTGCTCAGCATGGACCACCTTCAGCAGACGGAGAATGGCGGACTTATCTTGGGGCTTGCTGGTGAACGTATTGTCAACAACTTTAAATTTTATGCCGTATTTCAGGAGAATGAGGAATACAGTGTCCGATGGGATTCCGAGGAATTGGGTACCATTGTAAAACCACCTCCCCTTAACGATAAAATTGCAATTGCCGGTCGCGTCTGGGTCGTGGAGGAGGTTGACCGTAACAGCCATGTGGTCTATTGCCATCCGGTAAAAGGAATCGTGCCTGCTTACTTTGGTGATGAACCCGGAGATATCCATACAAAAATCCTGCAACGGATGCATCTGTTGCTGCAACAGGATGATACGTACCCCTATTTGCTTAAAAATGCGATAGCAAGACTTGCTCAAGCACGAGATATCGCTGCCAGATCCTTCCTTGATAAAAAAACACTGATCCCTCTTGGTGGTAAAATGTATGGTTTGTTTCCCTGGCTCGGAAGTTATGCCTTTCTAGCACTGGAGCGTTTCCTTCGCATTAAATGTGGCCCGGCTCTCGGTCTTAAGGCATTTGACTCAAAACGGCCCTATTATATCCAGTTTACGATGAACGTCAGTGAGCAGGATTTTTACCGAATTGTAGAGGAAGAGATAAAAAAGGATATAGACCCGATGACATTGCTTTATCCGAAAGAAGCACCGATATTTGATAAATATGATGATATTCTGCCGGAAGAGCTCACACGGAAAGGTTTTGCGATGGGTGTTTTAGACGTAAAGGCGATGAAGCAAAGCGTACTAAATTGGTTGGAAAGGGAGAAACCTTATCGATGTAGTTTCCGGAACGTTATTTAGACTTAAAAGAGCATAATTCAGCTTGTAGTGATAAAAGAACAGAGGTATATCCGCCTTCCAATATTTTACAAATACGGACGAGCAATCTCATCCGCTAAGGCAAGGTTTTCTGCGCGCTTGTTGATATCAGCTTTTTCTAAGGCATCAATCAAATTTTGTTTATCGAGATCCCTGCAATAAGCCGGCTCACCAGGTTGTTGTCGCCAGGATGAAGCAATCGCACCAGCATCGATGGCGTCAAATCCGATTTCATCAATCAATTGCATGATGGAAAGTTTGTCAGCTAAATTGTCACCTGCAACCGACAAAGCAATACGGCCAGGGTTCTCTTTGGGTAGTGCTTTTGCAGCCAGGCTTCCTGCAACAATATTGTTGAATGCTTTTATCACAGGATGACCGATTACTTTTGCCACCCATTCGCTGTCTGTTAAACCATTTTCGATGTCTATATTTCTGCCATCTCTTGAGGGATAATAATTGCCTGAATGGATGATTATCGCTTTTGATATGGATAAAATTGAAACTGGAAGATTTGGGATAGCTTTTTCTGGAATAGCTATAATAATAAGATCTTCTGCAGCAGCAGCTTCTTCCACCGTTCCAGCAATAGCACCTGTTTTTTCAACAACTTCTGTCAACGATGCGGGCCCACGTGAATTGGAGATGATTACTTCGTGTCCTAAATTTATTAAATACTTGGCAAGCGTACCGCCAATATTTCCTGAACCAATAATTCCTATTTTCATCCTTTAACCATTTTATGATGTTACAAAATTAACAATCATTTTGTTTGTTTTACGACATGCTTTCCCGAAGGAAAGCGAAATAGATTTCCCGTTTAAAAAATTAATTCTACTTTCCTTTAGGAAAGTACTATCTTTTGGTAAGTATAATTCAGTTAATTTTGCACTCTAAGATTTTGCTGTTTAACAGCATCAATAAGATTGGTATCATGAGTCAAAATAGAACATTGAAATTATCCGCAGGGATTGCCGGAACCGGCTGGAACTACACGTCGTGGATGCATAAAGATATGCCTGCCGATGCGGGGGAAAATGTGGATTTTTATGTAGAGCAAGCACAGATTGCCGAAGCTGCCAAATTTGAAACCCTCTTTTTGTTTGATGTCAGCCACGTTGGTGCAGGCAATATTCCGCATTACCTAAGCATGTTTGACGGCGCAACCATCATGTCTGCTATTGCAATGAAGACCAGTAAAATTGGGCTTTCTTTTACAGCTTCATCGTCTTACACGGATCCTTACAATATTGCAAGACAGGTATTATCACTTGATAAAATAAGCAAGGGGCGTGCTTCCTTAAATGCTATTACTTCCAATCCTGGTGGAATGGTCAATTTCAGCCGTGGGCATTTGGGCAAGTCTGACCAATATCCAATGCATAGAGAGTTTTTAGACATTCTGCTGGGACTCTGGGATACTTATGAAGATGATGCTTTTCCAAGGAATAAAGAGACTGGCGTCTTCTTAAAACCGGATAAAATGCATACCATTAATTACCGTGGTGCGTATTTCTCCGTGGATGGACCGCTCAATATCAGTCGTTCCGTGCAAGGCCGACCGGTATTGTACACAGCTGGCTCGTCGACCACTTTTGTAGATATCGCAACAAGCTATACAGACGGCGCCTTTATAGCCGGGCCAAGTTTGGAACACGCCCTTTACACTGCTACCGCCTTACGAAATAAACTAATCGAGAAAAATAGGTCTCCCGAAAATTTTGTGATCGCTACTTCGCAAAATGCTATTGTTGGAAAGACTGACCCAGAAGCCCAGCAGAAATATATGGAACTGGTATCCCTCGACCGATATAGAGCGATGCCAGCACCTTTGTTTTTTGGATCTGCTGAAAGAGTGGCTAATCAGGTGCAGCAATGGTATGAGGCAGGGGCCATGGATATGCTGGTCGTAACGCAGGATTATCCGACTGGATTGGCCGATTTTGCTGAGCTGGTCGTTCCTATTTTACAGGATAGAGGAATTTTCCATAGAGAATACAAGGCAGATACGTTAAGAGAAAATCTGGACCTGAAAAAACCTTTATTCCGAAAAATTTAAAACCATGAATGCTTATCAGCATTTTAAATAATCATTAAAAACAAAAAAATGAAAACGAATATAAAATATTCCATATTGGAGTTGGCAACAGTATCACAAAATACCTCTGTGAAAGAAACATTGAATAACACGATAGCGCTTGCCAAAGTAGCGGAAGAAAATGGCTATGAAAGATATTGGTTCGCCGAACATCATAATTCGCATACTGTTGCCAGCTCAGCAACTGCTGTTTTGATCGGGTATGTAGCAGAAAACACCGAGCGCATAAAAGTAGGTTCGGGTGGTGTAATGTTGCCCAACCATTCGCCACTTATTGTAGCAGAACAGTTTGGAACCTTAGCACAATTGTATCCACACCGCATTGATCTGGGGTTGGGGAGAGCTGTAGGAACAGACAGTGCAACGGCACAGGCCATCCGTTCGGATTCGTTTCAGGCTGCACATTCTTTTCCCGATGAAATTGGGAAAATACAGCGTTACTTTTCTGAGGAAAACAAATCTGCCAAAGTAAGAGTTCCTATGGCTGAAGGTATGGACGTTCCGATTTTTATATTAGGCTCGAGCACTGACAGTGCTCATCTGGCTGCCCAAAAAGGACTGCCCTACGCTTTTGCCAGTCACTTTGCTTCTACGCATCTGTACAATGCCCTTCGCATATATGAACAGGAGTTTCAACCTTCTGAATTCTTAAAAGCACCTTATACCATCGCTGGTATCAATGTAATCCTGGCAGATACGAATGCGGAAGCAGAAAAATTATTCACGTCATTGATCGGAATGTTTTATGGAATGTTAACTGGAAATATGCAAAGCGTACAGCCACCAACAGCAATGACAGATGAATGGCGGGAGATCTTTAATCATCCACAGGTGAATCAGATGCTAAAATTTTCTTTTGTTGGTGATAAAGAGACCGTAAAAAAACAGGTCATCAATTTTCTGGAAGAAACTAATGTAGATGAACTAATTGCAGTTTCAACAATGTATTCGGCTGAAGACCGCATAAAATCAGCGCAAATATTTGCAGAGGTGATGAAAGAAATTAATGTAAATTTAGCAACTCAATAAGCTTAATTATGGCACAGAAAAAAATGCATTGTGATTGCCTTGCGACCATCAAGCCCGTTCGCGATACTTTAGATGTCATCAACGGTAAATGGAAATTGCCGATTATTATTTCCATAGGTGTCGGAAATGACCGCTTTACCGATATTCAGGAGAGTATTCCAGGCATTACACCGAAGGTTTTGGCCAAAGAGCTAAAAGATCTAGAACAGCATAAACTAATCTTACGAACAGTTATCGATGAGTATCCTGTTAAGATCTCTTATCAATTGGAACCTTATGCCGATACCTTAACACCGATAATTTATGCATTGAAAGATTGGGGGCTAAACCATCGGAAGGTGGTAACAGCAGAATAAAAAGACAACTATTGTATTGGTTGTAAACAGAATTGGCATCAATATAATAATATTCTCTTCCAGTATTCGTTGTATATCTCTTCGAAATTCAAAACCTGCATTGCTGTTTTTATAATTTAGAGAATAAGAAACAGAAAATGTTACACATTAAATAAAAAAAGCGTGAAATATCAATCGTCTCCTTGGTTAAAAATTGATTTGTCATATTCTTTTGATTTTATGTGTATAGCAAAGTATGGTGATATGACTATCTCAGTAAAATAAGGCTTGTATTATAGCAATAGCTTCATTCCAATGGAAAGATTTCGTCCCGGAAGAGGTGCAAGATATTTGAGTATGGAATTTTGCGGGCGTGCTTCTACATTCAATAGATTATTTCCTGAAATAAAATAGACGAATTCATACCTTTTTATATTCACCTTGTAACCCAATTGTCCTGATAGCAAGGAATAAGCGGGCATAGCCGGTTCAACATTGATATTTTTGCCTAAATAACGTTGTCTCAGATATCGGTCGAAATTAGCGTTCCCAGAAAACTTTTTGTATTGCAGTGCAATAGATATTCCATATCTACTGGTCGGTAGGTTGGGCATATAGTCTCCTTCTGCCCATTTACGCATGCTGTCATCCGATGTATTTATATTTTTGACCAGATCGGCGAAAGCATTTAACACTACATGACAATCTGCGGCCAATACATGTGTGTAGCCTCCCTCTAGCTCCCAGCCCTGAATCTCGGTGTCTGATGCACGCCATTCCTTGACCAAAAAACCGCCAGAACGGGAAATGCCGGTATGGGCCAAATAGAGATAATTATTAAAAAAACTGCGGTAATGAGTCGCGGACAATTTTAATCCACCATGTTTTATCCCCCCGGATAACTCATAGGAGTCTGAGCTTTCCTTATCAAGTCTATCATCTCCATTTTCTTCCACTAAGATCGCAAAATGGTCATTTCCAGCATAAAGTTCATTGACCCCCGGGGCACGTTCTGCATGTGAAAATGTAGCTTGTAAATAGGCAATGTCAAAAATTGAATAGCTAATATCGCCCGAAAAATGATTTAAGCTAAAATCTCGGGCCGAAAGATTACCTCCGGCTAACCCCCTGCTCCGTTGGTAGGCAGGATCACTCAATGTACGTCGGGCAACCCAGTCATGTCGATAACCTAAATGAAGCGCAATTGGATTAAGATCAATCGTCTGCAAGGTAAAGATACCGCCCTCGCGACTTAAATTATTGGGAATATAGCGCCGATCCCCCTCGCCCTCTAAGGCTACAAATGAAAAATCAAATCCGCTCACCCCGGACCAAAAACGGGCGAATTGTTGGGTTATCTCCGACCGAACCGCATGCCGCTCACTATCAAACCTATTGACACGATATCTGCCTAAAATCTCTCGGTCATCAGATAATTCACCTCTATAGCTAAATTTAATCTCCGAGATCAACTGTGTTTTGGGTTTAAAAGCAGATTCTAATTGCCAAGCATATGAATATGTGCGGGTATTGATCGGCTCATATATCGGGGTCCAAACCGTGCTGTGGCTATGCACAGGTTTGTTACGCTGCGCAAAACCGGGAATACCATAATAACTCTCAAGAGCGTAAAGGCCTAGTCCTATTCGAAAGTTTTCCCTGATGTAACTGGCTCCTGCATTGACAGAACGTCTCTCGGCATGGCTATTGGGCATCAGGCCGCGCTCAACAGGGACGTAATCTGTAATCCCATGAACTACTTCGGTATACAGTGGTGTCTTAGGATCCTGTCCAGAGATATATTTGTCATTTTGTGGATTTAGCACCTTTACCCCATTGATAAAGGAATAATTTTCAAAAGTATACAAATCTGCCTCGGACAGGCCCCACTTTGGATCTGCCATATTATCGAGTACAAACTGGCTCAGATAAGGATATAGCGTCAGATTCTGAATCGTTTCGCGGTCTACATTTACCTGCGCCATCGCGGCAGTCAAATGATCTATTTTTGGATCATAAGCAATCGATGCTTTTGTATTACCAGGGATCTTGAGGTCTCCGTGTGCGAGCCTCATTGCGCCAATATGCCCTACCCAGTACTTGCCAATGTTTGTATTGAAGGCCAGTGACTGTCTATTCCCACTATTGGTTCCTAACTCTGCACTGGCCTGACCTGAAATCCCCTTTTGTAAACGGGTAATCGGAATGCTGTTGTCGCTGAGATTGACAGCTCCACCAATCGCCTTTCCACCAAATAATACGCTTGCTGCTCCCTTGTACACTTCTATTTCTCGTAGATTATCCATATCGAAATTTGGGTTGAGATTTGGACTTATTCCCGACAAATCATTGATCGAAAGACCATTGGACAGAATATTCACCCTGCTACCGCTCAAACTGCGTATCATTGGAATTCCGGAATTGGGGCCAAAAGAGGTGTTTTGTACCCCAGAAATATGGCTCAATGTTTCACCGATTGTTTGTGCCTGTATACGATCCAGCTGTTTCCGATCCAGCCTTGTCTTTTGCCCATAGCCTGGCACAAGGCCAGTTGCTACCGCCGTGGGCAACTCGATAATGCGCAATGTATCGACTGCCGATTTGGTCTGTGCATGTGTAGAGCTTGCTGTCAATATTATCAGCAGAGATGCTAAAAATAATTTATTCTGATACTGTAACATAGTGTTTGTATTCCTGTTTGAGTTGCAAAAATAAAAAAGAAAATAGCAATTGCAATATTGTTGCATTAATAATTTACAATCATTACCTTCGTCAAAATTTTATACGTTATGAAATACATCAACCTACAAATCGTTATTGCGGGGGCACTGATTCTCGTGCTCGGCGCTGCATCATCCTGTAAAAAAGAGACAGCTCCTAATCCTACTGAAATCTCGCTTTCGTTACCTTCACAGGTCAGCCTTCGCTACGGCGAAACACAGGAGATTAATCTACCGAAAGACCTATCTTCAAACAATGGACTTACATTCAGTTTTGACTTTTCCCAAACTGGTGAAATCAATTTGGGAAATGGGAGTAAACTCAGTGATAAATTGAACCAGGCTATTAAATTTGATGACAAAAAACAAAGTATACAGATTAACAGTGCCCTTCTCTATCCAAATGGAGCTCAATCCAGCAGCGCACGCATTCCCGATGATTATAAAGTCACTGTAATAGCCAAAGAATCTCATGGTACAGTCGTAGCAAAAGAAAGTTTTTCGATAAAGGTAATGGCTGGATCCATTGCTATTAAAGGTTTAAAAGACGGCAACGAGTTACCTTATTCTTATGTGCTGTATAATGACCAATCTACTTATTTTGAAATAGACCCGCTTGGTGTCCCAATTGCTGGCGCTAGCTTTCATTTGATGAAAAAGGATGGACAGGAAAATATTGCTTCAATATCGGGTACTCATATCAAGTTATCAAAAGATGCTGGCGATCCGGAAAAGAAAGCTGAAAAGTCGTTCGAGCTGACTCCCGAACTGAGGAAAGATGGTTTTCCCGTCGCTTCCACCACCTTCAGGGTCATTCTGATTCCACAAATTAAATTTTTGTTTGGACAATATTATCCCGATCTAAACCTTACTATCGACTTTAGCCTGATACATATCGGTCTTTCAAATGGTTATGTCTCGGCGGCTCCAACATTATATCCGGAAAAATATAAATCTACATTTGAACTGGTTTCAATACAAAAAGATGGAATTGCATTTGCTGACAGCGAAAAGCTGTTTAGCGTAAATACACAAACAGGTGTAGTTTCCGTGAAAAAAAGCGACAGCTTAAAAGCTGGTAGCTATAAGGTGACAATAAAGGCGCTGACAACCACTGGCCTAGCATTTACAACTAACCTCACCTTAGCGATGGCTGAAGAATAATAAAAATACCCAGGTTACAGTAATAAAATAATTACTGTAACCTCTCTCTTAATTAGCATTACAATACTTCGTTGGAAGTAAACTCAGATCCAGTTAATCATGCCTCTCCCCGAATTTAGCGTGTTCTAAAATAGAAACCCCGCTGTTTTGACCTGTTTTTCGATAAACATTTCAGATGTGAGATCCCAAACAGTCCTCATAAAGCTGATCCTAACGGAAATTTTATAGACGCGATTGTATAAAGGATAAAAATGCTTTATTATTACCTAATTGTTTTACAATAGGTATCCTCAAGAACCTTCAACCGGCCTCGATGTATAGCAATTTTTGCAATCAAATTTAAAAATGGTTCAGCAATTTTCATTATTCCGGTCATCTTGGAGTTATTCAGATATATGAAAATTGCAAGGTTTGAAAACTTTTTAGGAATTCCATTGCTATTTGTAAGGCCATCCTTAGCCAGCCCTAGTAGAATAAGTGAAGCCTTCTCAAATAATATATTTCCAGGATCTATGGTAGTTCGTATCCGACACGCATTATTCGATCTGTTGTTAAAAAGATGCTTCTCATTGGCAGAAATACTTATCTCGTCCCCAGCCTTGAGCCGATAACGTTTACCGCCCTTACCTACTTCCAGTTCGCCTGCCAATATTTCAAATTTTTCTGAAAATAAGGTATGGTAATGCCAGGGGGTTTTTGCTCCAGGAAGCAGATCACACTCCGTAACGGTGGGCCCACCATTAGTTGCGGACTGAATTAAATTAAAGGATATTTGTTTGTCAGAACTGATTTTTGCTGGTTTTTGGATTAAAAGTATCGGGCCGATAATGATGCAGATACCAGTAGCGATCCAATGAGCAATCGTATGCTGCCAATCGCCTCCATTTCCGTCCATTACGATCAGCAAGTCTCCCAGTGGCACAATAGTCGCGGAAAGCAGCGCTATGCCAAGCGCCTTCTTTTGCTTTGTCACTGCTAATAGTAGTAGAAGCATCCCGGAAAATATATCCCTTACTCCTTTGATGTAATGAAAGGAATAATCATCATTGGTATCGGTGAAGATGCCAAAATCGAATTCGGCTTGAACTGGTGAAATTAAAAACCTAAGACCAATAAACAATAATCCTACCGCGGTCAAAATTGAAATGATGTAACAAATTCTCGTTGTCATAATATTTGCTTTTTAAGTTGACAACAAATTTATCTGTATCCATTTCACGTTTCATGCACCTGGGTTAACAAATCATTTTTTATGCAGATTCCTACTCCGTATGCGACTTAGCGATTGTGGTTTAACCCCCACATAGGAAGCAATGTAATACTGCGGGATACGCTGAAGCAGATCAGGATATTCTTTTATAAATTTTTCGTAGCGAAGTTCCGGTGAGTCTGTATAGAATGAATTCAGCCCCTGTAAAGTCTTGACAAATACTTGCTCGATAACAAGCCTTCCGAAACGTTCTCCGCTTTTTAGTGAACTATAAAATTTTTGAAGATCGTCATATCCGATGACCAATACAGTACAGTCTTCCAAGGATTGGATAATTTGCCGGGATGGCTGTTGGGGCAGAAAACTTTCATTGTTGCATATAAAATCAGATTCTTGGGCAAATCCATAAGTCTTCTCTTCCCCATCGTCATTAATATAATAGCGCATTACACCGCTGACCATAAAGCCAACGTTTCGGCAAACGTCACCTTCATTCAGAAAAAAATCGCCCTTACCATATTTTTTTTCATGGAAAAGCCTGGTAATTAACTCCTTTTCATCCTGGTTTACTTCTACCGATTTTTCGATCAACTCTAACAATTTTCCTATCATAATTTCACAGATTGCTTCTCTAAAGTTCGTAAAAAATTTTATGTGCCCTCACTCCTTTAGCTCCCTTTGGCTGTTACACGCCTATAATATGGTGTACTTGCTCAGGATATACACATATGAGCGCTGGCCCTTTGAATTCGATGTTCTCAAAATCAATATTTAACCTGTATTCCACCCCCTAAGGCTAACATTCATTGACAGTGGTTGTCCCGATGGGGCCTGGAAAGATCGTGCTCGTCAGCAATTTGATGTTCCATATTTACGATCAGCATTCCAGTCCTTGAATTAGGTGAAAGTACAAAATGATCTATCGTATATTTTTGGTTTTTCAAGGGTTATAAGTGTTAAAGGTCCGATTGTATAATTGATTTTACTAAAGTGGTTTCTCAAAGATTTTGGTACGAATTCGCAGCGAAAAATAGTGCTGAAAGTTTAAGTAACTGTAAAAATTAATTGAATTGAGCTCTATATTGTTGTGGGCTTTGTTTGGTTTTTAATTTAAACAATCTGCTAAAGGATTGCGGTTGTTCAAAACCTAATTCAAATGCAATTTCAGAAATACTGAGAGCTGTGGTTGATAACCTATTCTTTGCCCGATAAATCATTTTATCATGAATGATTTGCTGGGTGTTTTGACCGATAAGGTTTCGCAACAGATCGCTTAGGTAACTCGCAGACATATGCAGCTGGTCAGCCAAGTAATTCACGGTAGGAACTCCCCCGCTCAGGACTTTATCGCTATTGAAATAATCCTCCAACACTTGATCGATGCGCTCGACAATACTCGGATAGTTTTGTTTTCGGGTCAAAAACTGCCTGTTATAAAATCGTTGGGCATAATTTAGCAACAGTTCGATCTGTGAGATGATCACATTGTGGCTCATCTCGTCTATACGATTCTCAAGTTCTTCTTCTATATTTCTGAAAAGTGAAAGAATGGTTTCTTTTTCTTTGCTCGAAAGATGCAATGCTTCATTTGTAGCATAAGAGAAAAAGTGGTACTGATGGATCTTTTGAGCTAACGGATATTGCAGTAAAAAATCAGGATCTATAAGCAGTGTGATCTGCGGTCTAAGTATTTTTTGTTTTCCAGTTTCCTTTTGTTTATCCTCTTCTATAGTTGAGAGAATTTGCTGAGGAGCCACAAAAAATAGCCCTCCCTCTTTAAAATCAAATTTAGTATGACCATAGATTAATTCTCCTCCAGCCTCTGGTTTAAAAGCAATTTTATAATAATTCAACACATGTGATTTAGGAGGAGCATGACCTTTAAGTGGTTTGTCTACCCCGTTCAACAAAACAATTAATGGATGCTGCGGAGGCGGAAAACCAGATGCCTCCATAACATCGGTCAGCGTATTAAATCTTTTTACGGAATGATTCGATTTTTTG
The DNA here is from genome assembly GCF_002472835.1 of Sphingobacterium sp. UBA7249. Classification (NCBI taxonomy): domain Bacteria; kingdom Pseudomonadati; phylum Bacteroidota; class Sphingobacteriia; order Sphingobacteriales; family Sphingobacteriaceae; genus Sphingobacterium; species Sphingobacterium sp. UBA7249. The sequence goes on along the minus strand of NZ_DKST01000014.1, from coordinate 5,995 downwards.
GAAACCATATTATAAAAATTCTAGGTTACAAGTTAAGCAATATTCGCTTTTCCTCACAAAAAAGAAAAGCGAATAGAACGGAAAGATTGTTAAAGACGGCATAGATCCCTAACCTTGGGCCGCTTGAGAAATCGGTTTCCAAGCTTCCCATTCCTGAATACGTTCAGTATAGATTTGTTGGATATGTGGCAAATCATTTTTACCAAGTAGTAACCTCAAAGGCGGGTTTTCGGCATCTACAACAGCAAATATCGCATCCGGAGTAGCCAAAGGATTTCCTCGTTCCAGCTTTTGTAAATTTTTCATCAAGTTGCTTTTCAAATCGTCATAATCCGACAGCTTTTTGCTGGCTATTTTCAGTGATTCTGCACTGCCAAATTCAGTGCTGTATGCCCCGGGTTCGATCAACGTAACTTTGATGCCAAATCCAGCAACTTCTTTAGACAAACTATCGTAAATAGCTTCAAACGCAAATTTTGAAGAACAATAATAACCGATAAGAGGATTACTATAAATACCAACAGCACTAGATGTCCCCAAAATATGGCCATGACCTTGTGCTCGCAATATAGGTAATGCGGCCTGAACTACATGGATAGGTCCTATAATATTGGTTTCGTACATAGCTTTTACCTCTTCGGTGCTACCCTCTTCGATGGTACCCACCAGAGAATATCCGGCATTATTAAACACGATGTCTAATCTTCCAAAATATTCATTAGCCTGGTTAACTGCATTTTGCACTTGAAAGGCATTGGTTACATCCACTTCGAGAACCAAAACCTGATCACCGTACGTTTCTTTTAAGGCAGCAATACTATTTATATTGCGTGCTGTGGCAGCCACCTTATCTCCGCGTTTCAAAGCGGCTTCTGTCCATATTTTTCCAAATCCTCTTGAAGACCCTGTTATGAACCAAACCTTTTCTTTTTGTTTATTTTCCATTTTTTAATTGTATTAATATGAATGCAAAATTGGTTCTAAATAGACGTACTTACGTTGCCATAATGAGGATTATCCTAACCAAATTGAGAAAAGCGAACTGCTCGTAGAGGGAACTGTAGAACAGCAAAAAATTTATCTTTAATGGACGGAAAGCCCGAATAGGGTTGAAAAGAAGAAAGTTTATATCGTAAAATCCGGTCACCTTTTAGCGGCAATACATTCAATCTCGATGTCTGCATCCCGTGGTAAAGAAGCCACTTCCATTGTGCTCCTTGCAGGAAAATGATCATGGAAAAATTTACTATATATTTTGTTGACAGTTTCGAACTGCTTTATATCTTTCAAAAAAATAGTTGTTTTGGTAATGTGCTCCAAGTCGGACTGATTATTTTCTAAAATAATTTTTAGATTTTCCATAATCTGAACCGTTTGTTCCTCGATCCCGCTTTTTAACGTATTGTTTTTTTGGTCTAAGCCAATTTGCCCCGATACAAAAATAAGATGACCATAACTCGTAGAATGACTGTATGGACCTATTGCTTCTGGCAAGCCGGTATGTTTTACTGCTACGATCTGTTTTTTTGTGCTGCAGGAAAACAAGGTCAGTGTGAGGAAAGGTATGATGAGTCTGTGCATTTTAAGCAATTTTTATATTAAAAAAATGAGGTTAGCTTTTGACTAACCTCATCCTGTAATTATCTTATTTTTTGATGAAGTTTAAGATTTCGCTATTAAATTTATCCAACTCTTCGATAAACAGGGCATGCCCGCTTTTTTCGAAAGGAACTAAAGTTGAATTCTTAAGTAAGGCATTCATTTGTTCTGCTAGGTCAAAAGAACAGATTTTATCTAACTTACCGTGTAGGATCAAAGTAGGAATTGTTATTTTCTTCAAATCACTACGTAAATCGCTATCTCTTAAAGTTTTTAATCCTTCAGCCATTGCATAAGGTGATGCCTGAGCCTGGATGCTGCCTAACCAAGCGCCATGACCTTGGGAAACGCTGGTCTCATTGGCAGGAAATATCTTACCAAATGTGGCGAATAATTCCGGACGATTCGTGTTGTTCAGATTGATCAATCCATTGACGTCTTCCTTGGTCCATAGGCCATAGTTGAAATCTGCCCGTTTTGTCCAGATCGGTGCTGCTGCTCCAAATAATGCCATTTTTGAAACGTGGGCAGCGTTGTATTTGGCTACATAGTGAATCACTGTGGCTCCTCCCATCGAAAATCCGCCGATTGTAGCATTTTTAACATCCAATTTATCCAAAACAACTTTGATATCATCCGCAAATACATCATAGTTATATTTTCCTCCCGGTTTGTCAGAGAGCCCGAATCCTCTTAAAGTAATACCGATCACACGATAACCTTTTTGTATAAAATCGGCATATTGATATTCGTACATCGCATCGCTCAAGGGCCATCCGTGAATCAAAACAATAGGCTCTCCCTCACCAAGGTCGGTTATATGGAGTTTTACATTTTTCTCTACTTCAATATATTCTTCTCTTCCAAAGGATGCTGGTGTTCTTTTAGTTTGTGATAAAACTGTATTTGAAATGAAAGTTGTAAATAATACGACTGCTAAAATTAAATTTTTCATGGTCTTTAAATATTTATTATTGTTATTATTTTTTGATAGTACAAAGTTGCTCTTATTCTCCAGGCCATACAATGGACAGCTTTCGCTTTGAATTGCACTTTTTACCCAAAAAGAGTTTATTTACTTTTTGAACAGCATATATTTAGCAACAGAAAGGCATAAACATGAAAAGAGGCTGTCTCAAATTTATTTGGGACAGTTTTTTTGTTTAAAAAGTCTATGAGATAGATTTGTGTGTTGTTTGTTGGTTATTTTGGAAAAAGACTCATATGGAGGGGAAAAATGAACAAAAAGTAGCTTTTTAGGCCGCTTTTTTTCTTAGATTTTGTGCTATTGCCAATAATCCCCACTCTATGGACACTTTTTCTTTACCCCGGAGCATAAATCTTCGGAACCCATGGTTCTGTTTAATGTTTGCAAAGACAGGTTCGACGTCATAACACCTCTGTTTTCGTTTGGCTACACCTACATCGCTGTTGAGCAATTCGTATGCCCTGTTCCTGTAAATCTCAAGTTGCTTATTCACCCCGATGATCCTATTTCCCTGTGATTTGTGACAGGCGCCATTCAACGGGCAGTTTGTGCAGTTTTTTGCCTGATACTTTTTGATTTCCTGCCGGAAGCCTGCGGAGGTCTTTTGGCTAAATGTACCTATACAATGCATTTCCTGTCCCATTGGACAGATATAGCAATCTTGTGAAGGATTATAATGTAATTTATCTACAGAAAATGGTTTCTTATCCCCACAGCTCTTTTTCTGCCCTTTGTCAAACATACCATATTTCACATAGCTCTCAATATTTTTTGCTGCCAGTAATGCATAGTTTTCTTCACTGCCATAACCGGCATCTGCGGTAAGGGTTCCCGGTGTTTTTCCAAAGCTGTCCTCATGTTGCTGCAAATGACCGGATAATGTTCTGGTATCTGTGGGATTGGAATGTATGGTGTAATTGACGATGTATTGATTGGACGTGGATATCTGGATATTATATCCTGGTCTGAGCTGGCCATTTTTCATATGATCCTCTTTCATCCGCATAAAGGTGGCATCGGGATCTGTTTTGCTATAACTGTTTCTGTCTCCCAGAGTAGCTTCCTGCTCTTCATATTGTACGATCTTCTCCGGATAGTTTTTGGTTACATAACGCAACTTTGCCTTCATCTTTTTATTTACTGTTAATTCGCAAATAAATACCCCCAGGAATTCGCATTAAAATGCCACCACCTTAAACAATTAAGGTTTTACTTGTTGAGAGTATAATCAACTCTCAGCGTTATGTATAAAGTGGCTATGTACAATACGATAAAAACACTTTTGGAACACGGGAAATCTTTGCGTGAGATCTCAAGGGAACTTGGTATGTGCCGCAAGACTGTTTCGCGTATCCAAAAAGCGCTGTTGAATGGAGATTCAGCTCCGACACAACAGTCCCGTTCCAGTGGTCTTGAGGTATTTCATGAACAGATTGAGCATTATCTGGCCAGTGGACTTTCGGCACTGCTGATCCACCAGAAATTGATCCAGCAGCATGGGCTTACCCTGTCTTATTCAAGTGTCGCCCGTTACATTGGTAAGTTCAAGCGGGCAGAATGTTTTGTTCCGCTGCACAGCCTTCCCGGTGAGGAGGCACAGGTCGACTTCGGCTACTTTGGTGAGTTCCGCAGGAACGGCCGGGGTGTTAAGGTCTGGGTATTCAGTATGGTGCTCAGCCATAGCAGGCAGTCCTATTATAAAGTTGTTACCAGTCAACAGGTCCGGGAGTTCCTGGACTGCCATATCAGTGCTTTTGAATATTTCGGGGGTGTCCCAAAAATGGTCAAGCTGGACAACCTGCGCTCGGGTGTAACCAAGGTAGATCTCTACGAACCCACCCTACAGGCACAGTACGCGGAATTTCTCAGTTATTATCATTGTGCGGGTATTGCCTGCAGACCCCGCCGGCCAACAGACAAAGGTAAAGTAGAGTCTTCCATAAAATATGTCAGGAACAACTTTCTGAAAGCCTTTGAAAGCAAAAGCTATGAGGACCTGGTCTGTGGTCTGCGCGTATGGAATGATGAAATATGCAATAAACGTGTCCACGGCACCACCAGGCGCCGGCCTCATGATATCTTTCTTGAATCGGAGAAAGCTGCATTGCAGCCCCTTCCTTCCAGACGTTTCCAGATACAGGATGTCAGCCACCGCAGGGTAAACCGTATGGGACATGTCACCTATAAGCAGAACTATTATTCGGTTCCGGCGGACTATATGGGCATGAATGTAAGGCTGGAGAGCAACGGTACGATACTTCGCATCTATGACAGCTCACGGCAGATCGCCATGCACCAGCTATCCGGCAGCATAGGCATGTTTGTCAGTCTTGCGGCGCACCGCCCCAGGGAAAAGAAAATGGTCAGCAAGGAAGAATACCGTGAAATGATGGAACAGATAGGTCCAAATGCGTGCTCTCTGTTCGATAGGCTGGTGGAAGATGTGCCTACGCACTGGGGCAAGATGACCCAGGGTATACTTGCACTGAGAAAGCGCTACACTTTTGGCCAGATAGAAAGATCCTGTGCCCGCGCACTGCATTTTCACGCCATAAGCTACCAGCAGGTCAAACGGATATGCGAGAATGCGATGTACGACCTGCCCCGGGAAGATGTGCTAACAATGGGCTTCTCGGACGAATTTCAGCATGAACTCAGTTATTATGACAGTCTTACAAATTAATGGATATAAATATGGAAAATCTAAAAACACAGCTCCGCACCCTTAAACTGGCGGCCATCTGTCAGAACCTTGAGCTGCGTAACAGGTACGCATTACAGCACAAGATCGGTTACATTGAGTTTCTTGAGCTTCTGGTAGAGGATGAAATGGCAAATAGGCAGACCAATGGATATATAAATAAGCTCAGGGAATCAAAGCTCGACACGCAGAAGATATTGGACTGTTATGATTTCAGCTATCAGCCCCAGGTTGACAAAAGGCAGATCTATGATCTGGCAAGCTGCCGGTTCATAGACCAGAGACATAATGTGGTATTCATGGGGAAACCGGGGGTCGGAAAGACGCATTTGGCCCATGCAATCGGGCTGGAAGCTGTAAAAAAAGGTAAGCGGGTACTTTTCATCCATACCAATGAAATGGTCGAAAAGCTATATTCCTCCCGCGCGGACGGATCCTATGCTGCAACCATCCAGAAGTTCCTTAAACCGGACCTGCTGATACTGGACGAACTGGGCTTCAAAAAAATGCCGCAGTACAGTATGGAAGACTTCTTTGAGATCATCAGAAAAAGATACGAAAACGGCTCGATGATCATTACCACTAATAGGAACTTTGAAGACTGGGGGACACTTTTCGGGGACAAGGTAATCGCATCGGCGATAATAGACCGAATAGTGCACCATGCCACAATCGTTAAACTAAATGGTTATGACCACAATATGGTT
>NZ_DKST01000010.1:0-171927 GCF_002472835.1 Sphingobacterium sp. UBA7249 | reverse complement strand
TAATAATAACGCTGCCGAAAAGGCGGACACCGGGATCAACACCGACTATATTAGCGTGATCCATTTCACTTCATTGCTTACTCCACTGCTTTTGCAACAGGAGGAAGCGGCGATTATCAACATTTCTTCCATCGCTGTATTCAGGTCAAATAAATACCTGCCGACTTACTCTGCCAGCAAAGCGGCACTTCACAGTTATACTGAAGGACTAAGGGATACCTTTGCAGAAAACGAAAAATTGAATGTCTACGAAGTATATCCACCTTTGGTCAATACGGATTTTTCGGCAGAAATAGGGGGCGCCAATGGTATTCCGCCATCTGAGGTAGCCGATGAGCTGTTTACTGCTTTGGGAAAAAATCAGTTTGAAGTGCCAGTGGGAGAAACCAAGGTCTATGCTGCGGCAATCCAGGAAGCATTTGCAAACATTGTGCGCGGAAAAGCGTAAATTCAATCATTTAAAAACATTCACAATGGATTTAAAAGGAAAAAGAATATTAATCACCGGCGGAGGTTCGGGTATCGGCTTGGAAGCTGCAAGACAGTTTCTAAATATCGGCGCTCAGGTAATCATTACCGGAAGAAATCAGCAGAAACTGGATGCAGCAAAAAAGATGCATCCAGCTTTGATTACGATGCAAAGTGATGCTTCCACTGAGGCCGATGCAAATGCGCTATACCAACAGGTAGAAACATTGGGCGGCATTGATATTTTGTATCACAATGCTGGTGTGGGTGTACCGCCAACAAATCTCGGCATCCCCAATAAAAAGCATCTGGAAGGGGCTATTTATGAAATGGAAGTCAATTATTTGGGGGTTATCCGATTGAATGAGCTTTTCTTAAATATGCTTAAAGCAAAAAATGAAGCGGCTATCATCCATACCACATCCATCCTCAGTATTGTACCTTCGATAATGGAAGCGACGTATTCTGCATCCAAAACAGCTTTGGCTTTTTATACCAAGATGCTCCGTGCACATCTGGAAATTATAGACAGCAAGGTAAAAGTTTTTGAGCTTTTACCTCCGTTGGTCGATACGGACATGGTGGCCGACCGGGATGACAAAAAAATCAGTCCGGAGCAATTGGTAAAGAGTCTGATCAGCGGTCTGGAAAAAAATGAATTCACCATTCGTGTGGGCGATACTAAAGCGCTGTATCTTATCAACCGTTTGGCACCCAAAGCGGCATATGGCATGGTAAACCAAAAAAAATACGCTGAATACTTAAAAGGGGGCGTTGCCATAGCATAAATAAGAGAGATCATACGAAATAATCAGCATCAAAATAGACAGACAAGATGAAAGCATACAGTATGTCCAGGTATAGCAAAGAAGATAAGCTCCAGCTTATCGAAATGGCTGAACCGAATCTGAGAGACAATGAAATATTGGTCCAGATATACGCCTCCAGCGTCAATCAGCTGGATTCTAAATTGAAAAGTGGAGAATTCAAACTGATTTTACCCTATAAGCTTCCGCTCGTGCTGGGACACGACCTGTCAGGAATTGTGACCCGGGTTGGTTCAAAAGTGAGCAAATTCAAAGTAGGTGATGAAGTTTACTCAAGAACAGCTGATTTCCATATCGGTACGTTTGCCGAGTATATCGCAATAGCGGAGGAAGATGTAGCATTAAAGCCTAAAAATATCAGTTTCGAAGAGGCTGCATCCATTCCATTGGTCGCACTGACCGTATGGCAGGCATTTGTAGTGCGCGCACATCTTAAAAAAGGTCAAAAAGTCTTTGTCCAAGCGGGTTCGGGAGGTGTCGGAACAATTGCAATCCAGTTAGCAAAGCATTTGGGGGCGACAGTGGCTACTACGACCAGTGCAAAAAATGCCGATCTGGTAAAAAGTCTGGGTGCCGACCTGGTGATCGATTATAAAACACAGGACTTCGAAAACGTCCTGAAAGACTATGATCTGGTACTAAATAGTCAGGATCAAAAAACACTTGAAAAATCATTGAATGTACTGAAAAGGGGAGGAAAAGTCATTTCCATTTCCGGGCCACCAACACCGGTGTTTGCGAAGGAATTTGATCTGCCCTGGTATGTCAAGTTGGCAACAAAGCTATTAAGTAGAAAGATCCGAGCAAAGGCAAAAAAATTGAATGTGGATTATGAATTCCTATTTATGAAAGCCAATGGCGAACAACTTGCTCAAATTGCTGCGTTAATAGAGCAAAATGAGATACGTCCGATAATCGATAAAGTTTTTCCCTTTGAACAGACCAACGAAGCTATCGCATATGTGGAGAGCGGTAGGGCCAGGGGGAAGGTGGTAATAAAAGTCTATTAATTTAGTAGTTTTTTTTCAAAAAAAGTCTATATTTGGATCAGCAACAAAAAAATGACTTAAATGAATTTTTATATAGCAACTATTCTGATTTCTCTCAAAAAATTCAACAATGTTGGGTTTAGGGCTTACTTATTACAATTCTATGGATAGAAGAAAGAAATAAAGAGGAGAACAAGGTTCTCCTCTCATTATTTAACAATGAAACAAGTATCAATTGGCGTCGGCACTTGTAAGTATTCACTATTAAACATATCAAAGTTATGAAAAAAAACGGAGTAATCCGGTATTCAACCTACCTACTGTAGCCTTTTTCACTGTCTTCAAAGACAGTTAATTCATAAACACGCGCTGGAATTCTCATCAATATATCGTTTATCGAGCGGGTAATTGATGCTCAAAACAGCCAGACCTAACACCAGGCTTAACAGTACACCTTAAAAGCAATCATAGGCATCGTAAAAACAGATCGGAGCAGCAATGCTCTTGCTCTATATTTTAAATTAAATGAGATTATTTATCCTTTATTGTTATTGCTATTCGATGCGAATGTGAATTTCTGGGCGACCATCACAATACGTTGATTTAGGTTGTTCACCATCCTCGAATTATCGATAAGATCATAAACAGGTTTTCAATTGGCGTTGGCACTTGTTACTTACTTCACCATTAAATTAACATTACATGAAAAAAAATCGGATACTGCGGTATTCATTAGTATTCGCCTTGCTTGGAGGTCTTCAGCCGATCCAGTACAGCAATGCACAAGAAACCAATCCTATTATCAATGCCTCGCTGACAGGGAAAGTCATCGATGCGGTCACCAAGGAGCCTCTAGAAGGTGTAACCATCCAGCTGGATGCGGTCACCCATAGCGTAAAAAGTGATCGCGACGGGAATTTCCATTTTGTCACGGGGCAGACACTCCCTTTCAAGCTAAAAGTCTCGTTCGTTGGTTACACTTCCAAAACATTGGTTGTTACTGCGTCACCTACCGTTATCGCATTGGAGCCATCCACCGAGCATTTAGACGAAGTTATTATAGTTGGCTATGGAACACAGCGAAAACGGGATTTAACAGGCGCTGTGACGAGTTTAAAAGATGTTGATTTCAATAAAGGAGCAGCAGTAACCTCCGTTGATCAATTACTTCAGGGAACATCTGCAGGTATCAACATCCAGCAGTCAAGTTCGGAACCTGGAGGCGGAGTGAATGTACGTATACGCGGAAATAATTCCATCAATGCGGGATCGAGCCCCTTGTATGTTATCGATGGCCTACCCATCGATAACGCGACCAACCTGACTTCTTCCTCAGGAGAGGGTGGGATTGCCAATAATCTGGTGGCCAAAAACCCGATCAATGCCATCAATCCAAATGATATTGCTTCCATAGAGGTTTTAAAAGATGCTTCGGCAGCAGCTATCTATGGTTCAAGGGCCGCAAACGGGGTTATCCTAATAACCACAAAACGCGGTGCCAAGGGACAACGTAGACTAAACTATTCGCTTAATGGGGGGGTACAATCGATAGCGAAAAAGATCGATATATTAAATACCAGGGAATATATCGATGTGATCAATCAATTGGCATCAGAGAAGGGGCAGCCCGCTGTGTTTAATACAGGGGCTATTGCAGATATTGGTGCGGGGACGGATTGGCAAGAAGCAATCTTACGTAAGGCTTTTGTCCAAGATCACAACCTTTCGTTGTCTGGGGGCGACGAGGGATTAACTTATTTTACCTCTTTAAATATTACTTCACAGGATGGTATCGTACGGAATACTGGCATGGATAGATATGCGGGAAGGGTCAATTTAGAAAGCACCTTTGCCAGAAAAGGAAAATTTGGTGTAAACCTTAGCACAAGCCGGATTCTGGATAACAATGCGATTGATGGAAATAGTATTAACGAATCGGCAGGTCCGATTAACGCGGCTTTATTATACGATCCTACGGAGAGAATTTACAATCCAGATGGCAAATTCACACAATCTTCATTTTTAACCATTAACAACCCATTGAGCTTGATCGAAGGAATCAGCAATGAAAGTGCAACTAACCGCACATTGGGGAACCTGTTTTTCGAGTACGAATTGATAGAAGGTCTGAAAGCGAAAATAAATGTAGGAGCAGACCTGTTATCACAACGTAGGGATATTTTCAATAGCAGGCTTACCATTCGGGGAGCTGCCCAAAACGGGATAGCCAATATTGCAACCATGGAGAAAAGGGACATATTAGGGGAGTATACGATGAATTACCATACCCTGTTAGGTGGTAAAAACACATTGGATGTGCTTGGGGGCGTAACCTATCAAAATTTCCAGACGAAACGCTTTGTGGGTTCTATCGGAAATTTTCCCTCGGACGATTTGGAAACGAATAATTTGAGCCTCGGTGATATTGCTACAGCATCCTTAAACAGTGGAAAAGCTGATAATACATTATTGTCTTATTTGGGGCGGGTAAACTATACGCATAATGAGAAATATCTGCTCACGGCTTCATTTCGTGCAGATGGTTCATCGCGTTTCGGTGCAGATAATAAATACGGTTTTTTCCCATCACTTGCTGCAGGCTGGCTGATCTCTAGGGAGCCTTTTATTCCGGAGCTATTCGACAACTTGAAATTACGTGCCAGCTGGGGTGTGACAGGAAATCAGGATATCGGAAACTACAATTCCTTACAAACATACACCACCGGCGGAACGTTTGTATCCGGAAGTTCCCTCTATGTCGGAACATCACCTTCCCGCATCGGTAATAGCAGCTTAAAATGGGAATCTACAGCGCAAACCGATATTGGAATCGATGCTTCGATTCTTAAAAATCGTGTGGATTTGACGGTTGATTACTTTGTAAAGCAGACGCGTGATATGTTGGTTGAACTTCCTCTACCATCGGGAACGGGATATAATGCTATACTCTCCAACATTGGATCAATGGAAAACCGAGGCATAGAACTCTTTCTCTCAGGCAACGTGGTTCAAGGCGAGAAATTTAGCTGGACTTCGTCTATTAACTTCACACGCATCAGGAATAAAGTGACCGACTTGGGAGATATCAAAAACATTATAACAGGAAACGCTTCAAATATTGGGAATGTAGCGATTATCACGGAGGGTCAACCCGCCTTCACATATTATGGATATAAAGTGACCGGAATTTTTAAGGATGCAGCTGAAGTGGCTAATAGTGCTCAAAAATCATCTAAACCAGGCTATCCTATTTTTGAAGATATAAACAAGGATGGCGTTATCAATACTTCCGACCAACAGATTATAGGAAATCCTTTTCCCGATTTCACCTACGGATGGCGGAATGAACTTAATTATGGAAATCTTGGACTCAACTTCCTTTTCCAGGGGCAAAAGGGTGGTGATGTACTTAACGGAAACATATTGGAAAGTATGTATCCGAGCAACTACCGGAGAAATATGCTTCGGGTTACTGTTGAAGATCGCTGGACGCCAGAAAACACAGACGCGAAATGGCCGTCGGCAGTGGAACCCACCTCGTATGGAGGAGGAAAAGTAAACACCCTGGCATTGCAGGATGCGTCTTATTTACGCTTAAAGTATGTGCAATTGAATTATAATGTTCCTTTACGGTCTACAAAGGCGATTCGTCAGTTGCAGGTTTATTTGTCTGCCCAAAATCTCTTTACCATCAGCAACTATATCGGATATGATCCAGAAGCAAATGCTTTGGGAACAAGCAGTGCCCGGGTAGATCTTAATACATATCCTCTGGCTCGCGTTTGGGGTGCAGGTATCAATGTTTCATTTTAATCAGCTGTTATACATCATGAAAATTGTTAAATATATAAGTATTGGTCTGTGTTCTTTAGTTTTATCAGCCTGTAGCTCCATGTTGGACGAAGAGGTTTATTCTGAACTAAACGACGATTATGCAAATTCTGAGGATGGATTACAATCCTTATTGACTTCGGCCTATGGAAATGCCCAATTGCGAAATTACGCCTACTTCTTTACATCTGGCATGACATCCGGTGAAAATTGGAATGAATTTGGCGCCATTGAAGCAAACTTTACACCGCTCTCTAACTTTACTTGGGATAGCAATCACACCTATTTTAGCAGTACCTGGAAACAATTGTATACGGTGATACGTGATGCCAATCTTATTTTAAAAAACGCCTCCGGGCAAAATCAGGAACAGCTGATCGCGGAGGCCAAGTTTCTTAGGGGAATAAGTTATTATTTACTGCACGATTGGTTTGGTCCCTTGCCGCTATATAGTAGTCCGGATGACGATTATTACCTTGCTAGATCCACGGAAGAACAAACTATCGCTTTTATAGAAAAAGACTTAAGTGAAGCCGCTGCGGTGCTACCCCTCGAACAGACTGTATACGGCAAAGCAACTAAAGGAGCGGCACTTAGTTTTCTTGTTAAATTATATTTGAATACAAAGCAATGGCAGAAAGCAATAGACCGCACAAATGCGGTTATTGGTCTGCAGACTTATTCCCTGTTTGCTGATTATACGAAGTTGTTTTTAATTGAAAACGAAGGCAACAACGAGATGATTTGGACCATACAATCAACACCTCAATTAGGAAATCCTTTTGTTGCAAATACTTTTCCAACAGACTACCCGCATTTACCCAATCAGACCATATACGCTTCCCGTGTCTATCTCTATGATGAATTTGTTAACTCCTTTGACGCCAATGACAAAAGACGTAAATTGATCATTACTGCTTACACAAATACCAGCGGCGTATTTACGCAATTGCTGGGGAATAACAGGTCTTATCCCGGCAAGTATGAATTTGATAAGGATGCAATCGGGGCATCTTATGGAAATGATGTTCCCGTTATCCGCTATGCAGATATCCTGATCAGTAAAGCAGAAGCTTTAAATGAATTAAATGGTCCTACTATGGAGTCTGTCAGTTTGGTGAATCAGATTCGCAATCGGGCGGGCTTGAAACCGTTACAGGTTGGCGATCTTACCAAAGATAGTTTTAGAAGGCAGATTTTTAAGGAGCGAAAATGGGAATTCTGGTATGAACAGGCAGGTCGTTCTGACCAACTGAGAGAGGGTACATTTATTTCTTCTGCAAGACAACGGGGAAAGACAGCCGCCAACGCACATCAGGTCTTGTTTCCGATTCCGCAAACGGAGATCGATGCAAATCCAAATCTAGCACAAAATGAAGGTTATTAACAAACGATAAATAGATAGATTATGAAAAGAGTACTTATGATGAAGTCAATCGTATTATTTGCACTGACAATTGGCATTGCCCAGTTTTCCATCGCGCAGCGAAAAGACGGGGCCACGCGGCCGAATTTTATACTAATTTTTACAGATGATCAAGGATACGGGGATCTTGGAACCTACGGTAATCCCACAATCAAAACACCAAATATCGACCGCCTAGCGTTGGAAGGACAAAAATGGACAAATTTTTATGTGGCGGCAAATGTATGTACACCCTCTAGAGCAGGTCTATTAACGGGGCGTTTGCCGATTAGAAGCGGTATGCAAGGCGAGAAAAAAAGGGTTTTATTTCCGGACTCTAAAGGAGGTCTTCCCTTGTCGGAGATTACAATTGCTAAATTGCTAAAACAGAACGGATACCATACAGGTATCGTAGGGAAATGGCATCTTGGAAGTCGGCCTGAATTTCTGCCTACAAAACATGGTTTTGACTACTATTACGGTATTCCATATAGCAACGATATGGATCGCGTAGATTCTATCCCTTATGTAGAAGCAATCACCCAGCCGAAAAATGAATATTTCCAGGTTCCTTTACTCCGAAATGAGGTGGTCATTGAAAAACCGGCGATCCAGAACACACTTACGGAGCGGTATACGAAGGAGGCTGTTGAATTTATCACTAAAAACAAGGAGCACCCATTCTTTCTCTATTTGGCGCATTCTATGCCTCATGTTCCCCTTTTTGCGAACGATAAGTTTAAAGGAAAAAGTGCGCGGGGCATTTATGGTGATGTCATAGAGGAAATCGATTGGAGCGTTGGGGAGATCGTTGCGGCACTTAAAAAGCAGGGTTTGGATAAAAACACTTATGTAGTTTTTGTATCAGACAACGGTCCCTGGAAGATATTTAAAGAACTTGGAGGCTCATCGGGTCCGCTGTATGGTGCGAAGGGGAATAGCTATGAAGGTGGTGTGCGCGTGCCCGCTGTCTTTTGGGGTCCTGAGCGTGTCAAACCAGGTCAGGTAACCGAGATAGGGAGTACCTTGGATGTATTGACAACCTTCGCAAGTTTGGCCCACACAAAATTGCCAAAGGACAGAGTATATGACGGATATGATCTTACAGGGGTACTTACTGGTAGGCAACAAAAAAGCCCTCGTGATGAGATGTTCTACTATCATGCCTCGCAACTGGTAGCTGTACGTAAAGGTCCCTATAAGCTATCATTCTATAGCAATAGCGAATTTGCTTACCCAGACCAGCTTAGCAGGCTAGAGAGACCCAAGCTGTACAACCTTAATGAAGATATTGGAGAAGCTAATGATATCGCCGAAAAACATCCTGAGCTGGTAAAAGAGTTATCCAGATTGATCGAAGAACATCACAAAGGTGTGGTGCCTGTCGTTAGTCAATTGGATATCCCTTAATGTCGTTGGAGTGCTGGCCAAGCGATGTGGCTGGGTTCTTTTCAACCTCAAGACCTATGCCACCGCTGGAACCGATATTGAATGCAGCTGCAATAAATTTGCAGCTGCATTCAATAAAAACAAAATGAATGTATACAATGTTTTATTCTTCTGCAATGGGGCTGTATCAAAACATTTTTATTGTTTTGCTGTAACGGTTTACTGCTGCGTTTCCCATTTTTGCAAAATATCATTTGCCTCATAGAGGGCGATTACTTTCTTTTGAGTGGCAATAACAGCATTGAGGTGGGCAATAGTCTCATTTTTCTGTATGATCTCCGCCGCTGGTGCCGCCGGGGTCTGTCTGGGATCGTCTGGATTTAAAAGATTGTCAATGAGGGACTGCTTTATTCCGGCAATGCTTTCGGCGCCTTTGCCAAGCCGGGATAAAATAGGCAGCATCGCCAGGATATTTAATAGTTCGATTGCTTTATTTACTGGAGGCTGTGCGCATACAAAGTGCTTTTTATGGATTCCATCTGCTAATAAGGAAGTGAGCCAATCGGCTAGAAAATCGTAAAATTTACTGACTTCACCTTTGATATTGGGATCTATGTCTTTCATGTCGGATGAAATCGAGACAATAGGGCACATCTTTCCTTTAAGGGCTAAGTCCACGTAAAAATCTATCAGCACAGCTAGTTTTTCAGGGGGCGTCTTGTCTGCAATGGACGCAAATAATGCAGTCTGTATGTGCTGAGAATAATGTATGACTGCAATAATAAGATCGCTTTTGGTCGGAAAGTAATAATGTATGGAAGAGGTTTTGATGCCGATCTCCCTTGAAATGTCATGAAAGCTAAAGGCATTAAATCCATTGTCAGACAACATCTCGGCGGCAGTATTGATTATTTTCTCCTTGGTATTCATAAATCTATCTACTACTAGGTAGATAAATATAACTGTTTTTTCTGATTATAATTTGAGAATTTTCAAATTCGCCTGTATTCGGCCTTTAGATACCTAAGGCTTAGCAGTGCTATTCGTCATTGGACTGAAACAAAAAAATCAAACCAGCTCCACCAACCATTAGGCTGAGATGCAATGCAGAGCTGCACCAATGCTGGTGAGCTGGGGCCTGCGAAGGCGAATGATAACCGTTTTAGCGGTGATCCTGAAACGTAAATCCAACCCGAAGAGCTTTAAGGCCGATTAGCCCCTGCAGATCTTCTACCTCAAACTTTTCAATTTCATCATTTAATAAGCCTTTATGTTGCAGCAACTTGATATACCCCAGATATTCTGTTTCTTCATGGGCATGTGAATAGACAATGGCTAATTTACCTTTTTGGGTAATACGTTCGGCCGATCCTTTGATCTTAGCTTTGTCGATGCGCTTTTTCACAATTTCATAACGTACATTGTAGGAGCCGTCGATATCAAACTGCTTTTCATCCATTTTAAAACGGATGGAAATCGGATTTCCAAAAACGAGGATCAGCGATGTGACATCCAGTTGGTGTGGTAATTTGGGCTGGATCTTTTTAAACTTATTCTCCATTTCACACATGATCTGCATTTGCCATAACCGGAGATTTTTGAGATAGTATAGATCAAAATTCTTGCCCGGTGCGATGGAAGCTCCGATATACATATTGTGCTCAATGCCATCTGTTTTATAACGCTCGTAATAATGCGGGAAGTATTCTTGCGCTTCTACCTGTTTTCCGTCAAGAATAGTCACTAATTTCTTATTGATCAGATCGATCGAGTTGTCGTAATCTTGCCTAGCTTCGTAAAAACCACCTATGGCAGGATTTATCCGATCGAAGTAGGCGTCAATAGTCTTGGCGATGGGACTATTTGTATTGTTTTTCCGAAAGTTGTCCAAGATTGGGTGCACATCCAGA
This sequence comes from Sphingobacterium sp. UBA7249, assembly GCF_002472835.1. Lineage (NCBI taxonomy): Bacteria > Pseudomonadati > Bacteroidota > Sphingobacteriia > Sphingobacteriales > Sphingobacteriaceae > Sphingobacterium > Sphingobacterium sp. UBA7249. The sequence goes on along the minus strand of NZ_DKST01000010.1, from coordinate 161,108 downwards.
TTGAAATGGTCCAGCACCACCTGTTCTGTATCGGTGGACAGGGAATGGTCAAGTGTCTCCAGGTTGCGCTCCAGATCAAAGACTTTCTGCTCAAATAAGGGCAATCGATGTTTTTGGTTTATCGCTGTGAAAAGCGCGATCAGATCGGTGGTCTGGTTGACCAAATCTTGTTTAATGGCCTGATTTCTGGATTCTGAAGACCCCTGGACATCAATCTGCCCATAGAGCGGGTAAACGTTTTCAAAAACGATTTCCTGAAGGGTGTAGTCTTTTCCAAAAGCCTTATCGTTGAGGTAATGGATGGCTTCTTCCTGAAACCGCCATTTGACACTTGGATGAATGGATGTGTATTCTTTCTGGATGATGGCTTCAATCTGGTTTTCTGTTTCAAAAAATGCCTTGGATACTTTGTCTCTGATAAACGGCAAGATAAAGTTGAGTTTATTGGCATTGACAGAATTCAGTTCACGTACCCGGGACGAGGACATTTCCAATATCCCCAACACTTTGTCATCCTGTATCAAGGGGGCAAAGATAAAGCTCTTCACATTTTGCTGTTTCAGTTTGTTTACAAAACACGCTTGCTTTGGATCTGAAACCGGCATTTTGTCGATGTCGGGAACGACGAGCAGTTCTTCTTGGGTGAGCAGGCTCTCCAAGGTATCATTGCATAGCATTTCTTCACACTCTGCAATCGTAGAGTCGTACAGCAGATGGCTATAGAGCTGTTTTTCGACAATTCTGAGGTTATACTCTTCCCTGACTTTTTCAAAGGAGGTAAGTCCTATCCGCAAATCGTCTATTTTATAGATTGACCTGAAAATGGTTTCAATTTCTGCTAATTGTATGGTGCTATCTTCCCGGAGTAAGTTGCTCTTGAAGCTGGACACCGCATTTTCAATGGTCGCATCAAAAAGGGTCATAATGGAAAAACCTTTCAAAATCCAGCTTTGCTCTGGAAATTTGGACTTCCACAACGCGATATCTGAAAAATGATCAACTAGCTCAGTAATGTCCTCAGCCGAAAGAGCAATGGCACGATCGGTAGGAATGACATCCATAAAATCGGCGTTGAACAGTACCCGGTAGTGATGCATGATGTTATGCTTATCGGGTATATCCAAAAACAGGGGGGCATCCATGGCATCCACCTTGAATCCATAGTATTGGCTCAGGATCACACAGCAATTCAGAATATAATAATAATCGGCAGTGATATCCCGCAAATTAAACTGATAATGATCTCCGGCATCGCTTAAAATACGATCTAACCGTGCTGTATGATTAAATGTATAGGAATGGAAAGGGATTGTAATGGCTTTTATCTCATTTTGCGTCAGCGAACTTGGGAACAAATCTGCTAAAAGGACTTTGATGATAGGCTCATACTGTTTCAGCTCTTCGGTTTTTTCGATCCCTTCGATAAGCGCTGGATATTTTTTGAATTCTTCCAGCAAGGATTTCGCATAGCTAGCCTGAAAACCAACTTCGGATAAAGCCGTTTCCTCAAACGGTTTTATAATCTTATGAAAAGCGATAAGCGTCTTAAAAGGACTGGATTCGAATGAGAAGTTAAATTGCATAGCAGTTGTTCCCGACTAAATTAGATTGTTATTGGAAGTCATACAAAAATAGGAAATAATCAGCGATTGAGCAGCAAAATCTTAAGTAAACATTTCGTTTAAAAATAAGATAATTTATTTATTGCACTTCGCTATTAAAAAAGGTAAATTGGACCTATTTATTATACATTCTCAAAAGGTAGTTCAATAGACAGTAAGTGAAAACAGCATTATGTTTAGGCATAGAAATAAGGGACGGAATTACATCCATAATGTGCAATTAGCTGCATTATTGTCCATAGTAGCCGGAGTAGTGAATATAGTTGGGGTACTTTCCTTTAAAACATTGACAACAAATGTAACTGGCCACTTTGCCTTTTTTTCCGAGGAACTTTATCGAAATAATTACTTGTTTGCCTTGCTAAGTATATTATATGTTATTTCCTTTTTGCTGGGAGCATTTATCGCCAACTCAACAATGGAACTTACATCCAGGAGAAGGGCGCATTTTTCCTATAGTGCACCTATCAGCATTGAAATTATTCTACTTACATTTGTATCTCTTTTTAATATTCCCATCTTCAACAGTTCTGTTTGGCTACCGTGTGTTCTTTTGCTCGCTATGGGATTGCAAAACGCGCTGGTAACTAAAATATCGGGGTCGGTAGTTCGCACCACGCATTTAACAGGATTGTTTACAGACCTAGGGATTGAGCTATCTCAAACTATTTTCTATAAGAAAATAAATGAACGTAAGCGTTTGAGACGAGGTATCCTACTCAAATTAATCATCATTGGAGGGTTTTTCTTAGGTGGTATTATAGGGGCTTTTATATATAGCTTGTTTGACAGAAAGACACTATTATTGCCTGTAATCATATTGTTGTTTGCGCTTTGTTATGACCGCTTACTGCTCGGATTCTATAGACTCAGAAGGCGGTGGCAAGATCACTCACATAAATCAACCGCAGGCCATTGGCGTAGCAAATAGCACAACAATCCGAACCATTTCGTGCCGCTGGATGTTCTCAAAGTAGCCTGTTGCAAACTTTACAGGAACGATTGAAAACTTAACACTTGAAGTAATGAATGTATTTAAAATATGTTGGGCGGACTGATCGGTGCCGTTGTGCTCAACGTGATCCAAAGTGCTGCAAAAAGATTTGATCCAAAAGCTCCAGAAATTGACCAGGTAGGTGAGGAGGCGATGCAGAAGTCGGTACGTGCGGCCGGATTTGAACCGCCAAAAGGAAATGCACTCGTTGCAGCTACATTTGGGGCTGATGTGGCTTCAAATGCAATGTTATATACCATGATCGGCTATGGTGGTGATAAAAATATCCTCCTCAGAGGAGCACTACTCGGAACAGTCGTAGGCCTGGCAACATTGACAATACCTGAACAGGCCGGGCTCAATGCCAAACCGATAAAAAAGACAGCTCGGACAAAAATAATGACGGTAGCTTGGTATGTCATCGGCGGAATGGCAGCCGGGCTGGCCATAAAAGCCATGCGAAAGAAAATTTAAATAGACTAGACCCGTTTAGGTAGTTATTTTGGTAAAGCTGGATAGACAATCCTATTACCTTTAAGGATTGGACCGGAATAGAAGGGGGCCAAATAAAAAAAGTGTAACAGATCTCTGTTACACTTTCTTAGAAAATGCGCCATGCAAATTCCAGATTGACTATTCTACTTAATTAAGCGATACGTACGTTCGTGGCATTAATGCCTTTCTTACCGTTCTCTAAATCAAATGTTACGCTATCGTTTTCGCGTACTTCATTGATTAGACCAGTAACGTGTACGAAAATGTCTTCACCACCATCAGCTGGTGTAATAAAACCGAAACCTTTTGTCTGGTTAAAGAATTTTACTGTTCCTTCTTGCATTGTATTATATATTAGTATTAAATTATTCATTTTTTAACCCCATTGCAATGATACTATTATCCTTACTCTGGTCAATCGTTTTGTTCGCAAGAAATGATGTTTGGTATTTAATGGGCTTGGGTTTATGCAAGTTCAAAAAGGTACTTCACCTATTATTTTGACAACAAAATTAGCTACTGAAAATGCGAAAACTGAGTGGAAAAGTAATACTTGACGATTTCAGAGAAGCAAAGGCGAAGCCTGATTATATTACAAGTATAGGTATAATATATTGACATTTAGCATAATTTGTGTTTTATTTTTCACATAAGTTTATAAACAACCCCTATATCGCATTAAAGCTCCTTTTTCTGCGCAGATTAATTGCAGCAGAAAAAGGAGCTTTATATTCCTTAGGCTGACTATGTACAATCAGCCGCTAAATTCATTTACTTGGACATCGAATGAATGACGCCAATATGGGACCTGAAAGCAGCCCAGAATGTTCTAAATTCGTTATACTGCAATTTATATTCCTCACATGTCTGTTTCACAATGCGGTTAAGTGCCGGGTAATGGACATGGCTGATCTTAGGAAACAGGTGATGCTCGACCTGAAAGTTAAGCCCGCCAAGCAACCAGGTCAATACCTTACTCTTGGTGGCGAAGTTGGCCGTCGACTGAATCTGATGGATCATCCATTCTTCTTCCACCCGTGAGGCTTCGATGGTCTTGAACTCTGTTCCCGAAACCACATGCGCCAGCTGGAATACCGTGGCCAGGCTCAGTCCACAGACGACCCCAGCAATTAATAAACCAAGCAACGTAGGCAACCAACCCACAAATATAATCGGAACAACCACAAATAATGTAAAATGCAGCAGCTTGCTCACCCAAAATATAACGCGCTCCTTGAGCGGAAAATGAAAACGATCGGTATCATTGCCCATACGGCCGCGGAAGTATTTCTCGTAATCCTGATAAAAAATCCAGGCCAGATAGGAGATACCATACAACAAGGGGAAGTAAAAGCGTTGATAACGGTGGTGTTTCTTTAATTTTTGATCATGGTGTATCCGCATAAATTTGACCTCGATATCGTGGTCCTCGCCATCAATATTGGTGTAGGTATGATGGGCAATATTATGTTTGAGTTTCCAAAAATAGATATTACCTCCTAATAGATTGAGCGAATAGGACAAAATGGTATTCAGCCGTTTATTGCCCGAAAATGAATTGTGCCCGGCATCGTGCATGATATTGAAGCCGATAGCGGCTAGGTTGGCCCCGAAAATAAGGCACAATACAATGGCGATACTCCAATGGATGGGGACAAATACCAATAGAACGTATAGAATGATAAAAGTGGTCAATAGAATGGAAGCCTTCAAAAAAATTCGTCGATTGCCGGTTTTCTGCTTTGATGAATTATTGAAATAATGATTGATTTTTTGCTTCAATGTTTTGGAGAACAATGTATTTACATTGTCGAATTTAATAGACTGGGACATGTGAATTTTTGCGGAAGAGATATTTCTTGTATTTATTTTCCAACCTCTAGTGATTGGTTGATGTGAATTTACAAAATATAATTGATTATCTATACTTAATAATGTTAAATGATTGTTAAAGGTATGATTTACCATCTTTCCAAATGTTATGACAATCGCCATATGTCCCGAACATCGCCCCGGTACGGGCTCCGCTTCAACAATGGAAAACTGCACCAACACTGGATTCAGCGAAGATACAGACATAGCTTTACAAAATAGGCTAACATAATCCTTGATACCGTTAAGGGAAATATTCTGTAACCTATATTAATTTTTTTTTGTACAGATAAAACATTTCAGTACGCTATTTGTTATTTATGTTGAATTGCGATTTAGCTAACTATCGTTTGGGTGGTCTCGAAAAAACACAATTCCCAGTCGTCATTTTATTTTTTGTAGATATTTTATTCGGTGTTAGGTAGCTATCTAACGTCAATATAGGGCTTATGTAATGCTCAGAAATACGCATGTGCTACGATGTTATCACTGGTTATTTATCAATACTTGTTTGATAAAACAAGCGGTAGGAGCATGTATAAAATTGTACAACATAGAATATTTGAATATGAAAAAGGAAAAAAATGTAAAAACGATCGAAATTGATCAGCGATCAGTTGACAATCACCAAAAAGTGATGACGACCAATGATGGTGTGCCCGTGTATGATAATAACAATACCCTGAAAGCGGGAGAGCGAGGACCATCATTACAGCAAGATCATATTTATTTTGACAAGCTGATGCATTTTGACCGTGAGCGTATTCCTGAGCGGGTGGTGCATGCCCGGGGCTCTGGTGCGCATGGGATTTTTGAAGCTACGGCAGACCTCTCCCAATATACGACTGCTGCATTCTTAAAGAAAGGCACAGTGACACCGTTGTTTACACGGTTTTCGACGGTAGCAGGATTTAAGGGATCTACCGATCTGGCAAGGGATGTAAGAGGTTTCTCGGTAAAATTCTACACCGAAGAGGGAAATTATGATCTTGTCGGAAATAATATTCCTGTTTTTTTTTATTCAGGATGCAATGAATTTTCCCGATCTGGTGCATGCCGTCAAACCGGAGCCTAACAATGAAATGCCACAGGCGGCATCTGCACACGATACTTTTTGGGATTTTATTTCGCTGATGCCCGAATCGGCTCATATGATCATGTGGACGATGTCTGACCGGGCAATACCCAGAAGTTTGCGGATGATGGAAGGCTTTGGTGTGCATACCTTTAAATTTGTCAATGCGCAGGGAAAGGGGACATTCGTTAAATTTCACTGGAAACCACGATTGGGTGTTCATTCGGTCGCCTGGAATGAAGCGCAGAAAATCTCTGGATTTGATGCCGATTTTCATAGACGTGACCTGTGGGAGGCCATTGAAAAAGGTGATTTCCCACAATGGGATTTGGGTGTACAACTTATTCCGGAGGAAGACGAACTGAAATATTCCTTCGATATCCTTGATGCTACCAAAATTATTCCGGAGGAATTGATCCCGGTACAGATTGTCGGAACAATGACGCTAAACCGTAATCCGGAGAATTTCTTTGCCGAAACCGAACAGATTGCCTTCGATCCGGGCAGACTGGTACCGGGCATCGATGTTACGGATGACCCGCTACTGCAGGGGAGAATCTTCTCCTATATGGATACGCAAAATTACCGTCTTGGGGGCCCTAATTTTCATGAACTGCCCATCAATCGCCCGGTAAACGGAAAACATAACAATCAAAAGGACGGTTTTGCGCGAATGGATATACCCACTGGTGCGGTCAGTTATTTTCCCAATAGCAAAGCTGAAGGCTGCCCGTATCACGCTATGCTCAACGGGGAGGTTGGATTTGAATCGCACAAACAACCGCTCAACGGCACTAAAGTAAGGGCCCGATCGGAGTCCTTTGCCGATCACTTTAGTCAGGCAAGGTTATTTTTCACCTCACAGAGTCCTGAGGAACAGGATCATATTGTCAATGCACTGAGTTTTGAGCTTTCTAAAGTAAATGATGTCAACATACGTAAAAGACAACTTGCAATTTTAAATCAGATCGATAAAGATCTTGCGAAGAAAGTGGGCGCAAATCTGGGTCTGGAGCCCGCAAATGAGCTCGATCCTTTAACGCTTAAATTTGCCCGTCAAAACCACCCTAACTATCCGATCAAACCCAAAAAACCGGAAGTTGACCAGTCGCCAGCACTGAGTATGAAGGTGAAAGCCGGTGAGGGTACCATCAAAACCCGCAAAGTTGCCTTTTTGATCGATAATGGGGCAAGTAAAGCCTCAATAGATAAAATGAAGGCTGCACTTGAATCTGAAGGATCTCAGGCGGTATTGATCGCAGCTCATGTGGGCAAGATCCGCTTTAAAGAGGGGTCGGAGCAAGAAATCCAGCATTCGTACCTCACAGAAGCTTCTGTCTGCTATGATGCTTTTTATACCCCAGGCGGTGATTCGGTAATGACGCTCGCCACTAATCCGGACTACCTGCAATTTATCAATGAGGGCTACCGTCACTGTAAAGCCTTGGCTTTTGCTAACGACGCAGAGCAATTGGCAGCAAGGTCGTTTATTGAAAAGGATAAGGGGGTGATCTTCGAAAGCAAAGATAATCTGACTCAGGATTTTATCAATGTAATGAAAGGGCACCGCGTCTGGGAGAGAGAAAAATCTAGAAAAGTGCCTTCATAGTCTAAAAACATTTTAGGTTTATCATACCAGCCTTATCTAAGTGATCTTAAGGCAGGTATGGTTAACATTAATTAGGCTAACTACATCATCTAATAACTTTTATGAAATATCAAAAACTAAGATCGATTGCGCTAATCGGAGGGGGACCTGCTGCATTATTTATGTTAAAGCAGATTGTCAACCAGCATCTATCTGTTGAAAATATATACATCTTTGAAAAAAATGAACGGCTGGGAGTCGGAATGCCCTACGGTAAATATGGGGCGTGCCCTGAACATCTCGCCAACGTCTCGGCCAATGAAATTCCGGCATTAGCTAATGATATATCTTCGTATCTGTCAAAATATCCTACCAATGATTATCCGGACTACTATGCGAATGGCAAACTCAATCCATACCAGGTAGTACCGCGCCTACTTTTGGGGGATTATCTCGAAAACCAATTTCACCAATATATCAAACTTGCGATAAAGAGCAAGATAAAGGTGCAGGTCAACACCGAGACCTCGGTAAGCGACATTGTTCGCGATGATAAAAATGAAAATTACCGGATAGTTATCACCGAGGATGAAGAATATGAAGCCCAAATCGTGGTATTATGCACCGGACATCATTGGGGTATAACTTTTGAGGGAGAGACCGATGGATGGTATGACTCGCCCTATCCGCCTGCTAAATTTGACCACGCCACAGATTACCCCATCGCGATCAAAGGAGCGTCGCTGACTGCTGTAGATGCCATCAAAACCCTTTCCCGTCGAAATGGTCAGTATACTTACGTGGGGGACAAAGTCAGCTATGTGCTGAATGAAACTTCCAGCAACTTTACCATTCATTTATTTTCAACAAGTGGCTTTCTGCCTGCATTGAGATTTCATTCTGAACAAGAACCCTATTCGTTGACCTGGTCGATGACATTGCAGGAAATTTATGATTATAAAACTAAAAATAATGGTTTTGTGGACCTGGATTATGTTTTCGAACGAAATTTTAAAAATCCGCTTATGCAAAGGGATCCTGCTTTTTATGAGAAGGTCAAAGACCTCAGTATCGAGCAGTTTGTGGATGAAATGCTGGCGCTACGTAAAGAACTGGACAGTTTCACTCTTTTTAAGGCTGAATATCAGGAAGCTGAAAAATCCATTAACAGACGACAGTCTATCTCATGGAAGGAATTATTGGCCGCTTTTAGCTACGCCATAAATTATCCGGCCAAACATTTTTCTGCCGAAGACATGCTGAGATTGCGCAAAGTCTTAATGCCGCTCATCAGCGTGATCATTGCATCCCTGCCGCAGGAATCTTATAGCGAGATTATTGCTTTATATGAAGCGGGTGTCATAGATCATATTCAAGTTGATAAGGAGAGCCAGGTCGTTCCTCATGCTGACGGCGGCGCAATTTACAACTATAAAGATACAGAAGGAAATGAGCAAAGCGTCCATTATCAACTCTATGTAGATGGCACCGGACAAAAGGCTCTCGAATTTAATGACTTACCCTTTGAGGGCCTAAAGCATAATGGGCTGATCAGTACGGCTTACTTAAATTTCAAAAATAAAGCGGAGGGACTCAGCTATTTGGATGAAAATGATCTAAATGTAAGGGCCGACAGTAATGGCGGCTATTATATGCAGGTGAAAGGACTAAGTATCAACGATTATTTTCAGGCGCTCGATTCCTTTGGAAACACAACAGAAAATCTATTTATCATGGCCGTACCTTTTATCGGTGGGTTGAATCCGGATTATTCGGGTCTTGATTTCTGCGACACAGCGAGCGAACGGATAGTAAAGTTTATAAAAAATAATCATGTTTAAGGTCGCTGCCTTCGGTACTTGTCCGCGGTGCCTGAGATGGGACTTATAGCTTTGCCTCTTATTGTATTTTTCAACGATCAAAATAACCCTTAATATAGATTAGGGGTTATTTTTTTGTACAATCAAGTTGAATTCACTGGTGATCAGGTCCGGACAAAAATCTTATGATCCGTATGTTTCGTGGGGTAAAATCAGATTATTATCAGATTTTATTTAGAATTAATCAAAATAATATATCTTTGTCCCCGTTATTATTATTTTAAATTTTAAACAGGCATTAAAAATCGTCTACCAGTCCATTACAAGCAATGAAAGTCAATCCATACAGCATGGCTAAAATCACAGCCGCTTTACTATATTGTTCTTGTTCGTTATCCTCCACAGTTTCGGCGGAGGTGGCCTTTATCCGTGAAAATCCTTGGTCTACATCTTCATTCCCCATGCAACAGAAGGGTGCTATCAGCGGCCGTGTTGTCAATGCACAGGGTATGCCTTTAGCAAATGTGCATGTTCAGCTCAATGGGCTGAAGGGTGCGAAATCTGACCGCGAGGGCTATTTCAAACTGGAGGGGATCCCTTATGGAACGTACAGTTTGACGCTGAGCTCAGTGGGATTTGAAGGTATCGTCCACGCGATTGAGCTGCGTGAAGAAAGCCATCAAATTGATGCGCCGCTGGTGATGCAGGTGGCTCAGCACAATTTGGATGAAGTGGTGGTAACAGCGAGTAGACTGGCCGAACATATCGATGAGGTGCCCTCTTCAGTAACCTATATCGGTGGCAAGGCGCTGGATCAGCAACGCCAGATCAACGACAACCTGCCGTCTATCCTGATGCAAAAGGTACCCAGTATCTCACCTAGCGAAGAAAGTCAAAATAACTTTATCGCCAAGATCCGTGGCCGTAATTTTCTGGTACTCATCGATGGTATCCCACAGTCTACGCCATTACGTAATGGCGGACGTGACCTAAGGACGATAGACGCCAGTGCAATAGATCATATCGAAGTGATCAATGGCGCGACGGCAATGTATGGTAATGGTGCCGCAGGCGGTGTGATCAACTATATTACCAAAAAGCCTCAAATAGGCAAGAAACTGAGTTCATCCACTTATCTCAATAATTCGCTGAGTTTGGTAAAACCTAGCGAAACCTATGGCTACAATATTGCACAGGTATTTTCGGGACAGATAGCCAAATGGGACTATGTCGTACAGGGCAAGATGGGCCGTACGGGCGTGGTAAGAAGTGCTGATGCAGCAGTGGCAAGTCCTTTCTATGGACTGGGCGAGACAAAATCGTATAATGCACTGGCCAAAATCGGCTACCAGATTGCTCCGGATCATCGCATCGAATTTATGGGCAACTATTATCGTAGTCTCCAGGATAGCAAGTATGTGGGTACAACGGGCAAATTTGGCGAATCGCCGGCAATTGGTATTCCATCCGATACGGTCATCAATGGTGGTACACCCTACAATAAAGCCTTGCATTTGAAGTATGACGGCCAATATGGAAAGACAGCAGCAAATTTGAGCCTCTACTATGAAGATATGAATACGGTCTTTGAGACCTACAATCAAAATTACTCGGATCACAAAGGAGCAAGGCTAAACTTCAATACGCCTTTTCAATTGGGCGCATCTACAAAGATGGCGCTCATCTATGGTGTGGATTTACTAAAGGACCACACGGTTCAGAAGACAATGAAAGATGACCTGGTGACACCAGATATGAATATGAACAATCTGGCTCTTTACCTGCAGAGTAAATTAAACCTTGGTACCGACTGGATCCTAAAAGGAGGGCTACGCTATGAAAATATCCGGTTTAAGGTCGGTGACCTGACCAAAAATGGTAAACTGACTCCGGGTGAAAACAATAATTCGGATGCCTTGGTATTTAATATCGCCACGCGTTTTAATAAATACCGCTATGCGCAGCCTTTTGCTTCTTTTTCGCAGGGCTATTCCATTGGTGATGTCGGCCTCATTCTGCGCAACGGTGTACCATTGAGCCAGATTGATCCCAAACCCGTGGTGGTCAATAATGTTGAATTGGGCGTAAATGGTCAGATGGATATATGGGACTATCAGCTGACAGGCTATTATAGCACCTCTAAAAAAGGAACGACCTTTGCCGAAACTTCTACGCCTGGTAATTACGAACTGAGCCAGGTACCACAGCGTATTTATGGACTTGAGTTTGTCGGAAATGTCAAGCCGCTTCGATGGTTGTCCCTGGGTACAGTGCTTGGCTATATGGATGGACGCCAGGATCTGAAAAATGAAGGGACTTACAAGGATAAATTGGACAACTCCATTATTTCACCCTTCAAAATTAATTTGAACGCTGATTTTAAATTAACGGAGCAATGGAATGTGTATGTGCAGTACCTCCATTTGGGCGGAAGGGATGTTTTTCCTGCAGAAGCGTATAATTATGGTAAATATCCGATTTCGGGTTATAATCTGGTGGATTTACAAACACGTTATAAATACCAGAAATTCACCTTTTTATTCTCCATCAACAATTTATTCAATGCTGATTATTACCCCGTTCATGCGGAAGTACGTGGTGCCACCAATGAGGGCCGCTACTACATCAAGGGAACAGGCACAATGGCAAATCTCGGAATACAGTTTGATCTGTAAGTCTTAAATCATCTACTTAACCAAATGACCATGTCTCAGAAACGGCTTTACTCGGCCTTGTTTATCCTATTATCGTCTACTGCGCTAACGCATGCTCAGGAAGGTCACCTATCGGGTGCGGTGCACACAGAAAATGGGGATGCACTGGCCCATGTTACTGTCCGCATAGATGGACAGCGTAAACTCCAAACAAACTTGTCTGGCAAGTTTTATGCTGAATTGCCTGCTGGACAACGCCGTCTTCAATTGAGTTCGATAGGCTACCAGACGCTAGACACCGTTATTACTGTACCGCCTCAGGATAGTGTCAACGTACTGCTGACATTGCAATCCAATAATAGGATCAATGAGGTCGTGGTGTCGGCATCTCGTCGCGTGGAGTCCTTGGACGAGGTGCCTTCATCCGTGACGATTCTCTCACAAAAGCAGTTGGATGCACAACGTAGCATCAGCAGCAACCTCAGTGACATCTTGGCGTCCACCGTGCCTGGACTTGGCTTTTCGACCAATCGTACTCAAAATCTGGGGCAAACATTGCGCGGAAGGCGTGTATTGGTTATGATAGATGGTATCCCGCAATCAACACCGCTGCGTGATGGCGCCCGCGATATCCGTGCCTTGGATCCAAGTGTGATCGAACGTGTGGAGGTCATAAAAGGGGCTACGGCGATCTATGGCAATGGAGCGGACGGAGGCTTGATCAATTACATCACAAAAAAAGCCACACCGGACAAAGCTTTGCGTGGAAGCACAGAAATAGGAAGTAACTTTTCACTTGTCAAACCCGGACAAACGGGCGGCTATTATCTGGGACAACTTTTTAGTGGACATCAGGGACGTTGGGATTATGTCGTCAGTGGACGCTATGAACAAACAGGCCTGTACAAAGATGCGGATGGCAGGGTGTTATCGCCCGAATATGGTATGAACGATCTGAAGAATTGGAATGCATTTGCCAAGATCGGTTATACCATCAATGCCAATAGCCACTTGGAGATGATGTACAATTACTACAAGAGCACACAGTATACCGATTATATCGCGAAGGCTGGTAAATATGGCGATACCAATACGCCAACGACTGGGGTACTGGGAAAGAGGCCGGGGGATCATGAAGGGACGCCTTATAATCATAACGCGAGTTTAAAATATAGCGCACAGGAATTGATCGGAAAAACGGATCTGGAGGCGAATCTCTATTTTCAAGATTATAACACCTTGATCAATTACAGCAACTTTTTCGAAAATAATGGCCAGCCAAGTACCCGTAGCAAGAAATTGGGCTTGCGCCTGAATTTTAATACGCCTTATCAATGGTCAGATCGGGTAGAGAGCCAGCTTACGTATGGAGCGGATCTGCTCTCGGATAAAACAAATACCATGCTTACGGATGGGCGCACCGTAATCCCTGATATGCGCATGCGTAATTTGGCACCTTATTTTCAGGTCAAAACTTCATTTGGTCAATACCTTATTTTCAAAGCGGGCAGCCGCCTGGAAAATGTGCATATCGACGTGCCTGACTATACCACCATCGGGATCTTAAACTCGGTCAGTGGAAGTTATGTGGGCGGCGGGACCAACGTTAATGGCGGTCAATTGAATTTTACAGCCTTGATGTTCAATGCCGGATTGCGTTACACTAAAATACAGGCTTTCAAACCGTTTGTCAGCTTCTCACAAAGCTTTAGTGTAGCTGATTTAGGGTTGGTCTTACGCGCAGCTAAAGAAAATACCGTAAGTAATACCGCTATCAAAGCCGTAAAAGCGAATAATTACGAAATGGGATTTTCGGGGGATGTTGGTCGCTTGTCGTATGAGGCTGCAGCCTATTATAGTACTTCGACATTGGGGGCATCGTATGTATTTGTGGATGGCAACCCGCAGATCGCTCGGTCGCCAGAGAAAATTTATGGATTTGAACTGTCGGCCAATTATCGCATACACCCGATTATGGAGTTGGGAGCTAGCTATTCTTATACCGAAGGTAAGCGGGAGCTAGCAGATGCCTCAAAGATATATCTTGGTGGGGATCGTATCAACCCTCCAAAGATTACAGCCTATGCAACAATTCATCCCACGGCTAAATGTACTTTGACGACGCAGCTGGTCAATACCACGGGGCGTGATCGTTTTGACCCGGTCAATGGACTGTACAGTTATGGTACCGGTCCGGTAAAATCTTTTACGATTTTTAATTTATCATCCAGCTATGAAATACGTCGCAGCACCGTGCTTAGACTGGGCGTGGAGAACCTGTTCAATAAAGACTACTTTACCGTAATCTCGCAATGGCAATCCAATAACATGAATTATGTAAAAGGGAATGGTGCCCGCATGAACATCAGCTTGGCACATGCGTTTTAACAAGAATGATCGTCTAAAAATATAGCGGGGTAGGTGTCCGATTAAGCTTCGTCCTTGGTATTTCTCACCAAACCGATTCCCGAAGAAAAGAAAAGCAAACCGAGCACGCCGATCACTATTAACGTCGTGTAATCTGAACTTTTATTTATTATCTCATAGGCAACATAGCCAAGACCGGTGATACCCAAAATGGTTAGGATCGTTCCGAAAATACGTTTTACATTCATCAGGTTTTTTATTTATCAATTATACAGTTACGAAAGATCTGCTTGAATAGGAGTGGATCTGCTTGAATAAGGTGTGCATTTTTACAAATATCTGTGTTCTGCTTTGCAATAGGACAATACAGCAAGCACAATAGTTTTCGATTTCTTTTTACTGCCTGTGTTGGGCAGTCCATTTGGAGAGAAAATGGCCGTTGAAATAAAAAAGCGATTTCTGAATTTAGCTTATAGCTCCTGAGGTAACCAAGGCTGAGTATCTGTTGATTTTATTTGAATTTTTCCCTGAACTCGACAGGCGTCGTTTGTGTTTTCTTTTTAAAGAGTGTACTGAATGACTGCGGGTGCTCAAAACCGAGCTCATAGGCAATTTGGCTTACAGATAGCTGTGTCGTCGAAAGCTTTTCCTTTGCTTTTGCGATCAATTTTTCATGGATATGCTGTTGGGTATTCTGTCCGGTTAAAAAGCGCAACATATCGCTTAGGTAATGCGGAGAAAGATTCATAAGGTTGGCTACGGACTGCACAGTAAGCAGACCGTCTTGCGCATATTTATTGTTTTCGAAGTAATCATTTAAAACTTCTTCAAATTTTGCCAACAACTGATGGTTGCTATTCTTGCGCGTGATAAATTGTCTTTCATAAAATCGTTTTGAATAGTTGAGCAGCAGCTCTATTTGTGCCAATACAATCTCCTGCGTATGTCTATCAATATGCGCACACTCCCGGTCGATCTTAAGGAGGATATCAATCAGATCGTCCTCCTCATGCTCAGAGAGATGAAGGGCCTCATTGACGGCGTACGAAAAAAATCCAAACTCTCCGATACGGGTTGCCAGTGGATGATTGAGCAAAAAATCTTCATGAAAGATCAGTAAATAGCCTGCCCCACAATGGACATTCTGGAGATCCAGGTACTGCACCTGATTTGGTGCAGTAAAGCTGAGAACCCCTTTATCGTAATCATAATATTGCTGTCCGTACCTGATTTTCCCTGTAGCATCTCGCTTTAGGGCGATGCAGTAAAATTTATTCACAAAGCCTTTCCATATCTCATCTTCTAAAAAGATACTCTCTGATAGATTGATTACACTAACCATCGGATGCTTTGGCTGAGGCAGTGACAATAAACGGTGAAAATCGGAAACGGAAGCAATGCTGTTCATAACGCTAAATTTAAGTATTAATAATCCAAAAGTCCCATACTGAATTCATCATAAGGGGCACCGGTATCGGTTCCCAGCGGAATAATGACCTCCAGCTTATCCATATCGGCTTGATCCAGCTTGATCTTAGTTGCTTCGATATTCTGTTCGACATATTTTCTACGCTTTGTACCTGGAATCGGTACAATTCCCTTTTGCATGATCCAAGCGAGGGCAAGTTGTGCGCTGCTTACATTTTTGATTGCAGCCATGCTTTCTATAGCCTCAACCAGTTCGATATTTTTATGAAAATACTGCTGCTGAAAACGCGGGATCGCCCTCCTGAAATCATTTTCTGGCAAATCATCAATCGAACGGATCTGGCCGGATAGAAATCCCCGTCCAAGTGGGGAATAAGCGACAAACCCGATACCCAGATTGTCGAGGGTCTGCAAGACACCCTTTTCTTCCACCGTTCTTTCAAACAATGAGTATTCACTCTGAACCGCAGTAATGGGATGCACAGCATATGCCCTGCGTATCGTTTCTGATGATACTTCTGACAAACCGATATATTTTACTTTCCCTTCCTGCACAAGATCTGCCATCGCTTGAACGGTTTCTTCGATCGGCGTATTCTTGTCCAGACGATGCATGTAATAAAGGTCAATATAATCTGTGTTCAGATTTTTCAAAGAGCGTTCGACTGCCTTTTTTACATATTCCTTTTTCCCGTTGATAGCCCAAGTCACTTTGTTACTATCATCGATCTCCCAGCCAAATTTTGTCGCAATGATATAATGTGCCCGATTGTTTTCAACAGCCTTTGCAATAAGTCTTTCATTTTCAAATGGGCCATATAGGTCTGCCGTATCTAGAAAATTTCCGCCCAGTTCAAAGGATCGATGGATGGTCGCGATAGCCTCTTTTAGGTCTACTTTTCCATACATGTCGGCATCTTCAAATCCAGTCATACCCATACATCCCAGACCTATTTTAGGGATTTCCAGTCCTTGACTTCCTAATTGAATGTGTTCTATGCTCATATTTTTCGTTTTTTGATACTACAAATTTCACTAGAAATCAGTGTTGCAACGTATGCAAAATACCGAAAGTTGTATGCGAAATACGGTAGCAGCGCTTAGATAACAACCTTTTAGCGCCCGTGGGATCTTTTGCTGTAAAACCTGTCGTCACACAGAGCGAAGAAGTTGGTAAAATTGGCACATTCAGGTTGAAATTATGAACCGACGATCAATTTAAAACCCTTGCCGCGGATATTGATAATTTTGACTGCTGGATCACCTTCCAAAAATTTGCGCAGCTTGCTGATAAAAACATCCATGCTCCGGCTATTGAAATAACTATCGTCGCCCCACACGTAATCCAGGGCGACTTTACGATCGAGTACAGCATCCCGATGGTCAACCAATAGTTTCAATAGTTGCGCCTCCTTATAAGAAAGCAGCTGTTGCTTCGTACCGATGCAAAGATGCAGGTTACGAAAGCTAAAACGGTATTTTCCAATGACATATTCTTCATCTAGGCTAGCGGATTGCTTCAGTGGCGAACGCCTCTTGAGGAGGGCATGCATCCGAATAATCAATTCTTCCATGCTGAATGGCTTTTTGATATAATCGTTGGCTCCGACCTCAAAGCCCGTAGCGAGATCTTGAATTGTTGACTTTGCCGTAAGAAATATTATTGGCAACTCGCTGGCCAATCCGCGAACTTCTTGCGCCAGCGTAAATCCATCCTTGTAGGGCATCATGACGTCAAATATACAGATGTCGGGCCGCGCTACACAGAAAGATGAAAAGGCTTTGAGCCCATCCATAGCCCAGATCACTTCAAAGTCCCGGAGTTCTAATGCTTCCTTGATAAGCTTGCCCATCATGGGTTCATCTTCGGCCAATAATACTTTTATTTTATTCATGCGGATGATATGAAACGAATTATGATTTAATAGGAATATGCAGGACAAATGTTGTCCCCTTGTCAACGTGGCTCGTCACACGGATAGCCCCTCCATGAAGCTCAACAATTTTTTTAACATAGGATAGGCCTAAGCCAAAGCCTTTCGTCGCATGGACGTTGCCCATAGGCACCCGAAAGAACTGATCGAATACTCGGTCGAGGTATTCCCTGGGAATACCCATTCCATTGTCGGCAAAGGACAAAAGAAAGTGATCTTTCTGCTGGCTGACATCGATTTGAATGTTGGGCGATAGGCTACTGTATTTGAGACTGTTATCGAGAAGATTGTACAGTATATTTTCTAAATGAGTCTTATCGACTTCGACCGGTGGAAAATTATCTGCTATCGTTATGGTCAATGTTCCTTGCGCTTCATCCATTTTGGATGCCGTCTGGCTTCGGAAATCATAAAGGATCTGTTGGAGATCTGTAAACTCTTTCTCGAGGAAATAGGGGTTATCTTGTGCCAGTCGCAGTACCGTTTCAATCATCGTCGATACACGCTTTAGCTGAGCGCCACAGATATCAAGATATTCATCCAGTTTTTGGGGATTATTCTTTATTCCAAATTTGCTCATTAACTCCACCGCCAGACTTGCAGTAGCGATTGGTGTTTTGAATTCGTGCGTCATGTTGGAAATAAAGTCATTCTTGATCTCGGTCATCTGCTTCTCGCGGTTGAAGGAGCTAATGAGGGCAAGAGCCGTATAAAAAAGCATCCCCAAGATAAGTAGGGAAACAAATAATAGCCATTTCATTCCCTCCAGGCTTGTCAATACATCTGGCTGTACGCTAATCTCAGCACTGTAGCTAGGACTGACAGCGCTTCTTATCATCAGGTAATGACCTACTGAATCACTTTGTTGTTTTGTGTGAGCTGCAATGGAAGCAAAGGAAACTTTAAATTGATTCTTCAATTGTAACGCAGTAAAATTTGCGTTGATCAGCGAGTCCAGCAATCTTCCAATAGCGAGCGTATCCATCGGTTTTTGTATGGATTTTGCATCATTTGCATAAATCTTAACAGCAGAGCCACGAGATGAATTCTCGGTAGTGGTGACATTAACTTTCGTCGGACGCCTGCCGCCATACTTTGTACCTAGAATTGAATCCGCTAGCTTTTTTTCGAGACCTTTGGCATCTTCGGCGATATTCATCCTAAATTCATGGGTGGTCTTTTTTGGCCTCGTTACGCAGGTATCACAATTTGTTGTTGCCCCGGAATCTTCTGTAATCTGCCGGTGAATCTGCAGCCCCTTCAGCTCCTTATTGGACACTTGGTCAAGTATTCCGCCCATGGCACGGAGGATGGATAACTGTTCTTTGGAAAGGGAACTATCGATACCGAAATATGTCTTGAGGCGAATGACATCTATCGCATCTTTGACCGCTCCCTGAATGATAATCTTTTCTTTTTGCTGGTTGATACGAAATGCATTGGACAGCCAAAATACCTGCATGACAATGACAGCTATTGTACTGGCAATGAGCAGGGCAATGATAATGCGTGTTTTCTTGTGTGTCGTCATAATAAAATACCGCCTACAATGCTAGTTAAAATCCGTCAAAAACAAGGATTTGCTAACAGTTCATAACATTACTTAACAGTAGTTAACAATTCAATTGCCGGTTAACAGTATTTAACAAAATGATTACAGAGGGGGCTGTCCCTCCACACTACTTTTGGTGCATTGACAGTATAAAAGTAATAAAAATGAACAGAACAAAGTCTTTGCTGACCGTTATGACCGGTCTTATTTTCTTCGCACAGCGGCTCGTTGCCCAAGAACATCAAGTGAATATGTTTATCAAATATGATTTTGAGCATATTGCTGACAGCACCAAAAAGGAGCAGCCTATTTCACGTGCCATGTACCTCTATATTGGTGATGAGCGCTCTTTCTATGCAATGACGCCCATGGAAAAAGATCAGGAGCAGCGCTTGTTTCACATCAGTATGGATGCAGATGAGCAGTCTGATGCATTGGTCAACCTCTATACACCTTTCGGAACAGGTGAGGCCCCCAGTGTAGTGACCATGCTCGGCAAATTGTATCGGGTATATCCCAATAAGAAATACAAAATAGATTGGCAGATCACCGAAGACAAACGGGATATTGGTGGTTACATGTGCTCCAAGGCGATAGGCCAATTTGGTGGACGTAGCTATGCAGCTTGGTTTACCGAAGAAATTCCATTTCCGGTCGGTCCCTGGAAGCTCAACGGCCTGCCTGGTGCCATTCTTGAAGCCAAAGATTCGACCAATGAAGTACACTTCCGCTACGCTGGACTGGATAAGGTGACCGACAAAATCTCGCTTATGGACATCGACAAATTGCCTGAACTCCCGTATGAAAAATACCGTAAGGCTCTCGAAAACAGCAAGGCCAACAAGCTAGGTGCGATGATGGCGCAATTGCCAGCGGGTGCTATCGTAAAATTCAAGACGCAGGATGGAAGGGAGATCTCTCCAGAACAGGCGGAGGCCTTGATGAAAGAAGAGGGAAAAAATAAGCAAAAATTTCGGTTGAACAATCCGGTCGAACGTACCATCAACTAATAACCCTCATGAAAGCAATCTTTTGTGGCCTATGCCTGATCATGGCTTCCATGCTCGTTTTTGGGCAGGAGAAAATTGAGGGTACCATCAGCAGCGACAAGCGGGCAATACCCTACGCGACAATTGTGATAGGCTATGCCAACAACAGCATCCAAACCGTCAGAAGCAATAGTATGGGTCAGTATACATTGAATCTTACAAAAGAACAGATGTCGAAAGTCCAATGGATAGAGGTCAGTCATATCTCGTACGAAAAAGCCCGGAAGGAATATAAAGATCTAAGCCGAAAAGTAGATTTTGAGCTGACCAAGAAATCGATCCAGCTGGCGGATGTCACCGTTAAGAGCAGACCGCATGCGGTACGCCGGGCAGGTGATACCACCCGTTATGCAGTCAGCAACTTTGCCGCCGCAGAAGACAGGAGCATCGGCGATGTGCTGCGCCGCATGCCCGGTATTGAGATAGACGACAATGGTGTCGTCAAACATAATGGCAGGACCGTCAACCGCATGTACGTGGATGGGGATAATATCTTCCAGAACGGCTATGGCGTAGGCACAAGGACGATACAGCCCAAAGCGGTAAAAGACGTGGAGCTGGTCCAAAATCACGAGCATAAAAAAGTCAAGCAGGGGGTGAGCAATTCTGAAGATGTAGCATTGAATCTGGTCTTGAATGAAGATGCTAAAATGATCTGGTCCGGTGAAGCAACCGCAGGTATTGCTGCCCCCATAAATGCTTTTGTCAACGCAAACGCAATGAGCTTTAAAAAGAAGTATAAAACATTAAACACGCTGCAATGTAATTCGATAGGTGAACGCAACAACAATGATGTGGAATCGATCGGCTCTTTCAACCTGACCGAACCTATTGCTGCAGCAATACCATCCGTACCGACCAATAAGTATTACAACAACAGATCCTTAGCATTCAATACAAATCAATTTTATAAATCCTCCGAACGGTGGAGCACCAGCTTTAACGGCAATTTATGGGCGGATCGGGAACGGCTTGCTGCTGATGGCATGCAAAAATATCTGCTGGCTGATGGAAATCAAGTGACCTACGCGAATTATTACAATACCACAAAAAAGCCCTTCTATGGACGTGGTAGCTTTACGCTGGAGGGTAACGACAATCGATTTTATCTAAAAAATATGATCGATTTTAAAGCCGAAAACCAAAATCATCACACCTGGTTGCTGGATGAGGAGCTGCGGTACGATCAATGGGGGCAGGATCGGCTGAATTATTTTTCTGAATCTTTGGAGTATACCCCTAAATTAAAAAACAAGGATCTCATGACCTTTAATCTGGATCTGGGACGCAAATGGCACAAAGACCGCCTGGAAGTAATGCCTGGCATAATGGCAAACTATTTAAATGACAATCAAGCCTATGATGCTGTGCAGCAAACGGTCGCATTGCCACAGACTAGTGCAAAGGCACAGGTGGCTTATACACGCAACAATACGCGCTTAAAACGTACTTACTTTGCCATTGCGCATTACTTGGCAAAAGAGCTCAACTCGGCATTAAACCTGGTCAAAGATGAAGCTGTATTTGCGAATGAAAATTTCCCGGACAATAATCTGCACTGGAAACAAAAGCAACTATCCAGTGGTGTCAAGCTCGACTGGAAAAACAAGAATTTTACCCTTTCGGGAGCCTTTCCGTTGACCTGGAATGTATGGGATATTGCAGATCGCCAAAATGGGTCAATGACCTCAACAAAGAGGATGTTGTTTACGCCATCGGCCTCCATGCAGGCTTACTTGCCCAACAGGGATTATTTCCTGTTATCGCTACGCTTTAATCAGGAAAATTCAGATCTCGACCAGCTTTACCCGAATCCAATATTGAGTAATTTTAGGGAAATTAAAAGTTTCGCTGCGCCATTGTATTTCACATCAAGTCAAGCATATACATTACGTTACAATATCGAACGACCAATAAGCTTATTTTACCTCAATGTAACTGCATCGCATCTAAAGACGAAAAATGATTACCTAATCGGTCAGGAGGTGACACAGCAGGGTATCGTCAGCAAGTTGCTCCCCTACGATAACCGCACGAGCAGTAATAACCTGGCTTTGGGTTTGTCCAAGTCTTTATTGAAAACGGCCATTTTTGCGGGATTGAACGCCGGTGTGAGCCAAAATAAATACAATCAATTGTTAAACGGTCAACTTGCCGCCGCCATAGGCACGACGGTGACGTTTAGCCCAAGGCTTGAGTATAAGGGTATTGCCAATACAACGCTGTCCTATCAATATAGTTACAGCAGGTTTCTCAATAAACTAAAAAGTGATAATCAACAAAACGCCAATCGATATACATCGCAGACACACAGCTTGAGCACGCTGTATGTTGTCGGTACATCCTTATTTATAAAGGCAAGCTGGAGCTACGGTAGCTATAGGAGCAGTGCACTAGACCCCATTGCCAATGGCTTTCTGGATGCCGCCATACGTTACAAACCATTGAAAAGTAAACATAGTGTGGGGCTGAATGTAAATAATATTTTCAATAAAAAATTATTTACAAGCTACAGTTTAAGTCCAAATTTGGAAAATCGTCAGGTCATTCCACTGCGCGGCTGCCAATCGGTATTGAAGTATAGTTTTCTGTTTTAGGGATACATGGAGAAACCTTGGTATGTCTGATTATTGGCTGTGGCATAGTTAAATCGGAGCGGCTAAATGGCCAGTTCCGATTTGAGCATATGCGTTGGATGAGCTTCGGTCGGCCTTGTCATTACTTTGCCACAGGAATCTCAGCGATATCGTAATAGATCGTTACCCCTCTTTCCTTCGCCAACCTTACATCTTCATCAGCGCCCTTGGATTCACCTGTGATACGTAGTACAGCATCACATTTTTCCAGCATACGATGGGCTACCGGATATTGAATTTCCTCCCATTGTTGGTCTCCGACTTTCGTCGATCCTGCCAGTTTTATTAAGGGAAGCGCCATCCATTCTCCTATAAAGGGAATGTGTCCTTTGCGAAAAATATCCAATGCAAAAGATTCAAGATTGTCCAGATTTCTTTTCATCAAGATCGGATCGTCGTTGGTGCCACCACGATAGGGGCCTGCAATTAAAATAAGCATAGTTTTGTACCGTTGTTAGTTGGGGCTAAGTAACAAAGTCATCGGCCGAAAAAAAATAAACTAGTTTAAGGTTTCTGACTTTTTTCGCTTAATCATACTTAAAAATTCAGCTGTTATGCCTAAATATGAAGCAATCTGTTTTTGCTTTACCTTATTTGCAACTTCTGGATATTTTTTTATAAATATATCGTAGCGCTCTTCCGCTGTCATCGAAAGATTTTGTACGACACGCAATTGCTCACGTATATACGCGTTCTGCATCAATATCCTGAAAAAACGTTCAAATTGTGGGACCGACCGATACAGCTGTTCCAAATCGTTTTTCTTTAATTGGTATATCATGCTGTCTTCGATTGTTTCTATCGTCAACATGGCCGGAAGCGTATTTACAAAGCAATACATATCGGTTACCCACCAATCTCTTACTGCAAACATAATTGTCGATTCTCGGCCCGAAACATCCAGATAAAATGCGCGTAATGCACCAGAATCAACAAAAAAAAACGAATCACACAACTGCCCCTGTGCAAGCACCTTAGTTTTTCGGGCGAGCTTCCTTTTCTTTAACAGCGCTAAAAACAGCTCGCGCTCGCTGTCATTGAGGGCAATATGTTTATAAATATTTTCCAAAAGTGAACGGTGTTCCATATGTTGTCAAGCTACAAATTTCTTTGGATTTCATACGCTTATCACCACAAATTTGGCAAAAAAAATAAATCGCCTGATGGAGCAGAGAGGCTTTAAACTCTGTCCTTAAGGAACTTAAAAAGATCATCCGGATTATTTAGTTTAAGTGAACATTCATTTTCTTTAAAAATGCAGCAATTAACCTGAACTGAAATTTTTCTAATTTGACTATTGTTTCAATAAAATATATTTTTTAGCTTTGATTTAATGTAACAGAGGTGTTACATTGTTCACGCGTTAGTTTTTCATGTGGCCACGTTGTAAGCTGACTTAAATTATGATAGATTAAAAAATAATAACGTATGGAATTTAGAAAAAAAATCCTATTTGGGTTGATCCTTTCCGCTTCGGCTACCATGGTAGCTTGCAACAAAAACACTGAAATCACCACAGCACAAGATTCTTCTGAACTAAAAGCGGTCGCATCGGCTGATATACCAGCTGGTTTTAAGGATGCGCATGTGTGTAAAGATGTCTATTTACCTGGTGGTACTGATCCTAGAGGTGCGGTCATCACGGCAAAAAAATGGACCAATGGAAGCGTCATTACCGTGCGCCTGTATGGTGGATCAACCAAAGTGCGCCAAAAAGTAATGCAATATGCCAATGAATGGTCCAAATATGCCAATATCACCTTTCGGTTTGTTACCAGTGGTAAGGCTCAGTTAAGAGTCACTTTTACTGAAGGTGCCGGATCGTACTCTTATATCGGGACCGACGCGCTACGAATTGCTTCCAATCAGGAGACAATGAATTTTGGCTGGTTTGATGATAATACCCCTGATACCGAATTTAGCCGAACAGTAATCCATGAATTTGGTCACGCACTGGGAATGACCCATGAACACCAGCATCCACTGGCGGCTATCCCTTGGGATAAAGACAAGGTCTATGCCTATTATGCGGGCTATCCAAATTATTGGACTCAAAGTGATGTCGATAATAATTTGTTTGCAAAATATTCAACGACTCAGACGCAATATAGCAGTTATGACAGTAGTTCAATCATGCATTATTCGATCAGTAGCCAGTTGACGACCAATGGTTTCAGTGTTGGAAATAATACGGTGCTATCTGCAACCGATAAGTCTTTTATCGCGCAGGTGTACCCCAAAAACTAACGATTAAATTTTAACTTCTTCCATACACCCCAGTGTATCCGGGGTGTATGGTATTTATTAGGCATGAAAATCTACATTACCCTTTTGTCTTTAAGCTTACTTTCAGGTGTGACCATCGCGCAGGAAAATACCACTAAGTTGACGATAATGCCTAGTATAGCCTGGAACCAGGAAAAATTGGACTGGAATATTGCAGGCGACGAAAATGGCAAAAATCCAAATGTACTTTCTGAACTCAAATGGCGAAAACTCAGGGGGCCAGAACTCGGAATATCATCCGTCGTCACACTATCTCCAGACTTTGAAGCAATGGTTTCGATTAGCCATTTTTACATTACCCAAGGTGTCGTAAATGACTCCGACTATGTAAGCGACAATAGAACGGAAAAAACTGCTGACTTTGACTTTAAAGCTGATCGGGGTCATGCAACCAGCGCCCGGGCTGAAATCTATTATAGCATCCGAAAGACTGAAAAGTTTAGCCTTGCAGCGCATACGGGATATTTTGGCCGTTATCAGACTTTGTATATGCTTGATGGCGAGCAACCCCTTGTCGTTGGCAAAGAATTGAAAAGTACTTATAAACCCAGATGGCATGGTATTATTCTGGGATTGAATACAGCTTATCATGTCGATCAATGGCATGTTTGGGTGGGGGTAAGTGGCCTCTATTTTCCCCGTTATTCGGCCAATGCCAATTGGAACCTGCAGGAGGAATTTAATCATCCGATCAGCTTTACTCATAAAGCTAAAGGGATGGGCTGGGAAGCAAACCTGCAATTGCAACGTCAGGTGGCTAAGGCAATTTACCCTTTTTTACAGGTGGGTTATACAGGACTCACAACCAGAACAGGAACAGACCAGCTGTTTAAAGCCGATGGTACGAACCTTACGACACAGCTGAATGATGTGAATTCTTCAAGTTTTCGTATTGGACTGGGGGCCAGAATCCAGTTTTGATGAGGATGGACAGTTGAAACATATAACTGATATTTCGATTGATAAAAGGTTCCTATGACTTGCTGTATTTGATCAATTTTTGTATCATTGGGGATATCTTAACCAATGCAGCATCTGAAGTTTTTTTTATCCGCCTGTCGCTACTTATTCCTTTTACTCGTATTAGGTCAGTCTTCTGCTTTTGCACAAGTGAATACCTATGCATTCAAAACCTTAACATCTGACCAGGGATTGGTTCATAATCACGTGAATTGTGCGCTCCGGGATAAATATAATTATCTTTGGTTTGGTACGGAATCTGGCCTGAGCCGATTTGATGGTGTACAATTTACGAATTTCCGTTATTCTGCCAGTAAGGGGACAGGTCTGAGCAGCAACGTCATTTCTGCTATTTTCGAGGGCCCTGAAGGTAATGTCTGGATCCGTACCGCCAATCAGATGAATGTATATGATCAGCGCTCGGGCACCATCGTTCAACAGCTTGACTCGATACTGGCCAACTTAAAATTACCCATTAAAGATGTATATACCATTCGGCAGATAGATGCTCAGACCTTTGCAATACTGTATAGCGATCGCTCGTTGGGCTTGTATGATAAACTAAAAAAGACCTATCGGCCGGTTCCCAGACTGACCGCCAGCAGTAGGATTACCGATGTCATCCCCAGCCAGGGACAAGCCATTTGGGTGATCTATGACAATGGCCTGCTCGGCCTTATTGATACCAAGTCATTACAAAGCATCCGGACTACCAGGCTGCCCTCAACAAATAAACCGGTAAATTTTAATCTATTTGCGGATAAAGATGGCGATCTATGGGTCTTCTCAAAAGATATTCCTATTGGTGTGTATTGGCTTGATGCAAATAACTGGTCTGTCAATCATCTCCAAAAAGAATTGTCAAACCCTTTTGTGGGCAATATCGTGCAGGACGATAAGGGGTCTATCTGGCTCGGTACTGATCATGGTGGAATAAACGTGTTTAATAAAAACAATCATTCTGTTGAGATCATCGGCAATGACCGGTATGACTTAAGAAGCCTTCCCTATAATAGTATAACTTCCTTGTACAAGGATAAATCGGGTATTATCTGGGCCGGCACCTACAAAGGCGGCATTAGCTATTATCATCCCAATCTGTTGCTGTTTTCATTAATTAAAAATTATCCCGGATTGCCCAAATCACTTCCCTTTGATGATGTCAATAAATTTGTCCAAGATCGTAAGGGTAACCTTTGGATCGGGACAAACGGAGGTGGGTTGCTTTATTATGATCGTGTGAAAAAGACTTTCAAACAGTACCTGCATGATGCGCATAATCCAAATAGCTTGAGCAGCAACGTCATTGTTTCACTATTCCTAGATACCGATGATATACTGTGGATAGGAACCTATCGCGGGGGGATGTGTCGATTCGATGGCAAAAATTTTAAAGTTTTTCATCGCGATCCGCGACCTGGAAAATTGAACGATGATAGCGTATGGGAAATCTTTGAAGATAGTTCGCATCGATTTTGGGTAGGGACACTGAGCAGTGGTCTATATCTATTCGATAAAAAAACGGAACGCTTTTCCAAAGCATATAACCAGCAGGGGCTCACGGTAAATCACAATTACATCTCGGTCTTGTTCGAGGATTCGAAAAAGCGGCTGTGGATCGGCACCGCCACAGGCTTAGCCGTACTGGAACCAGACGACAAGATTACCTACATCAGCACCACTAGCTCGCCAAAGAAACTTAGGAATGATCTTATTTATGACATAAAGGAGGATAAGCAAGGTCGTATCTGGGTAGCTACACAAGATGGACTACATATCATCGAAGGTGGGAAAATAACATACCTGACAACAAAGGATGGACTTAGCGACGATGCTATTCTGGCACTATTGGTCGATAATCAGGGAAATATCTGGGGCTCTAGTGTAAAGGGCTTGTCCGAAATTGTCGCTACTCGACAGGCACACAAGTTTATAATCCGCAATTTCACACAGGAATTGGGCCTGCAGAGTAATGTGTTTAATGAGAACGCGGCTTTAAAGATGGGGGATGGTAGACTTATTTTTGGTGGTCCCAAGGGATTCAATTTTATCGACCCGGCAAGAGTCAGGGGTGAGGGTGAACTGATTTTACCCGTGTTGTCCAATCTCTATTTATTCAACAAGCGAATAGCAGTAGGCGAAGAATTCTCGGGGCGTGTTATCTACAATCAATCGCTCAATAACCTAAAAGAGCTCAGCCTGCCGTACAACCTCAACGCCTTATCGCTGGAGCTGTCAACCTTTGATTATCTACAGCAACATAGTGGGCTGTACCAATATCAATTGGCAGGCCTAAGTGACGAATGGTTTGATTTTGAACCTGGAACAATGCGTACTAACTTTACCAATCTAGACTCACGGACTTATCGATTGTATATTCGGCGGGCCATCGACTCGAATAGCTGGTCTGAAGGTGTTCTCCTGCTAACGATTGATATACAACCTCCGTTTTGGCGTTCGAACTGGGCTTTTATCTTTTATGCCGGACTTGCATTGGCTGCTTTATGGGCATTTTCTTATTTGACAAAACTGCGCGCAAAGACACGCAACCAACTCTATCTCGCCAATGAGCAGGCGCTGCAGGCTAAAGAACTGGACGCATTGAAAACGCGCTTCTTTACGAATATAAGCCATGAATTTAGGACACCGATCAGTTTGATCCTGACCCCCACACAGCACTTACTGGAGGAGGAACAACATGAAGGTAAAAAAGCAGATCTCAACCTCATCAAGAAAAATGCCGATCGCCTACTGAAATTGGTGAATCAGTTACTGGATTTTAGAAAGTTGGAAAAAAGTGAGTTGGAACGGAGCGAGGAATATGGTGACCTGATGGGATTTATCCGTGAGCAGCTTGATGCATTTGTCGGGTTGGCACAGAGTAATCGGGTGCTGCTCCAGGTGCATATTGAGCCGGATTCCTGTACCACTTGGTTTGATAAGAATAAACTGGAGAGTATTATTTTCAATCTGGTCTCAAATGCAATCAAATTCAGCCCACTGGACGGGATTGTGGCATTTAAAGCTAAAATTGAGGCGACAGTGACGGCAAAACTGCTCACTATTGAAATCAGGAATATGGGTACGCCCATTCCCGAACCGCTTCAATCCCGCGTATTTGAACGCTACTTTCAGCTGGAAGTACCCAATGGTAAACTCAACCAGGGTACCGGTATTGGGCTTTCGATCGTCAAAGACTACGTGGAATTTTTGGGCGGGAATATTACCCTAGCGAGCAATCCGCAATGGACCACATTTTCTGTACAGTTGCCCGTACAGACCGTCAATGTAGCTACCGAGGCACATGACAATGCAAATCAGGGCCGGCCATGTATTCTAGTGCTCGAGGACGATGCTGATTTCATGCAGTATCTGGAGCGGACACTAGGTCTGGAATATACAATTGTTGCGGCACATACGGTCAGTGAAGCAAAATCACTCCTGGCCAGGCAGCAGATTGATCTGGTCTTGACCGATCTGAGCCTGCCTGGTGAAAGTGGATTGGATCTCTGTCGCTATCTAAAAGATCAGGTCAAGTATGCCCATATCCCGGTGCTTGTTGTGACTGCAGTAGTCAATCAGAAAACTGAATTGGAGGCACTGCAGGCTGGCGCCACCGACTACATCAATAAACCTTTTAATATCAATTTATTGCGATCTAAGCTGGCACAAATCCTCAGTCAGCAGCAAAAAATGGTAAAACGCTATAAAAAACAGATTAATGTCAACCTTGCGCAACCTGAAATAGCATCCGCGGATGAACAGTTTATCCGCACTCTTGTGAAGGAAATTGAACAGGACTTAAGCGACTCGTCGCTATCGGTCGAATTGCTTGCAAAACGAATGAATATCACACGGGTCGGACTCTATAAAAAAGTACTTGCGATCACAGGGTATTCTCCCATGGAATATATCCGGCATATCCGCCTCAAACGGGCCATGCACCTGGTACAAAATTCTAAATTATCCATGGCGGAAATTGCTTATGAAGTAGGATTCGGAAATCCGAAACAATTCAGCAAGTATTTTAAATCCGCATTTGGCAATTTACCTTCTTTTTACCGTAAGCAGCTTTAAAACAACGTAATAACTGTTA
This sequence comes from Sphingobacterium sp. UBA7249, assembly GCF_002472835.1. Taxonomy (NCBI): domain Bacteria; kingdom Pseudomonadati; phylum Bacteroidota; class Sphingobacteriia; order Sphingobacteriales; family Sphingobacteriaceae; genus Sphingobacterium; species Sphingobacterium sp. UBA7249. The sequence continues at coordinate 130,680 of NZ_DKST01000010.1, read as the reverse complement.
TTTGATTCGATTTGGACTTTTTCAGGTTAACAAATTAGCCCCTAAATGTTAACAAATCATAACCATAAGACAACCGGTTGCATTCTATATTTGAAATGTTCTTTTGATAAAAAAGGACAATGAATAACCAAGGGAATACAGTAACCAATAAATCTTATTTAAATGCGCAACTTAACGTATGCTTTAAGCGGTTTGATGCTCGTCGCGATGATGCATCAGGGATTCGGGCAAGTCAACAAAGCTCATTATGAAAAAACATCAACCGGCATTAAAGTCAGCTTCAAAAATTCGGAAACTTCAATCGATCAGGATGTCTATCTGGACGTCGTAACGGACAAAATCGTTCGGGTGACGGCCGTTCCTGCAGGCGCCGCCTTTCCAAAGCAATCTAGCCTCGTAATCGTAGATTCGCTGCGTCGGCAAGTGAAGTCATTGACCGTAGGATCCACCGACTCGACGGTAAATGTAAAAACGGCCAATGTGCAGGCAATCGTCTCCCTCAAAAATGGTAAAGTGGAATTTTTTGACTTAAATGGCCTCCCCATTGTCCGTGAAGCGAAACGGAATTCAAGCTCCTTTACAGCGGATAGTTACAATGGCGATTCATTTTATCGCATCAATCAGGACTTTGTCGTAAATCCTGAAGAAGGAATCTACGGACTTGGACAACATCAGAATGCGGTCATGAACTATAACCGTGGCAAACAGGTCACCTTGTTGCAATACAATACCGAAATCGGCATCCCGTTTTTGATTTCCACCAATAATTATGGTTTACTATGGCACAACTATTCCATTACCCAGGCGGGCGACGTACGTCCCTTATTGCCGTTAAATGCATTTAAACTCTCATCAAAGGAAGGTCAGCAAGGTTGGCTCACTGCCTCTTATGTAAATCGTAACAATCCAGCCGAAGTCTATCTATCGCGGCCTGAATCCATTATCGATTATGGCTACCTGACGGATCAGCATAAGTTTCCAAAGGATGTGAAATTGGCGGATACGAAAGTAATCTACGAGGGAAGTATTGCATCTCCTTATGCGGGGAAGCATGTGCTGCACTTTAAATATTCGGGTTATATGAAGGTCTGGATAGACGGCGAATTGCTGGCCGACCGCTGGCGGCAGTCCTGGAATGCAGGTACTTTTGAGATTGAAAAGGAAATGGGAAAAGATCAGCCACACAAAATCCGCATGGAATGGATACCTGATGGGGGTGAATCTTATTTTACGTTAAATTGGCAAAGTCCAATTCCTGAAGCACGTAAAAACTTATTTTCATTTAATTCGGAAGCTGGGGATGCAATTGATTATTACTTTGTCAAGGGGTCTTCCATGGATGAGGTCATCGCTGGCTATCGACACTTATCAGGCAAGGCACCGATCATGCCGATTTGGAGCTTTGGCTTCTGGCAAAGCAGAGAACGCTATAAAACACAGGAAGAAATAGAACAGGTCGCCGCCGAATTCCGGAAGCGGAAAATTCCGATTGATAATATCGTTCAAGACTGGTCTTACTGGAAAGAAAATGACTGGGGAAGCCAAAAATTTGACCTGGATCGTTTTCCTGATCCTAAAGCCATGGTAAAGAAATTACATGATCAACACTTGAAAATCATGATTTCCGCCTGGCCAAAAATCAACGAAGAATCGTCGGTATACAGCGAATTTAAGGCCAACAAATGGATCTATCCACGCAATATTTATGATGGTCGCAAGGATTGGATCGGGAAGGGCTATACATCGACATTCTATGATCCTTTTAACCAAGGCGCAAGGGATGGATTCTGGAAATTATTGGACAACAACCTGTTTAAGATAGGTATCGATGCTTGGTGGATGGATGCAAGCGAACCGGATATCCATTCGAACATCGACCTGGATGAACGCAAATCTGTTTTTCAGCCCAGTATTGGTTCTTCGGTCCGCTATTATAATGCTTTTCCTTTGCAAAACGCAAAGGGTATCTACGAAGGGCAGCGTGCTACAGATCCCAACAAACGGGTTTTTATCCTCACCCGTTCATTTTTTGCGGGACAACAGCGGTATGCGGCGGCGGCCTGGAGCGGCGACATTGCCTCCAGATGGCACGACATGAAAGACCAGATTGCCGGTGGTATAAATTTTTCGATGTCGGGTACGCCATATTGGACGATGGACGCAGGTGGTTTTCTGGTTGAAAACAGATTCCATAAGCCCAATGCAGCTGACCTAGAAGAATGGCGTGAAATGAACAGCCGCTGGTACCAATACGGTTCATTCTTGCCCTTGTTCAGGGCACATGGGCAATTCCCATACCGGGAACCGTTTCAGATTGCCCCTGCGGGACACCCTGCATATAACAGCATGATTTACGCAATCAATCTGCGCTATAAATTGCTTGCTTACAATTACAGCCTGGCTGCAAAAACATTTTTTGAAGATTATTCGATGATCCGGGCACTGGCAATGGATTTTCCACAGGATAAAGATGGATTTGACATCAATGACCAATATCTCTGGGGACCTTCTTTATTGGTAAATCCGGTCACGGAAAAAGGCGCGACTTCGCGGAAAATCCACTTTCCGAAAGGAGCAGACTGGTACGATCTATACAGCGGCCGTAAGGTGGTGGGCGGGCAGAACTTGTCTATTTCAACACCCTACGAACGTATTCCGGTATATGTCAAAGCTGGAGCTATATTGCCCATAGGCCCTGTCATGCAATATACAACCGAGAAAAAGCAGGATGTATTGGATCTGTATGTCTATGATGGTGCTGATGGTCAGTTTTCATTGTATGAAGATGAGGGTAACAATTATAATTATGAGAAAGGTAAGTATAGCAAGATCGACTTCAATTATGACCACAACACAAAAACGTTGTCCGTGGCCAATCGTAAAGGTGAATTTGAGGGTATGCTGTCCCAAAGAAAGTTCAACGTCGTTTTTGTCAATGACAAAAATACCGTTGGGGTAGATAGTGTAAAGAAAAAAACAACGGTGATCTCCTATAGTGGAAAAGCCTTACAAGTTAAATTAAAATAAGTAACAACCAATTTTTAAATCAAATCATATGATAAGCAAACAATTGTTGAGCAGGGGCGTGGCCGTCGTGGTCATGACCAGCGTGACCTCATTGGTCTGGGCACAGTCCTTTACAGGATCGGTTGTTTCGGCTGATTCCGGCTTGCCGATCGGGGGGGCGAGTATCAAAGTAAAGAATCAGAAGACTGCAACAAGCAGCGACGAATCGGGGAAGTTTTCATTGGCCGCTGCCAAAGGCACGGTCCTGACGGTATCCTATGTGGGTTATCGAACGGAGGAAATTACGGTGACTGGTCCCAACATGACGATTCGCCTTCAGCCCAGTGCTTCGGATCTTGAAGAAGTAGTGGTAATCGGTTATGGTGTACAAAAGAAAAAGTTAAATACAGGTGCAAACCTGAAGGTCGAGGGCGAAGAACTTCAAAAACGGAATCAATTGAACCCTTTGCAGTCCTTGCAGGGACAAGCTCCGGGGGTATCCATCACTTCGACATCGGGCCAACCGGGAGCGGATATGAAGGTGGTCGTCCGTGGATTGGGGACGATAGGCAATTCGGGGCCACTGTATGTTATTGACGGGGTACCCGGCGGTGATATTTCGGTCTTGAATGCGGCCGATATCCAGTCCATAGATGTATTGAAAGATGCCGCTTCTGCCGCGATCTATGGCTCTCAAGCCGCCAATGGTGTTGTCCTGGTGACGACAAAGATGGGGGCTGCGGGTAAAAGTGTGCTCTCTTTTGATGGCTATACGGGTATACAGAATGTATCGCGCAAAGCTAAGTTGCTGGATGCCAACCAATATAAGGCCATCATGAACGAGCAATCGCTGAACTCTGGAGCTTCGATGATTGATTTTGATAAGATGGAAGGCCTGGCAAATACCAATTGGATGGATTATATGTTCAAGGACAATGCAAAAATGGATAACTACAATGTTGCACTGACCGGCGGATCAGAAAAGTCTACCTATGCCTTGTCAATGAATTATATTGGTCAAGAAGGGATCGTGGGCGGTAAAGATGTGTCCAATTACCAACGTTATGGTTTCAGAACAAATTCGGAACATAAGCTCTTCGACAATTTTGTAAAAATCGGTCAGCACCTCAATTTTAACTACATTAAAAATCGTGGTATCGGTGTCGGCAATCAATACAACAATACATTGCGTGGGGCTTTTGCTACTTCGCCCTTATCGCCGGTCTACTCTGACAATGGCTTATATGGTAGCCCGTTTAACGATACCTCAAACTCGCCTTGGTACAATGGCGATAGCAATCCCTATGGGGTCATGATGACCAACTCGAACAACAACAATGATGGCCAAAAACTACTTGCGGATGTCTTCGCAGAGGTAGAACCGATCAAAGGCTTGAAAGTACGCTCGCTATTGGGATTCAATTATTATGCATCCGAATACAGGAGTTTTACACCGATGTATCGTTTCTCGATCTATACCTACAATCAGGACCATACCACGACTTCACAGAACATGAGTAAAGGCCATACCTTGACCTGGACGAATACAGCTTCCTATGATTTTGATCTCAATACAGATCATCGTTTCTCGGCGATGGTGGGGATGGAATCATTGCGGTATCAAGGCACTTATCTATCAGGATCTAACTGGAACCTACTTTCTCAATTCAATGATTTTGCACATGCTTATTTGGACAATACCACCGGGCAGGCGCACTTGGACGAAAAAGGAAATGTAGTGGAGACGCGGACAGTCTCCGGAAGACCGGAAAACGTCACACGGAGGGTCTCTTATTTCGGAAGATTGGGTTACAACTATAAAGAAAAATATCTGCTGAATGCGACCTTGCGGGCAGATGCATCTTCTAAATTCTCACGCAACAATCGCTGGGGATATTTTCCATCGGTCTCAGCAGGTTGGGTATTATCGTCGGAAGAATTCTTTAAAGAGAACTTAGCGGGAATCAACTTCTTTAAACTGCGGGCATCATGGGGCCAGGTGGGCAACCAGGATATAGCCGATTTTCAGTATGCTGCACCGATCAGCACCTCAACAGGTATCACCTCGTCCAATCCAGGTGCACATTATGTATTTGGAACCAGCAATAACAATATTGCAGGTGCGTATCCAAGCCGCCTGTCAAATCCAAATTTAACGTGGGAAACTTCAGAACAGACAAACATCGGATTTGATGCCAAGTTTGCAAACAACCGTCTGGATGTTGTCGCTGACTTTTATGTCAAAAAGACAAAGGACTGGCTGGTAACCGCTCCGGTGTTGGCAACCACCGGAACGCTGCCTCCGTTTATAAATGGCGGCGATGTGAAAAATACAGGGGTTGAGCTAGCATTCAATTGGGCCGATAAGGTAAATGACTTCAAATACCGCCTGGGTGTAAATGGGGCTTACAACAAAAATAAGGTCGGTAAGATCCCTACGGAAGATGGCATTATCCACGGCCAGACAGCGATGTTATACGATAATTCGGAGGAATTTTACCGCGCAGCCAACGGATTGCCAATTGGCTACTTCTGGGGCTATAAGACCGATGGATTATTCCAGAACCAGGCAGAAATCGATGCCTGGAAAACTGCAGGCAAAGGTGTGCTGCAAGCGGATGTAAAGCCGGGAGACGTAAAGTACGTGGACCAAAATGGCGATGGAATCATCAATGCTTCTGACAAGACAAACCTGGGCGTGGGCATGCCTGATTTTACTTATGGATTTAACGTCGGCTTCGACTATAAAGGATTTGATTTCTCGGTCAATGCCTATGGATCGTTAGGAAACAAAATTGTGCAGTCTTATCGTAATCATACCAATAAGCAGGCAAATTATACAACACGCATATTGGACAGATGGACTGGCGAGGGCACGTCCAATACGATTCCGCGCGTGACCGAGACAAACGTCAATTGGCAGTTTTCAGATCTATATATTCAGGATGGCGATTTTCTTCGGATTAGCAACGTCACACTGGGTTATGACCTTTCTAAGCTGATCAAGTGGAAATACGCGAATCAGATCCGTTTTTACGTGCAGGGGCAAAACCTATTCACCTTTACCAAATATGATGGTATGGATCCCGAGATCGGCTACGGAACGGATGGTTGGGTGTCGGGCATTGACCTGGGCTATTACCCTCGACCACGGACGGTGTTATTTGGTTTAAATGTTAAATTCTAAAATCAGGAAATCATGAAAAAAACGAGTTATATCTATCATTCAATGCTCCTTGGATCCTTGGTATTGGGATCATGTTCATCCAGTTTTCTGGATGTCGAACCGATGACAAGCGTCTTGGAAAACAATTTTTATAAAACAGTGGCTGATGCTGATATGGCTTTAGTCGGTTGTTACGACGGTTATCAGCGGACTACGTCCAACGGCAACCAGTCCTTCTATATCACCTCAGAGCTTGCGGCAGATAATTGTTTTGGCGGTGGCGGTACCACAGATGGCCGTGGATTCCAGGCAATTGACCGCTTTGATATTGCCCAGTCACAATCGGACAATAATATCTTTGATGGAACCTGGTCGGACTACTATGCGGGTATTTTTAGGTGTAATACGCTATTGGGGAAATTAGATGGTACTGATTTTTCTAGCAATGCAGCGGCTCGCGCCCGAATAGAGGGTGAAACGAGATTCCTACGGGCGCTAATGTACTTTGATCTGGTACGCCTTTTTGAAAATATTCCCCTATTGACTAGCCCTACGAGCGAGAATATTCCGCAATCAGATCCAAAAGAGATCTATAAGCTGATTGTTTCGGATCTCAAATTTGCAGCGGGCAGCATTCCGGCAGATGCTTACCCGAAATCGAATGCAGCGGCCAATGACGGACGGGCGACTCCCTTTGCAGCGAAGGCTTTATTGGCCCGGGTCTATTTATTTTACGCTGGTTATTATGGAGCTGAGGATATCGGCGCATCCAAGGCTGAAGCACTAGCCGGATTAGAAGAGATCATTAACAGTGGGCAGTTTGCGCTGGTAGCTGATTTTAAGAATCTATGGCCTGCAGCAAGTTATATTCCAAATGCAAGCAACAATACCTTGGATATATCCAAATATGCCGGGAAGGGAAATTCGGAAGTGGTATTTGCACAGAAATTCAATAATACATCCAATTACAGTGGTTATGTCGACGGGAATCGCTGGGTGGTATTTTTGGGCCTACGCGGCAAGAACTGGTCTCCGTATGGCCAGGGATGGGGTGCATGTACAGTAAGCAAAAATTTCTTCAACGAGTTTGCGAATAATGACACCCGCAAGTCTGCTTCGATCATTGATATCGATGGTGAAAAGATAACAGGCTTTGACCTGAAAGATCAACGTGAGTATACGGGGTATACAGTGAAAAAATATGCGCCAACGGCATTACCGGATGGGACCACCAATACAGGTGGCGACAAAGATATGCAACTATCTCAAGATCAAGACTATTTTGTCATTCGTTATGCTGATGTTTTGTTAATGGCTGCCGAATTAGGATCGCCTAATGCGCAGAAATACTTTGATGAGGTGCGCAAGCGGGCTTACAAAACCAATTTCGTCACAGTACCTGTTTCAAAAAATGCCATCCTAAAGGAGCGAAAATTTGAATTTGCATTTGAGGGTATCCGCTATTGGGATGTGCTGCGCCAAGGCTTAAATAATGCTGCTGCAACATTGGAAACATCCGAAGATGTATTGAGTGGTTCGGTACCAGAAAAGGTCGTTATCACGAAAGATAGATTTTTGACCACACGCGGGTTGATGCAGATACCGAACAAGCAGATCACCCTATCCAATGGTGTGCTGAAACAAAATGCCGGTTGGAATTAGCGAAAGGCGTGCTTAAACGCAATGTTGGTTAACTATAAAATTTATACAAATGAAAAAGATCATAACATATGTCGTCTGCCTTTTTTCGCTGATGGCACTATTTGGCGCTTGCTCTCCTGAGAAATATGAGCTGGGAGAAATTGATGTCACCCCGGCACAACTGGAGAAAGGAAAATCGTATACTATCGAGCATGATGCCAATAATCCGAATATTGTCTATTTAACAAGTCTGATAGATCCCAAATATACACCTTTGTGGGATCACCCGCAGGGAAGGAGCCAGGATCGAAAGGTAACTTTGAAGATGCCATTTCCTGGGGAATATTCGGTAAGATTTGGTGTTGAAACTCGTGGTGGCATTGTTTACGGTGAGCCGGTGACCTTTAAAATCGACCAGATGTATGCCGATTTTATCAGCGACGAGACTTGGACATTGCTGACTGGCGGCGCAGGTGAAGAGAAAACCTGGTACCTCGACCTCGATGCCGACGGTGTATCTCGTTATTTTAAAGGGCCGCTGTATTTTTATGGAACCGGCGATTGGTGGGGCACCATCAATAAAACAGGCGAGCCATTAAACAGCGATAGCTGGAGCTGGGAACCGGACTGGAAAGGGAATAGTTGGCTCATGCCCGCGGGAGATTATGGAAGCATGACTTTTGACCTGAAAGGTAGTGCCAATGTCAATGTCAACCATGCAATGCTAGGCAAAATACAAAAAGGTGTTTTCAATATAGATACTGAAAAGAAAACCATGCGCCTCACCGGTGCCTCGCCCTTACACGGCAAGCCACAAGATGGTATTGTGGTCGACTGGGGCGATGTCCGTATTATGTCACTGACGGAGAACACCATGCAGTTAGCGGTATTAAGGGATCCTGTTCTTTCCAAAGACAGTGCTGCTATGTTGACCTTTAATTTTATTAGCAAGGCGTACAAGGAGAGCTTGGAGGAAAATGCATCGGATTCCAATAAGGCTAAATAACGCGCTTCCAATGAATTTAACATTCTATAACAAAATACTGGGCATCCTGTCTATTTTACTCCTAATATCAGGGTCTTTAGCAGGACAATCCCGGCAAGTAGTCAATTTTAATGTAGGATGGTGGTTTAAATTGGATAGCAGCCAGCACCACGCCAACGGCAGAAACGGCGCGGGCTGGCGCTTCCTTGACCTGCCACATGACTGGAGCATAGAAATGCCTTTCAAGGAGCATAGCCCCGCCGGTAGCGGGGCTGCTTACTTGGACGGGGGTGTCGGCTGGTACGAAAAATCTTTTGTGCTCGCTGAGACTGATCGAACTCAACGTATATTTATCGCGTTTGAAGGGGTCTATGAAAATAGCGAAGTATGGATCAATGGCCACTTCCTGGGGAAAAGACCAAATGGTTATATCGGATTTGAATATGAACTTTCGCCCTACCTATTTTGGGATGGACGGCAAAATAGGCTCTCGGTTAAAGTCAATAACAATAAACAGCCTAACTCGCGTTTCTATTCGGGTTCGGGAATATATCGGGATGTACAACTGCTGATCCGTAACCCGATCAGTATAGCGACCAACAGTACGTATATAAAACCGATTCAGTTGAACGATAAAAATGCGATCGTCAATCTGTCTCTGGATATAGAACATCAACGGAAAGAGAGCAAAACAATAAGCGTGCGAACGCAATTATTATCGCCCAAAGGCCAAGTTGTCGCAAGTCAACAGACCGTTCTGAAAGCGCTTAAAAAGGGTATTCATCCGATTAACCAACAAATCACGATTGACAATCCAGTTTTATGGGATATTGACAATCCGGCTCAATATAAGGCAAGGGTGCAAATCGTAGCAGAAGGCAGGATAGTGGACGAATTGGAAACCAAATTTGGCCTGCGCAATTTTAGCTTCGATCAACAGCAGGGATTTATACTGAATGGTAAAAGGCTCAAAATCCGCGGCGTATGCCTTCATAGTGATCTTGGCGCTTTAGGTATGGCCTTTAACCGATCTGCAGCGTTACGGCAACTGCGCACAATGAAAGCTATGGGTGTCAATGGAATACGTACTTCCCATAACCCGGCAGCTCCTGCATTCTTGGACCTCTGTGACAGCCTGGGTTTTATTGTAATGAGTGAAACCTTTGACGTCTGGAAAGGACAAAAGAATCCTTTTGATTATCACTTATATTGGGATCAATGGTATAAGCGGGATTTTGCCGATCATGTCAAACGGGATCGGAATCATCCAGCATTGTTTATTTGGTGTCTGGGCAATGAAGCACAGGAGCAATGGCATTCAAAATCGGATGGAACAGCTATCCCGCTGGCATTGGCCGCTATCGTGGATAGCTTGGATGGTACACGGCCGACCACCATTGCCAACAATGAGCTATCCAAAAACAACCCTGTACTCATGAGTACGGCAGTGGATTTGGTGGGCTACAATTACAACCACAAGAAATGGGCAAGCTTTCCACAGGATCATCCGGGAAAGAAATTTATCGTGACCGAAAGCACCTCGGCACTGGAAAGCCGCGGACAATATGATTTAGTTCCTTACGATTCGGTCCGCATGTGGCCCGAAAGATGGGATATCCCATTCAACGGAGGCAATAGCGATAAAGGTATTTCGGCTTACGATAACGTATACACCCCGTGGGGTTCGGACCATCAAACCAGTTTGCGGCTCATGGAGCAATATGACCATATCGCCGGTATGTATGTATGGACTGGCTTTGATTACTTGGGCGAACCCACGCCTTACACCTGGCCTGCACGAAGCTCGTATTTTGGGATTGTGGACTTAGCTGGGTTCCCAAAGGACGTATACTATCTGTATCAGAGCGTCTGGACCGAAAAACCGGTCTTGCATCTGCTACCGCACTGGAACTGGAAGCAAGATGATAAGGTCGACGTGGTGGTCTATTTTAATCAGGCTGACCGTGTAGAACTATATCGCAATGGCAGAAAGATCGGCGAACAAACCAAGGATCCACAGCGCTATGACCTCGTTTTCAAAGCTGTTGATTTTGAACCCGGGACGCTTGAAGTGATCTCGTATCGGGGTGGAGAGAGGGTGCTGAGCAAAACGGTCCATACGGCAGCAAAACCTTATCGCGTGAAACTTGTCACTGAATATCCTACCATAAATACGGCAAACAAGGAGCTGGCTTTCGTACATGCCTATATCGTAGATGACTCGGATACGCTCGTTCCAGATGCTGCGCACGAAATCGAGTTTACCGTTGAGGGAGAAGGTGCTGCAATAGTCGCCACAGACAATGGAAATACAACTGATCTGCACCGTTTTCAATCCAGGTCAAGAAGGGCATTTCATGGCAAAGCGCTGGCAATTGTCGCAAGTAAAAATAAAGGTAAATTAGTCGTATCAGCAAAAAGTCAAGGACTTATAGCTGATAAAATTCAAATTGAGGCGAAGTAGGCAATGAAATGTTCGAATGCTGTCCAGATCGGTTTTAATCTTTTGCTTATTACGGATCACGACACATTCGAGCACTTTGCTTTGATTAATATGTTCAGGCACTGGCTGCACCTATAAGTCCGGCCGTTTTACATCGCCTTTTTTTGATGCAATGGGTGGTTATCTTTTGTATTCAATATGGCTTCTATTTTGGCTTTTCTGTGTTGTCACCATCTTCGATTTGTTCAAAATATTCCCGCGCTTTTTTGAGCCCGGTAGCGATGGCGATACCCTCCTCAACACCTTCTTCGAGCATAGCGTTCGCTATTTCGGTCGCTTTATCGCGAATTTTAATTGGTTGATTTTTATAAGATGCTGGGTAATTTCCGTTGTACCAAGGCATATTTCCTCCTTTTTGTGGAGAACAGTTGCAACAAGGGAATGGTTTGATCAAGAAAAATCGAACGGATTGTAAAGCAAGGTTGCAAATTGTAAATCAATAGGCAATAGAACCTATAATGAGGTTATTTTTGAAAACAGTTTGGATCGTGTTATAACAGCATTGACAGCAGACAGGAAGCGCAGGACGTCATCAAACTGTATCCAGAGGACTGGTACGAATTTCATAAAGAAGAAACCTGGTAGAATATGCACCAGCGAGATTGGGGTTATCGTATGCTATAAGAAGAGCTATCCAGGGATGGGAATAGACGATAACTGCGTATCATGTCGTACCAAATGATCTTTAATAGTTAAATTTTTACAAATTTATGTTACCTTGTCAATGGATCGTGTGAACCAAGATAAATCCAAATAACAATGATAATTATTAACAATTTTGAAGAGTATAAATCCTACGAAGGGAAAATTATTGGAGTTTCTGATTGGCATCAGATCGATCAGCAGCAGATAACAAAATTTGCGGAATCAACGCTCGATTTCCAGTGGATCCATGTTGACCAGCAAAAGGCAAAGCAGGAGGGTCCCTTTGGAACGACCATTGCCCACGGCTATTTGACCCTTTCGCTTATCCCTTATTTATGGAAGCAGATTGCTGATGTACGTAACGTAAAAATGGAGATCAACTATGGGATAGAAAACTTTAAATTTGGCCAGGCAGTTCCGGTAGATAGCGAGGTACAACTTAAGGCCACAGCAAAGTCCATATCAAATCTGAGGGGAACAGTGAAGGCTGTTATCCAGGCAAAACTGGCCATTAAAGGACAAGACAAGCCTGCTTATGTGGGTGATGTTATTTTCCTTTATCATTTTCAATAGCGTATGAAAGGCAATTATACCTTAAAATAAATAAAAACCTACCTGAGTTTTCAGACAGTTTTACCCTATATTATTTTCTGGGAAGAAAATAGAGCCAAATGACACAGGCAATAAAGAGCACAAATGAAGCAACAAAGGTACTATAAGCCACTTCGGGGTGACCTTCGAGGGCATTGTTAAGTGCCGTATATAATAACCAGATCTGTATCAACAAATTGATCAACAATACTGCGATCAGCGTTGACAGGATCATATTTTTTTTCTGGGGGTGGGACTGCTCTTGTCCTCTTCTAAAATTGCTCATACCGATTTGTGGCTAATTTTTTGAACGAAGATATCTTTTCCTTCGATGGTGACTGCTAATTTGTTCAAAGGTCGGGGTGGCGGCCCCTGTAGCACTTCGCCGGTTTTTACGTCAAACCAGCCATTGTGGCAAGGGCATTCGATCTTCATGGTTCCGGGACGATAATAGACGGCGCAGGAAAGATGGGTGCATTTTTGTTCATACGAATAATACTCATCTTCTTCAGTACGAACCAGTATATAGGGAATGGCGCTATTCTCCAGTACAAAGGACTTTGTACCACCAACGGGTATGTCACTTGTCGTGCAGATTTTTTGCTTTTTAGAATCAGTCTCTTTTTTTGAAAAGTATGCTTTTGCAGCGATCGCAGCATTGCCAAATACCATTCCCCCGGACACGAAGGTCAATATCCGCGCAAAATCTCTCCGGCTCACTTCATTGGACTCTGGCCGGTTGATCGGGAAATCTTCTTTCCAGTGTTTTTTATCATTGCTCATAGAAATACGGTTTTAAATAGCACATATCTTTCACGCTATAAGACGCGCAATTCAGTGCTGCCCTTTGGCATCATTAGGTTGACCTTTGTTTTGACGGTTTCCTCGCCAAAAAGGAATGTGTTGATCGGCGTGGAATTTGGGCGCTTGGCCTGTATCTCCTCCCGGGTTCCGTAAAATAAAGCGCCGCTGGGACACACCGTGGCACACATCGGTTTTTTGCCTACACTAGTACGGTCGTAACACATATTGCATTTCATCATGAGGTCATATTCCTCCATTTTCTTAGGGACGCCAAATGGGCAAGCCACGACACAATTGGAGCAACCTATGCATCGCGATGTGTTGGCGGTATGGACTACCCCAAATTCATCCTTGGTGATGGCGTCTGCCGGACATACGTTGGCACAAACGGGATCTTCACAGTGCATACAGACCTGTACGGTTGTCTGAATAGTGGTACTTCGATCCACATAGTTTACATGGATCATGGATTCCTGTCCATTGGTCTCGCATTCGGCACAGGCCGCTTCGCAAGCTTTGCATCCGATGCAACGCTGCATGTCAACAAAAAATTCTTCTTGCAATTTATAATACTCTGCCATAATCTTTCCTTTTTATGCTGTTATATACTTTGATAATCCAATGCATCATTGCCAATGTAAGAGTGGTTACCCGTCGGAATAAGCTTACAGGCACTTACCTTAAATTCCGGGATTTTTGAAATAGGGTCTAGAAATGCGCTCGTCAATTGATTGGCGGATTTTTTTCCAGGCCAGTGATAGGGTAAAAACACAGTATCTTCGCGAATTGTTTCTACAATATTGGCCGGAAAAATGGCATCACCCCGTTTGGTAACGACCCGAACATCTTCGTATTGGCTTATTCCGAGTGTCTTGGCCAATACAGGGTGGATCTCTAAAAAGGGCTGCGCAAATTGCTTGACCAGCTTTCCGATACGACGGGTCTGTGTACCACTAAGGTATTGTGAAACAACCCGTCCAGTTGTTAGTATCACGGGATATTCAGCGTCGGTAGGATCCATGCTGGGATGATATTCAACGGGATTGAAATGTGCTTTGCCATCCGCAGTCTTAAATTTACGGTCTTCCCAAAGTCGGGGCGTGCCGGGATGATCAAGTTCGGGACAAGGCCAGAATATGCCCATATTCTTTTCAATTTTTTCGTAAGTGATCCCATAGTAATCTGCAGTACCGCCTTTGGAAGCAATGCGCAATTCATTGAATATCGCCTCACTATCAGGGTAGGAAAATTTATCGCCGACACCGAGACGCCGGGCGATCTCCATAATAATTTCGGAGTCGGCGCGTGCACCGACAGGTGGATCTACGACTTTACGAATCCGGACAACTCTCCCCTCGGCAGTGGTGACCGTACCTTCCTCTTCTTCGTGCAGAGAGCCTGGTAGAATAACATCACAGTGGCGCATTGTCTCACTCATAAAGAAATCAATGCCCACATAGAATTCTAACTTTTCAAGTGCAGCTCTGACATAATTATTATTTGGGAGAGACACAAGTGGATTGAAACAAATGGATATCAACCCCTTAATTTCATCCCGATGAATGGCATCAATGATTTCATAGGCTGTAAGTCCTTTTCCGGGCAGATCTTTTTCGTCTATGCCCCACACATCAGAGATATACTTGCGATGCTCCGGATTTTCTATATCACGATTGCCAGGTAACTGGTCACATTTATGACCGTGTTCTCGGCCTCCCTGTCCATTACCTTGTCCGGTGATGGTGCCATAACCACAATAGGGTCGTCCAATTCTGCCCGAAGCGAGGACAATATTGATACAACTCAATACGTTTTCTACACCTTTGGTATGATGCTCGATACCGCGGGCATGCAGCAGGAAGGAGGTAGAGGCTTTGCCCCAGAGTTTGGCTGCAGCCTCGATCTTCTCTTTCTTTGCGCCGGTGACCTCCTCGGCCCAAGTTAAAGTATAGTCTTTGACCGCGGCTATGGTCTCGTCGAAGCCAGAAGTATAATTGTCGATAAATTCATGGTCCAGAAGATCATGCTGCACCATGTAATTAAGTATGGCGCCAAAAAGCGCTGAATCGGTACCTGGCCTAATATCAAGGTGAATATCTGCTGTCCGTGCCAGAGGAATTTCCCGTGGATCAACCACAATAATTTTGGCTCCATTGTCACGTGCCTGCCACAGCCAATAGGTCAGCGTGGGGAAGGTCTCTGAGACATTTGCTCCTGTGACAATAATGACCTCAGCATGTGCCAGGTCGCTATAGTTATTGGAAGTACGGTCAAGACCAAAGGCTTTTTTGTTGCCCGCACCCGCAGACACCATGCATAAACGGCCATTGTAATCGAGATTCTTTGTTTTTAAAGCTACCCTTGCAAATTTGCCCATCATATAGGATTTTTCATTGCTGAGGGATACACCCGAAAGCACAGCAAAAGCATCGTGACCATACGTCTCCTGGATACGGCGAATTTCAGCTACCGTCTTTTCCATGGCAGCATCCCAAGAAGTGGGCACATAACCCTTTCCTGGTGTATTGATCAATGGACTCGTTAACCGATCGGGATGATTATCCTGTAGATAGCGCTGTACTCCTTTGGGACAGAGCCGACCTTCATTGAAGGGGAATTCCATCCAGGGCTCAAAACCGACGACTTTATTATTCTTGGCCAATAATTTTATCCCGCATTGCATACCGCAAAAGCAACAGTGCGTCTCCACAATTTTATCGGGTTCATCACGGCCAGGGGTGCCCTCTGGGTCCGGAAAATGAAGATGTGGACCAAACTCATCGATAATCTGTTCTGCTGGAAGTGGTAGTTTTGCCATGCTAACGCTGTCTTTTATATTAAATGATCTGCATATTATCCGAAAAAATCTCCCGATTGCTTGCGCGCCTTAAAATGTGCTATGGCTAGGAGGTCACGTTTACCTTCGGGACTGTAGTCCAAAATGGATTCACCGTCTTTATTTTCAAGGTTGAAACCTGTTTCTTTGGTGATTTTCTTTAGATCTGCGACATGTAACTTTGTGGTATATTCTTTATGGGTAAACTTGCACTGCTGCATACCTTTTTTACGGCCAACTTCCTTATAAATATGTGCACCAATCTGGGCAGGACGTTGGATAATATGAAAGAATTTTCCGAAAGGCATCCAGACTAAAAATACGATTACAAAAAAGGCGTGGGTTACCGCCATAAATTCATACGCTTTTCCATGCATAAATTCGTAATCAAGGGTCAAGCCCAGACCGGTTAATGAAACTAAGATCAACAGTAGCAAAGGCAGAATATCGCCTTCGAAAGTTTGTGTGGCAATAAGCCCGGGATCTTTTAGCCGTCTTTGAAGAAAATATGTAGCGCCGATAATGACCAAAATTGAGCACCAGTTAAGTGCCCCAAAAGTCAAAAATCCAATAATGGACTTTACCGGAAAGTTCATCACGTCGAAACCGAAGAAATGCGCAGTATAAATTTTGGGTGCGGCCGGATCCATTCCCGAACCTGGGACTAATGTAAAGTGTATCCAGCCGAAAGTAAGCGGTATGGTAATACAAAAAGCCAAGAAACAGCCTATGGCCATGAAAAGATGTGCAAAACCACGGTATTTACCTCTTCGGATGATAAATCGCTGGAAAATGATATTTAATAGAAAATCTTTCAGTGTATATCCGACGAAATTAAGTCCATCTTTTGAAAACAGTGTTTTTAAACTGCTGACAAAGTATACGCGGGTAGGGGGACGCTGAATCCAAACGGTATAACGATAAACAATACCAAAAACTGCGAATAAGGTACCGAAGAGATAGGCAATCAATGCTGCATCAAAATTCTGGAGCCTACGCGACCCAATCAAGATCATCAATAAGGTCAGCAATGTTGCTGTACTGGCAATCAGAAACGCTTTTAAGTCAACAAGCTTTGACATATAAATGGTATAGTTTACAATTTCTATAACATCATTGTCCGTAAATTGTTTGCAAGGATCTCATCCTAAATTTTTATATTCCAAAACGCTTTGAGTAACTGTCTGATAAACCCAATTATTACTGCTATCCAGGCAAATAGAGCGATATAAATAAAACCATTGGGAATAAGTTTTAGGAATGCAATATCTAAAGCTTCACTAAGGCGGTACGTACTGACTACATACATACCGAGCGGGAAGACCATGGCCCAATACGTCGGGTCATATCCGGCAGCCGCAGTAGGCACCTTGATCTTTTTGACAATATGACGCCAGGCTCCCAATAGCACCAACAGTGGTATCCACCAGGTGCCCGCAGCCCAAAATAAAAGCACAAATCCTTTCAAAAATGGACGAATCTCCATAAGAAAGCCGAACTGTTTTTCATGGAGGATCAACATCGATCCCGCAAGCGTGGAAATCGCCGTGGCGCCCATATTGATCCAATAGGGAGCCCCCAGTTCCATCGCATTTAATGGGAAGAAGGATATCCTATAAATAATCAATGACATAAGATACAGGTAAAAAATACAACCTATCAAAAATAGGCAGGCGGCCATAAACAGGTAAATTTCGGCGACTGGGCCCAATCCATCTGACACAAAAGAGATCAACACTGATATCGCTTGAGTAGAGACAATAATAACAAGCCAAGTTCCGTTGATACCTTCTTTTAATGGCTTTTTGTCATCAGTCACCGTTAGGTTATAAAAGAAACCATAGATAATAAAAGCCCAAATGATGGCAGCCACAATCAATAATCCAGTAGCAAGTTTGTACATATCTTCGAAGAGAATAACTTGATTGCCCATGATACATAAGGCCGCAACAAGCGTAAAAAATCCGGGGCCACGTTGATAACTTTTGAAATCTGCAACTACATCGGACCAAAACCGGATCATGCGGTAGATCAAGGCTGCCAATAGCGCTACCAAAAATAGAATATTGAGATAAAAGAGAACCTTGCCCAGTGTTGCGAAATTCTCGAGAAGACAAGCAATGGATATGATCCCTGTGGCCATTACCATGGCAAAATAACCCGGAAGCAAAATTTTGATTCGTTTTTCGAGTGGATTCATTGGTTAATTTTTGGTAATAACAAATAGATTCATTTCTTGTTTTACTTCATTGCTATTCTTAACTGGTTAACCATGGTATTGTGCCATTCCCATGGTATTCGCAGACACACATGGGATTAAAATCAGACTAAGCGAATACTCTGTATTTAAAGTAGTTACAGCACAAAAAATATGAATTACGTTTCAGCTGTGCAGTGGCCTGACGGTAGTGGTTTGCGAGTTTGAAGTAGCGCTATCAGAAGGCGAACATCATAAGGCAGTTTATAACGGCAACGATTGCGTAAAAAATCTGATCAGATTGAATTTATAATTTTTAAATTCAATTACTGCAAGCGGTTGCACTACCGCGAAGGGAAAAAAATTATAAACTGTAATACCTTATGATACCAAAGATTGAATGGGAAAGTAGTATCCTAAAAACTACTGCTCTGAGCGCGATACTTGTTTTGTCTGCTTCTCATGTTCGCGGACAGGAACAAAGTGTAAATGGGATAGTGAAAGATCCGCAGGGAAAACCACTATCCGGAGCAACAATCCGGGCCCTGGGAAATAGCGCAATATCCACATCCTCCGATGCTAACGGAAACTTTTCACTCAAACTGCCTAAAGATGTCAAACAATTGTCGGTAACTTACCTAGGTGCTGATTCGCAAAACGTAACTATCGTAGCTGGAAAACCGCTCAACATCGTGCTGACATCGAATGACTCGAAGCTCGATGAGGTCGTTGTGGTCGGCTATGGTACTGTTAAAAAACGTGACCTTACGGGTTCTGTGGTTTCGGTCAAAGGCGATGAAATTGCCAAGGTTCCTTCAGCAAATATGCTCGAGTCGGTACAAGGCAAAGTATCAGGAATGGATGTGACCAGGAGTAGCGGTGCGGCGTCGTCGGGCGTGAATGTTACGATCCGTGGTAATCGATCCATAACCGCACAAAATGGCCCCTTGTATATTGTCGACGGGATTCAGTACAGCAACATTCAGGATATTAATCCGAATGACGTAGAATCCATGGAGGTCTTGAAAGATGCTTCGTCGACCGCAATCTATGGTTCAAGAGGAGCTAATGGCGTCATTATCATAACCACTAAAAAAGGGAAAACTGGAGCAGCACAAATTTCCTTCAACGCCTATGCCGGTATCTCCAAAGTAGCGCGCTACCCGGAGGTCATGAATTTGGACCAATGGGTTAAATTGCGGCGTGAAGCGTATCGTGCCACGGGTAAATGGAACAGTGAAGCTGATGATGCCGCGATCTTCAATACGGCCGAACTGGATGCCATCAAAAACAATGAGTATACCAATTATTTTGACCTTTTGGTCAAGGAGGGTTTTCAGCAAAATTATCAAGTCGGTATCAATGCTGGCACTGAAAAAACGAAGGTTTATTTCTCTGGCGATTTTTTGAACGAAAGGGGAATTTTCGAACAGGATAAATCAAACCGTTTTGGCGGCCGGCTCAATATTGATCAGGAACTGGGAACATATTTTCGGGCGGGAATGCAATCGCAGGTCACACATTACAAAATCCGGGCGGCACGCGACCCGTTAAATCAGGCCAATAAAATTAGTCCACTGGGACGGATCTACAACGAAGATGGCAGTTTAATACGCTATCCATTGAATGGCTCGGCTATCAACCCGCTGGTCGATCTCGAACCGAATGCTTATGATGCACAAAACCTCGTGACCCGTACACTTATCAATGGCTATCTAGAACTGAAGCCTTGGAAAGGATTTTCGGGCAAATCGACGATAGGCGTGACGCTTAATAACAATAGGGAGGGGTCTTTCGCGGGAATGTATACCATTGACCGGAATGGCTCGGCATCAAAGGCAACCTATAGCACTGAAAATAGTCATCTGGTGAACTGGGAAAATGTCTTGTCTTATCAAAACTCTTTTGGCGACCATAACTTGAATATTACAGCCGTCAACAGTATTCTCTGGAACAGGTCTGATCGTATAGATGCTTCGGGTGAGGGGCTGATCCTAGATAGCCAGCTTTTCTATGCGCTCGGCAATGCGTCCAAAAACCTGGCGACTACGACCGCCTATAGTATGAACAATCTTCTTTCTTTTGCAGGACGGGTAAACTATAGTTACAAAGGAAAATACCTGCTAACAGCAACTGGACGCTCAGACGGATCTTCGATCTTGGCCAAGGGCAGCAAATGGGCATTCTTTCCATCTGTAGCCGCAGGATGGCGCATTGTCGATGAATCTTTTATGAAAAATCAGACTTTATTTAGCGAGTTAAAAGCTAGACTGAGCTGGGGTAGAGCGGGCAATTATGCGGTATCACCTTATTCAACACAGAGCAACCTGAGCCGGGTGGCTTTTGCATATGACGATGCTTCTGCCACAGGATATACTTTTGCTTCACAGATCGGCAACCCCAATCTGGGCTGGGAAATCACTGCCACGACAAATGCAGGGCTGGATTTTGGCATCATGAAGGGCCGTATCTCCGGAACCATCGACTATTACGATTCCAAAACGTCAAAACTATTACTTGAACGTGGGCTTCCACCATCGACTGGGATAAGCAATGTGATTCAGAATATCGGCAAAACCCGCAACCGTGGTATCGAGCTAACGGTGAATGCTGATGTGGTAAAAGATGCTCCTTTCACCTGGAATACCGCAATTTCCTACACCCGAAATAAGGAAGAAATCGTTGAATTGGTGACCAGCTCGGATGACATCGGGAACGGCTGGTTTATCGGACAGCCAACCACTGTCTTCTACGATTATGATAAGTTGGGCATCTGGCAACTCGGTCAGGAGGAGGAAGCTGCTAAGTACAATCAAAAGCCTGGTGATATTCATGTGCGGGATATCAATGGGGATGGAAAAATTGATGCCAGCAATGACCGTGTTATCGTCGGAACGCCTAGACCAAAATGGTTTGGCTCCTGGGACAATACGTTTAGCTATAAAGGGTTTGACCTGAATGTATTGCTTTTTGCGAGATGGGGTCAAACATTACAACCGAATTTCTTGCGCCGTTATGACCCGCAGGGTTTGGGGCAGAGTTCGGCAATCATTGACTATTGGACTCCGGAGAATCCGACCAATGCCAATCCAAGGCCAAACTCCGGACTGTCGCTGGCAAGTACATTATACTCCAGCTCATTGGGCTACGTAGATGGCTCATACCTCCGGATCAGAAATATATCGCTGGGATACAATTTCCCGCAATCCATTTTAAAAGATGGCTTTGTTAAGAAACTGCGGGTATATGGTACGGCGAAAAATCCATTTACGTGGACAA
This sequence comes from Sphingobacterium sp. UBA7249, assembly GCF_002472835.1. Lineage (NCBI taxonomy): Bacteria > Pseudomonadati > Bacteroidota > Sphingobacteriia > Sphingobacteriales > Sphingobacteriaceae > Sphingobacterium > Sphingobacterium sp. UBA7249. The sequence continues at coordinate 109,027 of NZ_DKST01000010.1, read as the reverse complement.
AATCAGATCTGTTGAACTCCTATGATCCTGAAAGGGGTGGATCGGAGAATTTTCCGATGACAAAATTGTTTGTATTCGGTGTGAATGTTGGATTTTAAATGCTAAATAAATGAAAAGAAAGATCAAAAATATCGTAATAGCCTCTTTGGTGGTACTCGCTTCATCGAGTTGTTCAAAGATTTTGGATGAGTACAATCCAAGTGGATTGACTTCGGAGAAAGTGTTCGCGACGCCGGAAGGTTTTGAATCATTAGTAAACGCAGCCTATTCCTACCAACGCTGGTGGTATGGAAAGGAAGAGGGGTACAGCATATCGGAGATGGGCACAGACCTATGGATGAGTGGAGCCGGGGATACGTTTCCAGACTTAATGAAGTATATTAATCTCCAGGGAAACAACGCTGCGCTGGCAACAGAATGGAAGGCATTGTATTCGGCCGTAAATATCTGTAATGCGGGTATTGCCCGCATCGATGCGGCAGGTCTGAATGAAAGCACCAAAGCTATCAGGCTGGCCGAACTGCGTTTTCTGCGCGCCTTTTACTATTGGCATATCCTGCAGACCTGGGGTGGTGTGCATCTAACCACGACAGAAACTGTTGGCATCGTCACGACAGCAAACAAGACAGCACCAGCGGAATTTTACGCGCTGATCGAATCGGATCTACTGGCAGCAATTAAAGATCTCCCTAATACGGTCTCTGACTACGGTCGCGTGACCAATCCCGCGGCTCGTGCTTTCCTGTCCCGTGTATACCTTTCTCATGGGAAATATAAGGAGGCCAATGAATATGCTGTGTCGGTCATTAAGGGAAATTATGGCTTTGAACTGCTCAAAAACTATGCTGACCTGTGGAATATGGCCAACTTAAAAAATAAGGAGGTCGTGTATGCAGTCAATTATTCGACCAATCTGGCCTTGAACGATATAAGTGATAAAATCCTAAATCCGCTGGGACACAACCGGGGTAGCAACAATGGCCATCTGCTGTTTCTAATGAAATATGATACAGAGACGGGCATGCAGCGCGACCTCGCTAACGGCCGGCCATTTAACAGATATATGCCCACACGTTTTCTATTGGACTTGTATCCCGAAGGGGATAGCCGCTACGCAGCATCTTTTAAAGAGGTATTTTATTCCAATAACCCGACGGCTACGGTCAAACTGGGTGATACCGCAGTCTTTGCCACGCGCAGAGCGATAAGTAACACCGGCAAGGCCTATAAGATCTATGATAGGAATTATATCTATGCCAGTGACGGAAAGGTGAAAGACCAATTACGTTATCCGACCCTAACTAAATTTTTAGATCCCACACGTCCTTCATCCAATGAAGCGCAGAGTGCCCGCGATGTTTTTGCCATCCGATTTGCAGAACTTTATCTCAATGCGGCGGAGGCGCAATTAAATCTGGGTAACCGGGATTCTGCAGCACACTGGATAAACATTGTGCGCACGCGGGCAGCACAACCTGGTTGGGAGGAAAAGATGAAGATCACACCGGGTCAAGTTACGCTCGATTTTATCCTTGATGAGCGCGCGCGGGAATTTGCTGGTGAACAGATCCGTTGGTTTGACCTCAAACGTACCGGAAAATTAGTCGAACGCGTCAAAGCGCACAACCCGGATATCGCCACCTATATCCAGGATTATCACCGAGTACGGCCAATACCACAGGCTCAGCTAGACGCCATTACAAATAAAGATGAGTTTACGCAAAACGAAGGTTATCAATAAATAGATAAAGTAAAGGGGCAATGGAAAGAAGGCCGTAACAGAGTTACGGCCTTCTATTTGTGTCACAAAGTTGAAATTGATTTTCAGCTATTAACCTGCGTTCTGCAGCGCTTTCACGATAGCTTCACCTACAGCTTTGGCTGACTGGGGATTTTGGCCGCTGATCAACCTGCCGTCTACGGTAACATGTGGCTGCCAAGGTCCGGATTTTTCATAAAGGCCACCAATTGCCTTTAGCTTATCTTCCAATAAAAAAGGGACGACATCGGTAAGCTTGACGAGTTGTTCCTCTTCATTGGTAAAACCATTTACTTTTTTGCCTTTCACCAAATATTCACCATTGCTCAACTTGATATTGGTCAGACCGGCCGGACCATGGCATACAGCAGCGACAACGCCATTCGCTTCGTAAATCTTGGCGGCTATAGTTGCTAGTTGCGAATCGGAAGGAAAATCCCACATCGCGCCATGCCCACCGGCATAAAAGATGGCTTTATATTCTTCAGGTTTTACCTGCGATGGCTTGAGTGAATGGCTGATTTTATTCTGATAGTGCTTGTCTTCCCAGAATTTTTTATTAACAGGGTCGGTCAGATCAAATCCATCCACAGGCGGATTGCCGCCTTGAGGACTAACAAAATCAATCTCATAACCGGCCTCCGTCAATACCTCCCAGGGATGCGATACTTCGCCGAGATAGTAGCCTGTTTTTTCACCGGTATTCCCTTTGGAATCATGGCTAGTTACCACAAACAATATTTTTGGTTTTGCAGCAACTTCTGGCTGTGATGGGGAATTTGTTTCCATATTTGTTGCACGGGACTGCGTTACTGTAAGCATCAATAGGACGGAAAATATACCCATTTGTTTAAGGAGATGTTTTACTTTCATATCGTTATCATTTTATTTTTTGTCAGCACAAATTTCCTTATTTCACCTTATAATTTGTTGTGACATACATCACAAAATCTCCTGTTTTACTATTCAAATAAAACATAATCTGCCAATTGGTTTTGACCATATCAACGATGCAATTCCTAATATGGTAGACCGTTCTGATTAAAGCTACCTATAAATTAAATCTTGGCGAAACAGATGCTACAACCACTTTTGGGGGAGGGCCTGGCAAGTATCATCGTATTATCACCGGCAACAGAGGGGAATTTTCATTTGATAAAGGACTGGCATTTTTGCACCATTGGCCATTGCATACCTTAATGATGTCTATTGCCCTTAGGATGATAAGCCACAGACTGGGGAGAACTTGACGCGGGAATATGTTTTCCATCCGTAAACGACTGTGGATTAGCACGCTGTAGTGTCACAATATCGGGCATATTTTCCTCTGCCAGGTCTTTAAATGGCCGGTAACCGACGGGTTTGCTTGACTGTCCATTATTGGATTTTTTTTGAGCAGTTTTTGACTGTTCGCTATTTTTTAATCTCTCCTTGCGGCGTTTAAAAAAAATCAATGCCGCTCCGGTAATCACGGCGATAGCAAGTTTCAGTTTGGTATTCATAGTTCTTTTTTTTAATGAACAAACTGTTTGCATAAATCGTTTACCTTAAGAATTTCTTTTGATCTTTTCATGAAACAAATGTGTATCCTTCAAACAGCGCCGCGGAGGCTTTGTTACACCGCTTAGAAGCCAATAAGGCAAATAAAAGGGGCAGAGAGGCTTGTAACTGTGCCTCCCTGCCCATTGTTTTAGTTAGCAGTTGACTACTTTTCTCTTACTTAGGGCAGTGTGGTAAGGTCAATCGCTGGTGCAGTATTTCCATTATTTACCGTAAATAATGTACCAGGATTAACGACAGTATTGAAAAACCCACCATTTTTAAGAAAGAAGCTACTACCAGTGGTACCACCCATCGCATCGATGCGCTGATTGCTGGAGTAGGTTGCATCCACCGTAAATTTGGCTTGAACCACTGGCATCCAGGTACCTGATGCCGTCCGTACCCATTGATTTTTATAATCTGCTGAACGCCCCAAATAACCATTATCTGCATTGAAATTTTCTAGGAAGCTATGGAAGTTGGTTAAGTAAGTTGCGATCTTGGGTCTTTTCCAACTCGCAATAAGCACCCAGCTGTTGACCGAGGGATCATTGAACCAGGCGGTAAAATCGGTGGCACCACTACTGTCTGGCTCACCTTTAAGTAAAAATTTATAGCTTTTACCACTGGTCCAGCTGTACTTCATATAACTCTGCCCGCCAGATCCTTCACCACCAAACTCGCCAGTAATCGTATTGGCACCTTTGCGGTTGAGCGTAATCCGGTCTTCAACAGGTATTTCTGCCGGATTGTCGGTACTGTATGGACTCCAGACAGAGAACAAAATACGGCGCTCGGTCGCTGAATTGACCTGCATGCCAAAATAGCCCTGGCCAAATCCGTTAGCCATAAAGTAAGAACCTATTTTGTTCTCACCACTAGGAACATTGATTTCACTATAGTAATAAGAAACCTGCTGGTTGGTAGGTACGGTATAGCTTAGATGACAGGAGGGGCCACGACGGGACCAATAGTAGGTATTATCGACGTTGTTGTCACTATAAATGACGGTTCCCGTGGTAGCTGTTCCACTCAAAATTAAATGTGACACGTCTGCAAAGTACCCCCCGGTTTTGGAAACGCCTTGAAGGTCCATTTTAACGTAGCCGCCGGCATCAAGTATATAACTCCCGACTGCATAGTCTTTGGTAGTACCGCCCTTGAGCCTTACTTGCTTACTAACACCATTGATTGTCAACTTAACCACGCTGCTATCACCATTAGGTAATACTTTGGCTCGAATTTTTACGGTCAACGTACCGGCTTGTGGCAGCTTGGCATAGGTGCTCACGATGCTGTTTGAATTGGTCCAATTCGCTAGGCCATTGCTATTGATAACCTCAGCAGCGCCGGAAGGTGCCGATGTCACAAAGGCATTGCCCCCCAGTGGAACCTCATAACCGTTAGGGCCGGGTGTAGCCGCCCGTAGGGATAGTGCTTCTTCGTCCGCCGTTTTTTCAAGAGTCTTTTCGCAGGAGACAAAAAAGACCAGCGCAGCACCGAGGAGTGCCACAAATTTGATTTTTTTCATAATTTATTTTTAATTGTTCACAGTCAATTTATCAAACGATTTACATATTTCGAAAATAAATTGCATGCAATCGATTGTCCAATTTACTTTTGTAACAGGCATAGACTGTTACAGCAATTTACAGACTATTGACATTTCATTGGGGCCTTAGGATCATCGATTTTTGTATATTGCAACAACTGCTTATGACTCGAAAAAGGTTGTATATCATCACAAATAATCAAAAAATATCAGGAATGGAAGTAAAAATCAGACAAGCACAAGAGCATGAAATCAATGTTTTACTAGAATTTGAACAGGGAATAGTAGCAGCAGAACGACCGTATGATAGCACTTTAAAAGAAGGCGAGATTCATTACTATGATTTGTTGGAATTAATAAAATCGCCCCAAGCGGAAGTCTTGGTTGCGACGATCGGCGATCAGATCGTGGGATCCGGTTATGCGAAAATAGTGGATGCTAAAGCCTTCCAAAAATATGCACAATATGTCCATCTGGGGTTTATGTATGTGCGGCCTGACTACCGTGGGCAGGGTATCAATAAATTAATCCTAGAAGCGCTCGTAAATTGGGCAAAGCACAGAAAAATATCCGAAGTTAGACTTCAGGTTTATGACCAAAATGATAGTGCGATAATTGCGTATAGCAAAGCTGGCTTTAAGCCAAATCTATTGGAAATGCGATTAGAAATTGAGCTATAGATGCGACTCTATGGATCTTTCAGAAGAAGTGTACTTTTTCTGAAAGATCCAAGAAACCTATCGTTTAAGTTCACATTGTTACAATCGAAAATCAATAATTTATATTCTCTTGGATAAATATCTAAGGAATTTACTCTTGTTGTCCAAAGTAATAGTGGCCCAATAATGTGCTTTTTTTATGTTGGGTAGGGCAGTGCATATATTTAGTAGCCTCTTATTTAGCTTTCGGTTGATCGTAGAATAAAAACTATTATTTATAATTAGTCTAAGTAATTTCAGAAAAACAATTCTAAATCCTATATTCGGCTCCATAATTTTTTTTATGAGAACCAGATCTATACCTATTGCAATAGCGATTCTTTCGCTTACGACTGCCGCCAATGCGCAGACAGCTAGTGTCTATGGCAAAATAACGACAATTGATGGGAATCCGGCGGAGTCGGTAAACTTAACCATCACAGGAATCAATCGACAGACCCGGACCGATAAGAATGGAAATTATAAGTTTGATAAATTGAAAGCGGGTACTTACCAGGTAATTGCTAGCTTTACAGGCTTAAATCCGATTGAAAAGGAAGTAATCCTTGAAAATAATAGGCCTTCCGTGGCGGATTTTATTTTAAATGAAAATTACGCACAACTACAAGAGGTATTGGTGTCTGCTTTCAAAATAAACAAAACCGTAAGTTCCGTAGCCAAAATGCCCTTGAGCAATATAGAGAATCCACAGGTATATAGTACAGTCTCCCACGAAATTTTAAAACAGCAGGCCATTACAAATTTTGATGACGCATTGATCCGCAATGTTTCAGGCCTGAGCCGAACATGGGAATCAACCGGTAGAGCAGGCGATGGTGGCGCCTATTTTTCCTTACGTGGTTTTGAAGCCCAGAGTAATCTTGTAAATGGCTTGCCTGGCCTGTCAAGCGGCATCCTCGATCCAGCTGGCATAGAGGAAATTCAGGTATTAAAAGGTCCTTCCGGAACCTTATTCGGGGCAAGTTTTTATGGGTATGGTGGTGTCATCAATACCATCACAAAAAAACCTTATTTTGACGATGGTGGCGAAGTTTCCTTTAACTATGGTAGCAACAACTTGTTTAGGCAAACAATTGATGTCAACGGTGTCTTAAATAAAAACAAAACCCTCGCGATAAGGATTAACTCTGCGCTGCATCAAGAAGATAGCTTTCAAGATGCCGGTTTTAAGCGCTCTGCTTATTTTGCACCAACGCTGACTTATCAGGTAAATGATCGGCTCACCGTCAATTTAATGACCGAGTTTCTTGCAATGAAAAGAGCCGTCCCGCCGGTCTTCTTTCACTCGGACAGGGTAGCAGCGCTTACCTTTAAAAATATTGCGGAGCTCAACCTTGACCCAAAACTTTCCTTTACAGGTAATGATTTAACGATTAAAAATCCGCGAACCAATATCCAGGGCGAAGTGCTTTATAAAATCAATGAGAAATGGAATTCACAGACAGTTGTTTCATTTGGAAAAGTAAAGGCGGATGGAATCTATACTTATATATGGGGCAACCAAGGTAATCTCTTCGATCAATATTTCCATAATGAAAATCAAAAAACCAGCACATATGATCTGCAACAGAATTTTAATGGCGATTTTAAGTTGGCAGGGTTAAGAAATCGGCTTTTGGTCGGCGTTGATTATTTCTCAAGAGATATAAAAGAAAACGGATCGGGTTGGGCAGTAGGCCGTCGGGTAACTCCACAGGGAGAAATTAAAGGTCCCTTGGGCGAAAACTCTGCCGTATTGGAACCCGTGGCGCTAAGCAAAGAGGCTATTGACAAGTTACTGGCAGGTACGCAGGCGGGGGATCCTTCGCATATCAAGAATAGCTCATTTAGCCTATACGCATCTGATCTATTGGATGTAACAAACAGGTTATCATTGATGGTGAGTTTGCGGGCAGATTATTTTGACTCAAAAGGGGATGTTTCCAATACAAATGACAACTACAGCCAATGGGCACTTTCGCCAAAATTTGGTATTGTATATCAAGCCGTAAAAGATAGAGTCTCCATCTTTGCGAATTACATGAATGCCTTTTATAATGTTGCACCCAGCATCACATACGATGATAATAACGTAAAAACAGGAGTGCAATCATTTAAACCAGAGCGGGCCAATCAGTGGGAATTCGGTACGAAAGCAAGCTTGATAAAGAATAAACTCTGGACAACACTGGCTTTATATGACATTACTGTTGCTAATAGGGTGTACAGCACACCAACAGGATCGGTACAAGGTGGTAAAGTACAGAGCAAAGGTGTCGATTTTGATATAGAATCATTACCTTTTCCAGGGCTTTCATTGAAGGCCGGATTTAGTTATAATAACATAGAAATAATAGCCGGTAATGGAAACGATTTCTACAATGAAAAAGGACGCGCACCTGGGGGTCAGGGCCCAAATACCTTGGCGAATTTTTGGAGTAGCTACCAGATTCAGCAAGGTAAACTTCGGAATTTGGGCTTCGGAATAGGAGGGAACTATGGTGGAAAATACAAGGTGATAGATAATAGTGTGACAGGCGTTTTTGAGCTCCCAAGTTATACGCTCTTGAACGGAAGTATCTTTTATTCATTCAATAGATTCCGTATAAATTTCAACGTGAACAACATAAACAATAAACAGTACTATATTGGTTATTGGTCTGTCAATCCACAGCAGAAACGAAACTTTGTCGCAACGCTCTCCTATAAATTGTAAAATGGATTCGTAACAATGGGGAACAATAAAAAGGTACATACCTAAGGACTGATAAAAGTAAAAGGCAGATCATGACATAATCTGCCTTTCTTGTTTTTAATACAATAGGGTTTCAAAAAAACAATTCAGATCAATTATCGCCACAGCCAGCGAAAGGTATCTAGCGGCTATATTTTATGGGCCAGCCTGGATAAATAAAAGTTACTACCTCGCGTTACATTGTTTACTTATGAATTGATTTATATTAATGTTGTGCTTTTTAAAGTTTTGTACAACCAGCATTTTTATTTTTTCAAATTGTTGAGCTGGTAGACCATCTTGTTCTTTCGCAGCCATATAGAAGTAAGTCCCTTTGTATTTTTGGAGTATAGAACGGACTGAAGCAAAGTCCATATTATCGAGTATATCCTCTTTGGGGTCCTCAGCACGTGGCACTGCAATAGATGTACTGTACCGGATGGGCCTAAACGTCGAATCTACCGCATGCCGACCAAATGGCGTAGGCAAAGATTCTTTGGGATTATACACTGTAAGGTAAATTGGCATGGTTAAACTATCGTCCTCGCTAAATACGCTCTTGTTCATCACAGCATAAAATTTGGCGGATGGATTGATCACCGTTAAGTCGTAATCCACACTATCGGGATGTCGGATATACTCCTCCAATAATTTATTGTCTTCTGCATGGCGCAGGCCAATCACATTGATTTCGACACCATAGGGATCCTTCGCGATATGGGGACTAAACGCTACTGAAGCCTGGGGATCGTTGGTCCATAAAAATACTGGGCCGAACGCAAGGGCGTATTCTGCGGCAACTTCTTTGGCTTTCTGTACATTATTTTCATAGGTTGTTTCCATGCTGAGAATAGCATCTCGAAAACCTGCCGATTCTCTGTCCCGCTGTTGCTGAATAAAATCAGCACCGCAAGTTCGAAAAAGCATCACGACTGCAAATACGGCTGATATCGGAATAGCGATGTACTTATAATCACGTTTTTTAGATTCTTCAAGTTGAGAGACAAGCGCTTTTGCGGTATTGTTGTGCTTGTTATCTACAACGACATCGCTGGCGGTGGCATTTTCTTCGGGAGGCTCAGCTTGAGGAGCTAATGCCCGCTGCTCCAGACGATATAAAAGTTCCGCCCTGAACGCGGTAAAGATAATGGCCTCAGCGGCAGATTTTGGGTGGTCCGGATTGAAAAGCCAAACCAGCTTTTTCCCATTATTGAGTTTGATCCGCATGGATGGTGGGGGTGCCTGAAGCGGACCATAGGGTGGTATACTGTGTATATCTTGGTAAAGAATACGCCCATAACTAAGAGATGTAAACCCTTCCTCATCCAGACTGATGGTATCTATTGCTCTGGATTTTTTCACAAACCGCCAGATTCCTAGCCCCATCAGGCAGACCATTATTATCATATTAGGCCAAAAAATCCATTGTACATACTCCATAAGCCATACAGTCAGCAGCATGGTGACCAATGGTATTCCAGCGAGCACGAGTAGTAGATAGAGAAGTCCGCTGCTGTTTTGATATTTGAAAGTGTATTGTTTCATCGTATATTCTATCTCAAATAAGCCGTTTATTTATTTAGATCAATACGCTAAAACTACGACAAATAAACAAGTAGAAAAATCCATGAAAACAGGGATTTAACAATCCACTGCTCTTAGGTAAAACTGTTTAAAGATGCTAAACAATCTGGCTCAATTAGCTGTATAGAAACCAAAATTTTACTTTTATCCGGATGTATTTATTAGTTAACTTTATGCAAAAATTTACAATCCGTTATTTACTTTGCATGCGTCATATTAGCAATCTCATTGTTGGCATCCTACTATTTGTTTCATCCGTCCATGCGCAGGTCATGGATACTGCTCTGTATCAAAAATATAAACTAGCCCAAAACACTTTCCATAGATTTGAAAAAGAGCATAGGGGCACCGTCCAGGGTGCCAATCACCGTATCTCTTATCTCAGATGGGGCAGTAATACAGACAAAGTATTTGTCTGGTTACCGGGAAGTTTATTGTCTGCCTATGACTTTTATCCCTTTGCAGAATCGCTTGTCAAGGCAGGTTACTGTGTTTTGTCTGTCGATCATTATGGTCATGGATTAACAACGATACCTGATCGCGACCTGGATTTCTGGGATTTTGCCGATGATCTGGCAGCAGTGATGGATGAACTGCAAATTAAGAATGCAGTAGTGGGAGGGTTCTCAAGGGGCGGTTACCTCGCGACAGCGTTTTATGATAAGTATCCCGATCGGGTGAATGCGTTGGTGCTGGAGGACGGTGGTTCGGTCCATTTCAAATCTTTATTTAAACAAATGGATGCAGCTCAAATAAAGAGCTTCTTTGAGTCGTTGGAACCACCAATAGAAGTTCAAAGATTGCTCTTTGATGTCTATAGATCAGACTTTGAAATCTATAAAAACATAGATCAGATTGATGGCTCAGCACAGCAATGGCAGATTTTTGGTTTTATAAAACATAAAGACAACAATAGCTTTTTATACCATGGTCTCAATGAATACATGAATATGCAGGATAGCACACATTATGTTCAGGTATTAAATACACCTTCGAAAATTAGCCGATATGCTTCTTCCATTGCAAGGGTAAATCCAATTGCAACTTACCGTTCATTGCGCGTCCCAATATTGCTAATAGATGCCATTGGTGAAAATGATTCTTTTGACGCACAGGAAGGTAATAGGCAACTAAAATCTCTACACCCTGATTTGGTACAACATCAGCTATTTGATTGTGCTGATCACAACGTACACTTTTCATGCCCAGAAGATTTCTTGAAGGCACTCAAAGATTTTTTAATAAGGCTTTAACTACTGTCATCACCACGAATAACATCCCAGTTAAAGTCCATCTTTATCGACAAATTATTCAATTCCTGGCAGCTAACGCTGATAGAAAAAGCAGGTCTCGCTGTACCATACTTGTGGTATGTCGATGTCCTTTTTAGCACCTGTCGTTCTGAAAGCAATATAGGCAACAATTACGCCGAGGACTATGTTTATGAGCCACCTTATTTTATCAGTACCTTGCTAAAGGTTAACTTACCACTCTCACAAATGCTGCAGCAGTAGGTGGCGGGTAACTCGTCAAATAAAGTACCAGCAACAATGTCTTGTGTACTATCTCCCCATGTTGGGTCATAAATTGTTTGACAAGCTTGACATTGATAAAGCGTAATTAAACTGACAGGTTCTTCAGAAACCTGAGCTGGTGGGATTTCACTTAACTGCTGTGTGGCCAATTTGCTTTGAAATTTATAAAAATCCTCACATAAGTCCAAAATGACATCGATAAGTTGGGCGCGCTCCACAGGTTTTCGGTAGGTGAGAAAATCCCGCGAATTGGGGTTAAAGTCCCGTGTATGCTGCACTTCAAACCAGGATTTATGCTCAGTAGCGCTGATGAAACGTAAAATTATAGATCCCCAAATACCAGTTTTGGGCTGCATTTTAATACCAAAACTGAGTTTGTAGGTCCGAATATCCAACCAATTCATCCGATGTACTAGTTCCTGCTTGATAGCTAAGGCGCTGGGATCAAAATCATCGGTCATCCAATTGAGCTCGTTGAGCGCATGGCGTAAATTGATCCGGTGCTGATCCAATATAAGATCCCAGGATGAACGGGTAGCAGGCTGTATATCCTTGATAATAATAGATTTCCACGGAGTGGTATACAATTGACCGATCCTATGTTGTAGACACAGGTTGCATATATCACGTAAAAAAGCAATTGAAAACGTTTCGGAACGCCTGTAGACGCCCAACCATAATCGATCTTGATAAGCATTGAAACCTTCATAATAGGGGAGCTTAAAGGCCGGTTCCGAAAAGGGTTGTCCTACTGGTTGAAACAGAAATTTTCCGGATGCAGTTGCTAACTCTTCCAATTTTTGCCCGAGTTGCTGTCCGTCGTTCGCGTTTTTGACTGACATCCCGAACATCATTGGCTCCAACAATTGGCTTAGCATCGCAATATCGTCGGTATTCACCAGGGTGGACCAGGTATAAAATAAGCTGCTTTTTGGAAACCGAAGCTGTAGGTGCCAATAATTGCTAAGCTCAGAGGTGATGAAATTGAGATTACCGGTATAATAGGGTACAAGAGACTGGCTAGCGTCGACAATATTTACCTTTAATCTGGGGTTGAAATCAAAACTGTCCAAAATATCTTTATATACCCCTTCCCGTATCCATGCACTCTGATTGAAAATACCGTCAGCGACATAGGAGCTAACAATATTTGGATGAATGTCATGTCCAAGTTCATAATGAAAATCCAAACTGAGCAGGGTATATTCCAGATCTTCAAACTGAGCATCGTTAACACGGAAATAAAGCTGCTGCCGGCTACCAAACTTAACTTCCTTTATACCGGCTTCAGCTAAAGGCTCCAATAGATTGGCGAGTTCGCCCGTAGAGATTGCACCACCCGTAAGATTAATTTTAACAAATTGCTCCGTGTTAATTGTATTACTTTGCATAAAGTTGTGCCTCCTTTTCGTTATCGGTAATATAGTTCTCTAGAATGCTCTTCACTTCCGGTCGGCACGAACCACAACCCGTGCCCGCTCCTGTAGAAGTACATAATTCTTGAAAATCAGTACATCCATCGCTCATTCGTCTGATCAGATTACCTTCACCAACCTGACTACAGGAACATACCAATCTACCTGAAACTGCTTCTTTGGCTGTCCCGCTGCGTAAAAGCTGTAAACGCATTTCGCTCAATTCAATTCTATTTGCGATCAAGTTTTTGAATTCGAGAAATTCGTTTTTGTCACCAATCAGTATGGCACCGACAAGTCTATCGCTGTGGATAATACACTTTTTATAATATCTCTTGGCTTTATCAATAAAGACAATTTCTTCATATTCCTCATTTGGAGCTTCAGCCAAGCCAATACTGCATAGGTCAAAACCTTGAATCTTGATAATATTCATAAATAAGCTCCCTTTATAATAGCTACTGATATCACCTTGAAGGTAGTTGGCGACTACAGCAGCCTGTTCTTCGGCTGCTGCCGTTATACCATAAAGTGTACCTTCAAACTCGGCAATCTCACCGATGGCATAAATTGCTGGATCGCTAGTTTTCATATGCTGATCGACAACTACGCCGCGTTGGCACAGCAAATTCGCCTCTTTAGCCAATTCGATATTAGGGGTAGTACCAATGGCCAAAATGACGGCATCGCATTTGATCTGTCGACCACTTTTTAATTCAATTTTAGTCAGTTTATTGCGCCCGCAGTAGAGTTGCACTTCATCGTTATAAAATATATCGCAACCAAGGTCTACCATCTGCTCATGGAGGAGCTGGCTTCCCAATGGATCCAATTGTCTATTTAGAAAACGCGAAACCCGTTGTATAATGGTAATCTTTGTTCCGTTTTCACGAAGTGAGGCTGCCATTTCCAGCCCCAATAAGCCACCACCGACGATAACAACATGCGCCTCCTTCGGAAGATATTTACTGAGACGGTCAGCGTCCGTTCGGCTCCTCATCGTAAAAATGCCGGGCAGTTGCGGCACATGCCTGGGCAGGCCAGGCCGACTGCCGGTAGCGAGAATCAGTACATCATAGTTGGTTTTTATTCCCCTGGAATCGTAGACACACTTATTGTCACGATCGATAGCAGTAACCTGTACAGCACGAATATGCTGTATTTTTAATGCAGCTTCTTCAGCATCTTGCATCTTGACGAGTTGTTCCCACTTGAGTTCGCCACTGATGTAATGGGGCAACATGACGCGATTGTAAAAAGGTGAATTTTCATTGCTAAAGATAACGATCTCATCGTCTCCGTTCAACTCGCGAAATGACCGAACAAAACCATGCGCACCTGCGCCTGCGCCAATAATAACGATACGCTCTTTTTTCTTAATATGTTTTTCAACACGCACCGCACAGAATTTGAAGTCGGGCTCTTTGGAGATGGGATCAACTAAATCATTTGTTAGATTGTTGGCCCGATTAAGGTCGGATCCCAATATTTTCCCCCAATGCATCGGAAGGAACACAACGCCAGGTTTAATGCTGTTGCTGACACGTGCCCTGACACGAACCTCTCCACGAAGGGAGTAGATATTAGCCAATTGACCATCCCTGAGATCAAGCGATGCTGCATCGCTTGGATGAATTTCCAAAAATGCATTTTGAATGTGTTGGTTGAGTTTACTGACTTTGCCGGTTTTTGACATGGTATGCCATTGGTCACGTATGCGACCGGTGGTGAGAATAAACGGGAAATTCAGGTCAGGCATTTCGCTAAGATACTGGACTGGCGGGCTATGCAATTGTGCACGGCCGCTTACCGTATGGAATTTGTTGTCCACGAATAAACGCGCAGTTCCCTTTTTCTGATCCACGTTGAAAGGCCACTGCACGGTATTCAGGCTGTCAATAAGCGTATAATTCAAGCCCTGTACCGTGATGTTTGTCCCGGCAGTCAATTGCACATGTTCCTTATAGATATCCTGGGGTGTTTGATATGCAAAGCCCTTAAAGCCCATTTTCTCTGCAAATAGTGAAAAGATTTCCGCATCTGGGCGAGCTTCACCAGGTGGGTCTATAGCTTTATGCAGGTGACTGATCCTTCGTTCCGAGTTGGTCATTGTACCCTCTTTCTCTGCCCATGCAGCAGCGGGAAGAATAACATCGGCAAAGGCTAAAGTCTGAGGTTTATTGGAGATCTCTTGCACAACGACAAATTTGGCTTTATGCAAGGCCTTTTCGACCAAACGTACGTTGGGCATACTGGTCAATGGATTGGTACAAAGTATCCAAATAGCTTTGAGGCGCCCATCTGCCAATGCTTCAAACATCTCTGTAGCCGTAAGCCCGGGCTTTCCACTTATGATCGTACCGGACCAGAATTGCTGCAGTTCGTCGCGATGCGTTTTGTTGTCCATGTCCCGATGAGCTGGCAGAAGATTGGCCAAGCCGCCGACTTCTCGGCCCCCCATGGCATTGGGCTGTCCAGTAAGGGAAAATGGGCCACTCCCAGGTTTACCAATCTTTCCAGTGATCAAGTTAAGCGCAATCAGACTTAGGTTCTTGTTGACACCCACCACGCTCTGGTTGAGTCCCATTGTCCACATGCTCAAAAAGCCTTTGGATTCGCCGATATAACTGGCCGCACGTTCGATATCTTCAGCTGCAACACCGCAAATCGCTGCAGATTCCAACAAGGTGCGCTCAAAGACCCGTTCTTTGTATTGCGCGTAACCTTCGGTATGATGTTCTATAAAATCAAGATCCACATCTCCCTGCTCAATGAGCAATCTTCCCAATGCATAGTTGAGGACAATGTCTGTTCCGGGATTGATCTGCAAATGTAGATCTGCCAAGGCGCAAGTATCGGTAACCCGGGGATCAATAACAATAATTTTGGTGGCTGGATTCTTGGCTTTATGGGCCTCGACACGCCTCCAAAGGATAGGATGACACCATGCAGGGTTGGCACCTGTGACCAAAAAGCAGTCTGCGATTTCGATATCATCGTAGCAGATCGGTACACTGTCTTCGCCCAGTGTCTTTTTGTATGCTGCAACTGCACTGCTCATGCATAAACGAGAGTTTGTATCAATATTATTTGTGCCGATAAACCCTTTGACGAGCTTATTAAGAATATAATATTCCTCGGTGAGACATTGCCCTGAGGCATAGAATGCGACAGAGTCGGGGCCGTATTTTGCAATCAGGGCACGAAATACGGCCGCTGTTCGTTCCATCGCGTCATCCCAGGAAACACGCTGTAGGGGAGCAGAGCGATGATAACGCATTTGCGGATAAAGCAACCTATCAGAGCGGTCATTTACCGTATACTGCAAATTCATTCCTTTACTGCATAGCTTCCCCTGATTTACTGGATGTTGTGTATCACCAGCAACAGAAATCAGCTGATTTTTTTCTACGGTTATTTCTACCCCACAGCCTACTCCGCAGTAGCAGCAAGTGCTTTTGTAAACGTTGTTCAATTTTTTGTTCATACCAACATACTAGTTTTGCACTTCTAACGAGACAGCTTGAATAGCTGTTTGGCTTTTCGGGCGGAAACGGACAAGTAAAACTGTGAATCCGATCAAGAACACACCGATACCGATGTATTGAAAAGCGTCAGCATAACTCAATGTCTCGGATTTGAAAAGAAAGCCAACCAACATCGCACCGATATTGCCGCCAGCTCCGACAATCCCGCTTACACTACCGATATTATCCTTGTTGATAAAAGGCACAATGCCGTAAGTACATCCGTTTGCCATCTTTAGGAAGAGGGCAAAAAGCAGCATGGTAATAATTGCTAGCACCAAGGTGTTGGATGTGGAAAAAAGGCTGATACCTATTCCTTCTAAAAGCAATAATATACCAAGGAGTACCCCCTTGCCCTTGATCCCATAAGTTTTTCCTACTTTATCACTTACCATACCGCCCAATGCACGGGCAAAAAGATTCATACCGCCAAATATGCTGGCCAATGCTCCCGCCACAATGATGCCCGTATCAAAACGATCAATAAAAAAAGTTGCTGCCACATTGTCTACAGTGATTTCTATTCCGAAACAGGCCGCATAAGCAAGAGTGAGTACCCAGACTCGATAATCTTTTAATGCAAGCAAAAATGAACCATTTTTTTTCGAATAGGACCTTGTGTCTGCAGGAAGGTCATTAAAGTTACCATTAGGCGTATCTGTCGTATAACGGTAGTAAATCCAAGCCATGATAAGTAGAATAATTCCAGGAACTACCATTGCGATTCGCCAGGAATCTGAATGACTCACAAAGCCCATTCCAGCAAATGTAGCTGCTATAAGCGGCATAACTAAATTGGTAACGCCCCCACCAAGATTTCCCCAACCGCCGGTCACGGCATTTGCTGTCCCAATGATATTGGGCGCAAACATCATTGACGTATGAAATTGAGTAATCACAAACGAAGCACCAATAATACCGATGAAAAATCTAAACAATAAAAATGATTCGTAGCTATTACTCAGACCGATAAGCATGACAGAAATAGAACCAGCCACCAAGAGGATGGTATAGGAAATCCTTGGTCCCAAAGTGTCACACATTTTTCCAACAAATAATCGTGCAACAATAGTAGCGGAAACAGAAGCGATAATGATATTACCGACTTCGCTTTTACTCAGTCCAAGTTGTTCGCGGACCAATGGCATGAGTGGCGCAACGCCAAACCACCCAAAAAAACAGAAAAAGAATGTAATCCAAGTAATGTGAAAGGTGCGCATCTGTATGCCTCTGAAAGAAAAGACACGGAGCTTGTCAAGTGGCTGAAGTTGTTGGTTCATGGTTTTGTAAGTTTATGGTTGATGAAAATGGTAATTACATAGCAATATTTTGTTTTTTAGTACTTCTTATATTAAATCACCTCATTATAATCTATTTTTGGATAACCAAAACTATTTATAACACACTAATCACTCATATTTAACATATTTTTATTTATGAAATTGACAAAAACATAAAATATAATAGATAATACAATATATTTTACACGTAAATCATATTATTAATACAATATTTCAATCAAATTTACCAAAAAATATGATATATATCATATTATATATTCATAAAAAATAAATATCAATATATATTATTATAAAAAAACGAGTAAATAATAAATAATATGATGAAAATAAAGATATTAAATAACTAAAAACACCTAATAGAAAGTATATTATAAAAATAAACCCATTAAATCAGAAATAAATAAGATATAAAATCAAAAAATCAAATATTATCAAGAATTTTGTAGAGAAAAGGATAGCTTTTTTGTTCTGAATAGTGATATTTCATTCAAAAAACAAAAAATCACCTCAGTAATTAACAAAAAAGGGGCGTAATATAAAAATACCTTTTTTGCTCCGAATACTTTTAATATGCTACCTTGAGCATTGCAAATGAGAAAATATAACGCTATAATGTAGCGAATAGACTGAAAAATAACTGAGAAAGATCGGGAGGATAGCCATATGCACGAAGTCGATCGCCACTAAAATCGATAACCCAAGGATAAGGCGGTACGAATCCCAGCGAATGGGCCTTTCGTCTTCAGCGTGACTCCTTCGGAATCAACTTCTTTTTTGAGGTCTAACACATCAATGTCAAAATCCTCCAACTGTTTACGCAGTTCCTCTTGTTCATCAGTATTTAATTGGGTTTTCCCCTCAAAGGTACCGTTATTAAATCCGTAGTTGGGACCAATAATTCGCCAATCTAGATAGATATGCTCGCCGAGACGCCATTGGCTACCAATAGCTAGTCCAGCTGTCAAGGCATTCAAGGCACCCGAAATCGGAACTTCCTTTTGGTAATCTGGTTCTTCAACCGACAGTATGGTGCTAAGGCTATAACGTGCATATTTTACGAAAGGAGCAAAGTAGAATCCTCTGAAAGCATCATTATTACCGAGATAAAAGCGTATTTCCGGTGTAAAGGAAAATGCCCCAAATTTCGCTCCACCCAGAATGTCACTTGGATCATCAATGGCAGATTCCCATATCGAGCGGAAGGGAAGCCCAGATTTAGGACGAAGACTTAATGTCGCATTTAGTGATACGCGTTGTTGAATCGCCTTTTCATATTCGAACGCAACATTCCCAACCGCCAATGGCAAGATATTTAATTTAATTAAATTGGTATTTTCCTGTGCTTTTAATCCCGACATCGCCAATATTCCGATGATAAGTGTAACTAGGTAGTAATGTTTCATATTGATATTTTAAACTGATCCGGCCTATTGGCGTAGATGAACAAATCCAAGCTGTAGGATGTATAAATTCCTTTATCCCGTCCTTTACCCCAATAACGTTATTTAATAGGACTTATTTTATCTCATTAAGAACATAAGAGGTAAATATAAGGTTTTTACTAAGAGAACATTATAGTGTTCTTATTTATTTGCCTTTCTTTGAATAGATTAAAAGCTTTTGCGAGATGCCGTAAACGTCACTTCCCTGAAAAATTTTGTATTTATAAACTATCGATAGCCCTGTTTTGTTATATCAATGAATCAATCCAATAAAAAATGGTGGACACGACGGCTACACGAATCTCCATTAATGCGCAGTTGAAGAGGGCGAGATCATTGGAATCAGAAGGTAGTACCGAAGAAGCAATAAAAGATTATAGGGCTATTATCACAAAAGATAAGCTAAATGTGGATGCCTACAATCGATTGATGGTCCTTTTTCGTAAGCAAAAAGATTACAAAAAAGAACATCAGATCATAAAAAAGGCGCTCCTTGCTTTTGAAAAAGAGATCAAAGAGAACCAGCGCGAGTGGAAAAAAACAAACCGAAAATCTGCCGATCTAAGTGAAAATTTAGCCAAAGCATTGGGATTGCTGGACAATCTTGGTGACCCGATCTATGACGACCCTCAGATGATGACCTGGCGAAAGCGCCTACGGGTAGTGGAACAAAAACTGAAATAATATATTGGCCAGATTCGGCCAAATTTAGGCCAATTATATAAAATCCCACAGCATCTTTCCCGATAACTTTGTCAAATAGCGTTAAACAAGGTTATCATGAAAGAAAAAGTACAAAAAATTATTGCGAAAGTCGTCCCTGAGAAATCGGCTGACCCGATTGCCGATGACGATAGACAAGTGAACAGGCTATACTTCAATTACGCAGGTATGTATCTGTTCCCCCTATTTCCGATGGGGGATCTGTCCGTCGTTCTCCATGAATTGAGGCGGACTTGGAAGAAATATGCCGAAAAACGGCATAGCGCCAAGCAACAGCATGTTGTTTTTAAAGGAGTAAAGAAATGAGGTGGGATCTTTCATTTGTTTCTATTAGTGTAGGCATATTTTTCTTTTTACGGTCCGCCAACGGCCAGGTAAGAGATACGGTACAGCCTATGAACCTGGTAAAAATATGGGAGTCAATAGCCTCCCATAACCACCAGCTAAAGTTACAGGGTCTCAAGAGTGTAGCTGCTTCTCTTGCCATTATTGAGGCGAAAGATCAGTATTTACCTACGATTTCTCTCAACGGGGATTTTAAACTCAACACTAAATTCCTCCTGTATCCAGAAGGACTGTTCTCTGCTCCACAGGATGTGCCGGTATCCGGTTATGGCTATGGGCTGGGTTACAACCTAAACCTCAATCTTTACAATGGTGGCCTCGATAAAAGAAATATTCAGCTAAAAAAGGAAGAAAAGTTGGCCATGCAATTTGAATACGAATTGCAGCACAACAATCTAAAGTATATAACTGCTGTCGCTTATTATGAACTATACAAATTCATGAAATTCAAGGAATTTATTTCTGCCGAAATATCCGCTGAACAACGCCAGCTATCGACAATCGAACATCTCTACAAGAATGGAATTGTCTTAAAGAGTGATGTGCTGCGAATCGCTGTTAAATTGGACAATTTAGAACTCCGCCGGTCTGAAGTACTCAAAAGAATTGACCTTACGAAACAGAAACTGAATGTGCTCATGGGCCGCGACGAAATGGAATCACTCCAGATAGCACTTCAAGAAGACTTGAACCCTGATCTGCAGGATGTTCATACATACGGTGATTATATTGGCATTGCCCAACAACAGTCTCAGGAATTTAAAATCATTGAATCCACGATCAAAACCAGTGAATTAAAACTAAAGCAGGTGAAATCTGCCACACGGCCAAAGCTCTACTTATACTCGAACTATAACTACACCTATCCGCAGATCTCATTCTATCCATATAGCAATAATTTATGGGGATTTGGGCAGACGGGGCTCAAAATGCAATGGTCTATTGACAATGCATTCAAAAGTAAACATGCTGTCGCACAGGCCAACATACATATTGAGGAACAAAAGTCAGTCATGCTGATCAAACAGGAAGAGGTTAACCTGAAGATCAGACATGCATTCCTGCAGCGCGAACAGGCCCAACAACAGGTAATAACAGCTGAGAAAAACATCGCGCAAAACACCGAAACTGTCCGGGTCATCAAAAACAGTTACCTCAATCAGGAATCCTTGCTGACAGATCTGTTAGAAGCAGAAAATGCATTGCTTGAAGCCAAGTTTAACCACATATCTGCGTTGGTCGAATTAAAACTAAGCCACATCCAATTGTTGGCGATAACAGGGATACTTTAAAATATATAAGATAATGAATAAGAATAAAATAGATAAGGTCGTGGTCACTTCCACGAAGTACTTTGGTATTGTCTTGCTTACGGGCATGCTGGGCTGGGCCATGCTATACCTATGGCGAAATTTACAGTATGAGCAGACAAATGATGCACAAATAGATGCTTACTTATCGCCCATAAGTGCCAAAGTGGGTGGATATATCAGTAAAATTTATTACAACGATAACCAACAGGTACATCAAGGCGATACACTTGTATTGATTGAAAAAGATGAGTATCGACTCAAACAGAAGGCCGCTGCAGCCGAGTTGTTAAGTTCGCGTGCGAAACTGCCGATCTTGGCGGCAAGTGAAGAGACACAATCCAAAAACATTGCTGTAATCAGTGCACAATTAATGGGGGTCCAGGCAAAATTAGAGCAACAACGCAAAGAGTTTGAACGATATAAAAGCCTGCTGGCAGATGAATCGACCACACAACAAAAGTTTGACCTCGTGAATACAACACTCCTGAGCCAACAATCTGACTATGCCCAGACAATAGCGTCTCTGGAGGCCGCCAAATCAAGACTCAAGGATATACAAGCTCAGCGAGCTGCAATTGCCGCTGAAATAAATATCAAAACGGCGCTATTGGAGCGACAAGAACTTGATCTTCGGTACACCGTAATAACGGCACCTTTTGATGGTCGTATTGGTAAGAAAACCATTCAACAAGGACAGCTTGTGCAACCGGGGCAAACATTAGCTTTTTTGCTCAATGAGGCCGAAAAAAAATGGGTAGTCGCCAATTTCAAAGAAACACAGATCAAGTCATTTCATATCGGACAGCGGGTTGCTATAGAAACAGACGCTTACCCCGAAGAAGTATTCTCTGGAGTAATCGAATCGCTATCGCCAACGACAGGAGCACGTTACTCGTTGTTGCCACCGGATAACGCCACCGGTAATTTTGTAAAAATCATCCAACGCATCCCCGTCAGAATTAAATTGACCGGTAATTCGGAGATGCTATCTAAACTCTCGCCCGGAATGAATGCCAATGTTTATGTTTTAAAGAAATAACTATGCAAGCACATAAAATACCTTTATTTAAACACTGGGTCTCGGAAGGTCTCGCACGGGCGGTCATCTTTGCGATATTGATGACATCACTTTGCTGTTTTGCCTTATATAGCAGCCCGGTAACCATTATGGGATTCTACGGTATCGATGCTACGGCCATGCAATACGGAATGGTGGTTATTTATGGCTCGACCGTAACTTTCCTGGCGCTAGATGTTCGCATCGTAAAACGCTTTGCTTCCCGAGGCTATTTGCTCCTGGCCCTCGCCATCAATGGGATATGTACCTTTATCTGCTTCTATAGCAGAAATTGGACAATCTTTCTAATCGGCCAATTTTTACAAGGGATTACATGTGCTCTTTTGTCAGGTATCGTACTCAATCTGATCTTTCCACGGCTGGAGTCGACCAGAGCAAGGGTAATCGGCTATACAATTTTATATGCTGGTATACAGATTTCAGTGCCACTATATGCCATATTCTGTAGCGCTATCCTGTATGTCAGGGATTTCAATTGGCTATTTTATGGCATTATCATGCTACTTATACTACTTGGGCTAACCGTATTGATTACCATGCATCCGAACGCCAGGCTTCATAAAAAGCTACCGCTATATCAGGTCGACTGGATTGGTTATATCTATTACACCTACATTACCTTAGCTCTTGGATATATTCTTATATATGGGCAACAGTTGGACTGGATAGATAATCCTTACATTAAAATACTAAGCCTTATTTTAGGTCTTGTGCTTATTTTATTCGTCCTACGGGAAATGCGACTGAAACGACCTTTAATTGACCTTCGCATTTTTGGAACCAAAAACTTTGTATTGGGACTATTATTACTGGTGATTTTCTACCTCTTTAAGGGAAGTACTGGACTGACCTATAGCTATGTGGAGAATGTTTTGGCCACCGATTCCCTACACACAATCCCGCTCTGGCTCGCGGTGATTGCCGGAACCTTATTAAGCATGTTTGTGACGGCCCGCTTTGTATTAAGTGGAACGAATCTGATGCAGCTCATGCTTGTGGGATTTATGATTATGGCCATGTATTATGGCTATATGCTCCTGTTTGTCTCAGTGGCAGGGGAGACCTTAGATTTTATCCTACCCATGTTTATTTATGGTCTTGCCACTGGAGCGCTGTTTGTACCAATTGTTTTTTTTACAGCTTCGGCAGCGCCACAAGGGATGGCGCTATATGCCTCCCTATTAGGTATCTTCGCCCGATTCGTTGGATTCTGCAGTAGCATTGCCCTTAATAACCAACTACAGCTCTATACAAAGGGAGCTATCCGCGACAAACTACGCGAAACGCTGACCGAAACAAACCCGCTTATCCCTTCGGTATGGCAGGATATTCAAAATACTTATATAAACGCCGGGAACGATATCTATGTGGCTAAAAACGCATCAGATTTTCTTTTTAATAAGTTAATCAAACAGCAGTTATTTGCACGAGCGGTGCGGGATTATTATGATGTAATGTTTGTTATACTGCTTTGTGTCATTATCGCTTTGTTGTTGGTACCAAGGATCCGCAATGTTGTCCTAAAGCTCCGAAAGAATAATATCCCTTATTGAATTAAGATAGCCCGGCCTTACTGTAACTTAGAACGAAAATCTGAAGGGCGGATGTTTGTCAGTTGGAAAAAAGTATTGCTGAAAGCCGAAATATTAGAATAACCGACCTGATAGGCAATCTCACTTATGGAAAGACTCGTATCTTTGAGTAGGTCCATCGCACGTATGACACGGAGCATTTTGAGATATTGAACAAAGGAGAGGTGTAAACACTGTTGAAAAAGTCTAGTCAAACTGCGGACACTGAGGCCGAATTTTTGGGCAGACTCTTCCAAGCTTAACGGCTCGTCGATACGATGACGCATATCATCGGTGATGGCACGCATACGGCTATCGTCCGTGGTGGGTAGTTGAATAGAAAATTTCTGCAAATTTTCATGTGCGAGCAACTTTTTAACGGTAGACATCAATTCATACTCCCAGCAGCCAGCAAAATAACTACCCTGCCAGGTCTCACTAAAGGCAAGCAGTTCAAACAATAACCTGCTGACAGGATAGATGCCAAGTTCTTTGTAAAAAGCTCCATCATCATCAGCAGCAGGGAAATAGATATTGATAATATGAAGATCTTGTGCATTATACATCAGGTTGTGCGCATAATCTCCTGGGATCCAAATATAATGGTTCGACGGGATGTAAAAATCACGCTCCAACGTTTGAAGATAGGCTATACCACCAAATACAAGCAGCAACTGTCCTTTGGCATGCTGATGGGCCGGCAATTTCTGCTCTATCTGTTGACGCATCACTAAAATGGATTCGGGATACTGGTCAATGGTTTTTGAAAGTTCGCTTACGTATTCCATCAATGGTTTAAATTTATCGTATACTGTTATTCTAATCCTGTATTTAGGTGTTATAAATATCGCCACCTTGCGACTGAATTAGTTTAGAATCACTATAAATAACATGCAATTATACAGCTTTATAGCGAATAAGACAAACCGCCCTAAATGGAATTGAGCAAAAGCATTACCTTAAAAAGCGTTTACATTTTTGTACAAACGATATGGATAACGTTTTTTGTTTTTTCACCCCAAAAACGTACTTCTTACAATTTCGCTCCGATTTATTACCTAATCTATTTTTTTTCCTATTCAATTAATTTTTGAACAATATGAAATAATTCATTCGAAAAGGGTTGTAATAGGACTTGTATAACCATTCTCAGCGAGAATACGTATTTCTACCCTTGTCAGTAGTATAATTATTTTCGAGGTAATACCCATTTAAAATTAGCATTCTTCTTGTTCTAAGCTATTAGGATCAACTTTTAAACAACAAAGAGGATAAATTATGAACAACTACAATTTAAACGTACTAATTAAGGAGAAAAGAGGGTTGCTAAACCATTTTGCTACTAAATTTACAAACGACCCAGATGAAAAAGAAGACTTGATCCAAGAAACGTGGATCCGGGCATTAAAATCTATTGATAAATTTGTGCATCACCCCAAATTAATGAGCTGGCTATATGTAATTATGAAGCATACATATATTAACAAATACCGTAAGGCTAAACGCGTGGGGGAAATCCAAGATACCTATATCGACCTAGAAAGTTCAAATAATACTGTTCATAATAGGGGAGTAAGCAAATTTATGGCAGAAGACATCGAAAAGGCAATGTGTAGTCTGACGCAGGAGAACTATGAAATCTTTCGATTGTATTTAGATGGGTATAAATATCATGAAATTGCTAGCTACTTTAACATGCCGGAAGGAACAATAAAAACAAGAATTCATATGGCCCGTAAAAAGCTACAGCAACAACTTAAAGCTTATAAATTGAATTGATAGATAGTTCACTGCATTTTTTATAATTATATTCAGAGCCAAACGGAAACTCGTTTGGCTCTTTTATTTTTACCTTGCATAGTGGGCGTTGAAATGCTCATGAAACAGGAGCGAGTGACAAAAGTACTAGCTGGATCAATTTAAATAAATAAGCGCACAGACTTTGTGCGCTATATATAATCCTTCACAGTTTGCCAGAGATAGAGCGGCTATTGCGCTGTAGCTCTTGCAGTATTGACAATTTTATATTGCAATTTTACCGCCTGTTACGGCGATAGTGGCTCCAGCAATGTAACTGCTTTCTCCTGATGCCAGAAATACGTACGCAGGAGCAATTTCCACTGGCTGTGCTGGTCTTTTAATTGGACTATCCTTACCAAAGTTCTCAGGTTCGGGCATTGTGGATGGAATTAAAGGTGTCCATACTGGACCAGGGGCGACGGCATTGACGCGAATTCCCTTATCCTGCTCAAGCAGCATCTGCGCCAGATTAGCTGTAAAATTTTGAATGGCACCTTTTGTGGCTGCATAATCCAATAGCACGGCGTTGGGATGGTAGGAGTTTACGGATGCTGTATTAATAATGGAACTGCCTGGTTTCATATAAGGAACTGCGGCTTTACACAAGTAGAACATACTCCGTATATTGGTTTCGAAAGTACGATCCCACTCTTTGGATGTAAGTTCCTCCAAGGTTTTATGGGCCATTTGATAGGCCGCATTGTTAATCAGAATATCAATACCACCTAGTTCCTTGACACAGAGAGCAATCAATTCATTAGCATAGGCTTCTTCTCGTAAATCACCTTTGGAAATAATGGCCTTACGACCTTCGCTTTCAACAAGACGTGCAGTTGCTGCTGCATCCTCATCCTCGATATCATAACCATAGTTAATAACCACATCTGCACCTTCACGGGCAAAAGCGATCGCTATCGCACGACCTATTCCGGAATCAGCACCAGTGATGATGGCTTTAGCATCCTTTAATTTTCCCGTGCCAATATAGCTCTCTTCGCCGTGGTCAGCTTGTGGCTTCATTTCTGCTTCTACTCCTGGTACTTCTTGTTCCTGCTTTGGAAATGGGGGCACCGGATATTTTGTGTGTGGATTTTTGAATTGTGTCATAGCATGAATTTTATAGTGACATTAAATATTTCTCTTAAGTGGTCCAATGTTATAGCAAATATCCTCCCGGAAACAATAACGGTTGAAGTATTTATAACAATTTGCCTACTGATTAAGTGCGATTTTTGTATCTATTTTATCTTTCCTTTGCACTTTTAGAGTGTTTAAGGAATGTAAAAAGTTTTCTTCATTGCTTTATGAATTAGTTTTTAAACTGAACAGTAGTGGACAGCGTATCGTTCAAAAAAAATGATGATATACATCAACTGATCGGTATAGATAGCGTGAAGATAAACCTCAACGTTAGACGATCGCCAGCCGTGTCGTTTTCTCATGGCTTCGGTTTTTACTCAAATACAACGTACACCCTTTGGGTAGGCAACTATTATGGAGGTAGCGTTGTTCAAGGTACAGTTAGATCCTGTTTAATATCAAGACACAAGTAAAAACAACAAAACAATGATCACTATAAAGCATATCTTTTGTACAGCCGAAACACCAAAAGGTTCAAATGCCAAATACAATTACGATCCGAATTGTGGAGGATTTGTACTTGCCAAGTATCTACCTCTGGGATTTGTTTTTCCCTACGATTTTGGTTTTATTCCGGGAACGGAGGGTGAAGATGGAGATCCGCTGGATGTTATTATAATAGCTGAGCAGGGAACTTTTCCGGGCTGCATGATGAAATGTAGAGTCATAGGCGCAATAAAAGCTGTACAGCAGGAAAACGGTGAGATGGTGGAGAATGACAGGTTTCTAGTCGTTCCTGAAACTTCAATGACCTTTGGCAATATTCATAGAGTGGCACAATTGCCCGACACGGTGCTGGAAGAGTTGCAAAATTTCTTTATCAGCTATAATAAACAGGAAGACAAACTCTTTCGGCCCCTCAAAATAATGAGTGCGAAGGATGCCCTTAACGCAATAGAAATAGCAAAGAAAAAAATGAAACCTACCAAAAAGATTGAGATTTTTGTACCGTTAACAGACAGAAAAGGGAAGCCTTTTCCAAATTATCTTTATAAAAATATTAAGAAGCAACTCACAAAAGATTTTGGTGGGATGACCGCTTATATACAAGCTCCCGCGGAAGGAATATGGGCGGATGAGGGGCAAGAAGTGGTCAAGGATCGTATGATTGTTTACGAAGTCATGGTACCTGTCGTTGACCAGTCCTATTGGCGGGAGTATAAGCACAAATTAGAATACCAGTTTGCACAGAAAGAACTGGTGATAAGGCAAAGTGACATTGCCGTGTTTTAAACTTTCCGGACTGGCCCTTACAATATCTAAGACCAATGGACGCATGATGTACTTAAAAGTATTTAGTACAGCTGGTAAATATCATTGTTCAGGTCATAGCAGGATAAATAGCTTACCAACTTATTTTGATCATTCCTGCAGCGTCCAACTCGAAATGCCCAAGGCTTATCGCCTTTATCTCCCGATAAGTTGACTTATTTTTTTGTTTTACTTTGATTGTTGACAAGACCGTTTGAGACAACATAAGAAGCTGCATTTCTGCTTTGAGCAGGTAACTGCCATCAATATGGAAGGTGGCTGAGTTTTTTCCTACTCTAAATCCGGTAATAGGATAGTTGACAAAGACAATCGCACCGAGCTCTGGAATTGTGAAATATTGTCTCGGTATGATTCCGAATGCGAGTCCTGCACCATAGACTTCCTGACCAACTGATCCACTTTTTTCCCAGCCGTCATGTATGTCTTCCAGCGGAACCCAAAGATCTTTCTTGATTTCACCGGTCTTGATTTCATCGGCGATCATCTCATCAGGTAGAAGGGGTGGATAGTAATAAGCTAATCTTCCGATTGCATATTTGATAAATTCAGGTAGCAAAACTTTTAGGGAAGGCAAAATCGCAATATCTTTAGCGACTTCCAAATAATGATGGAGGGCAGCAAATACTTCTAGTTCTTCATAAGCCGCGGTATAAGGCGCATCGTTCAATGGGAACACGGCGAAGAAATAAGGAAAATTCGTACCATGACCGTAATTGCAATCCCATAGCTGACAATTTTTAAAAACCCCGGCTAGACAGCAATAACTAAGTTCCAGATAACGTTTTTCTGCTGTTTCGCGATATAATTCAAGTAGGGCTGCTGCTGCAAACGCGGTATTATTTGCCTGATAAAAGATGTCGAAAGCCAGTCCATCAAGACTTTTAACTGCTTTTGCAGCCTCATTCAAAAATCTCTTTTCCTTTGTCAATTGCCAGGCCATGAACATTACGTGGGCATAGCTCCCGGGAACATCCTTTTCGCCACCCTTGCCGGGTTCGGTTTCTGCTTTTAAAACCTCCAATGTAGTCATTTTATAGAACACAGGCCAGTTATAATCGAAATGCTGAGCCACCCTAATTGTATAGTCTATTGAATCAAGAAACAATTTTTTAGCTTGTTGGTCGCCACGCAACGCTAATCTAGACAGATTTAATAGAGGATGGTGAAGGTACCATGAGTCCATTACCATTTCGCGCTTCTGCTCCTCCGATCTATCTAAATCGTGTTGCAAGGCTGGATGCCATCTGACAATACTCTCTACGGTCTGATCATAGAAAGACTCGAGGCCACTGCTTATGTCTTCATAAAGCGGATGTTTTTTCCCTGCCCAGCTTAGATACTCATGTAATGGCAGTAATACTGCAAGCTGTACCATAATCTCAGAAGGTGTAGTGTAATCACTTACGTAGGCATTGAGATAAGGGACACCACCTGTTTGCGTCCAACAACCTTTGTTTCCATAGAGATCTATCAGCACTTTCTCAGCCGTAGACAACCAATCGTGCTTGGCAGGCGCTGGCTTTGGCAACAATAAATAAATATTTGCAAGATGTTCAAGGAACTGTGTTGTGATAGCCAGATCGCCATCAGGTATATCCTCACGCAAGAGAACAAAAGCATCAGAAATTATAAATTCGCGATCAGCAGGCAGCGGCTTTTCGGTATTGACAGGAAATTGAAAGCCGATTTCGGGCCATTCTCCCCCAACAGTGTCACGCAGGGAAACTTCGGTGGCTTGACAATACGGAGACATTGCACTTAAATTCTGAAAGTAAAACACTGAGCCGACCTGAGGCTTTGTCATACTGAAAAAGAGCTGGCCGGAGCGCGCCCCCACTTGCTTCGCATGAATCAGGCCATTGGTATTTTCTATTCTTCCTTCTTTGGTAAGTGGAACTATATCCCGCGGCCAAAAGGGTATAAGTAACGGAAACTTAACTTGTAGTGTCACCGTATAACGAAAGATGGTAGCTGGGCTTTGGGGGATGAACAGAATAATACGATAATATGCTAACCGAGTTGAAGCGGTGACGAGTATCTCATCTGTGGCTTCTGTAATCGAAGTTTTATCAAACTGGCTATTCATCCCAAAGGCTAGCCTGAAAGCTATGCTTCCCCCTTCCCGCCATGAGACTACCAGCCAAATACTGTCGCCAGTGTTATAAAATCGAAGTAAGTATGCCTGTATAGCCAGCTCATAGATAGGCTCACTGTCCGCAATGTCGGTTTGGACTGTTGCGGACCAGGGTGTAACCGCATTGATCATATTCAAATGTTAAATAATTGTTTTCTAATTGCCGTTTAGGCCTTGATATTAGTATCAATACCAATGAAGTGATTTAGCTGACTAATAGTTTTACCAATGTGTGAATTTGCCGTACTTCAATAAAGAAGTATGTAAACATAGCCTATCCGTGAAGACGGCAAATGCACGCTCAATAGTGTGAAAATTCGCTTTTGAGGTCGGCCCAACAAGCTAAAAGTAACTGTAACATCTGACCATGTTTCTAACCGACGAAAATAGTTCAGCTGGATGAAGGTCTATCGGCAGAAAAGCTTTAACATAATTTGCACATCGCTGGGCCTCTTTGAAATGTTGCCTGTCAAGTATAAGAAAGATGGGTATTTGAGGAAAATAGTCGTTAAGTAGAGAAAAAAAAAGCGCAGTATCATTCAGCACGAGGCGATAATCTAAAAATAGCAAGTCGATTTTCCCCAAGCTGTCAATCTTGCCCCCGAAGGTTTCAATCGAAGGCCCTTCAAGAACTATCCTTGCAGGGCTTTGAGAATCTTGATCAATAAGTATCCGGTATGCACATCTTAGCTTACGAACATTAGAAATTATAGCGATATTAACCTTTTCCATAGGAAAGCAATTGATTCATTTCTGATTTAGCAGACCACAAAAAGATTTAAACTATAAGATCATTGACGAATTTTGTGTAATGCCTGCGCGTTTGATTGCATCTTTTCGACAACAAAAATGCTTTGTTTCTTTTGGAGTTCTTTTTCACTTACCATTTCACGTAATGACTGGCTCGAAAAGCGATTTTTGCGCTTAGTATATACAATCTCAATACCTTCAGCGATACAGAAGTCTCTTCCAGCAAAGTCCAAGGTCTTATATTCCTCGCTGACGAATAGTTTGTGGATTGGTAAGGACTGCAACATATCTGAGAAATCATCTTCAGACTCATACGGAATAATTTCGTCTACAAATTTACACCCTTCCAATTTTATAAACCGCTCGACCATCGTTTGCGCAGCAACGTATTCGTCTGTTAATTGGGTATTTGAATCCGTCTTAAGCCCTACAATTAAATAATCACATTGTTGTTTTGCTTCCTGCAATGCCACGATATGCCCAACATGTAACATATCAAAAATCCCAAATATTATTCCTATAACCATATCCTGTCTGTTTTAAGCATTAATCCGTTTTAACTTATAATTTGTTTCATCATTCAATTTAACAATGGCACCTTGTGGATTTTCCTGTTTTTTTGCAATGATCTTGCGCAGTGAAGAACTTGAAAATCTATTTTCGCGTCTATTAAAATAGAGCTCGATACCTTTCTCCTCACAATATTTACGTCCAGTGAACGCCTTATCAATATATTCATCACCCAGAATGCGCACGTGTATTTTATAGGACCGAAGCACGTCTTCCAAATCCTGCTCAGTGGCATAAGGTATAATCATATCCACGTGTTTGCAGGCCTTTAATTGCATATAACGTTCGAAAACACTCTGCGTTGGTTTATTTTTCTCTGGCCTGTCTAAAGTGGGGTCTGTCTGAAGCCCGCAGATCAAAAAGTCACATTGCTCTTTAGCATCCTCCAACATTTTGACGTGACCAGCATGTAAAAGGTCAAACGCGGAAAATGTAATTCCTATTTTTCTCATCATATTACGAATAAACTATTTTTAAAATTTCCATTGTTATAAGCAGAACGTCCCTTAAAATGGAATGGTTTTAATTTTAAATTATTTTTTTACCAAATTGTGCTTTCATATTTTGTGTATTAAATTTTTTGAAGACAGACAGAACTAATTTTATCGAGCAGCGTTCTGATGTAAATGAAATCAATCAACACCATGCACACAAAAGGACTTAGAACGATATGCCCGCATACTTTACCACATACAACCTATAGAATCCAATTTCATAAAGATTTTAATTTTAATGCCTTCGAATCTATCCTACCATACTTGCATGAATTGGGCGTGGATACGATTTATGCATCTCCGATCCTACGCTCAACACCGGGAAGTATGCATGGTTATGACGGCACAGATATGCAACAGATTGATCCTGAACTTGGGACCGTCGCTGATCTAAGACGGATTCGAAAGCAGCTCAATCTGTACGGTATAAAATGGTTGCAGGACATTGTGCCTAATCACATGGCCTTTCACCCAGACAACGCTTGGTTAATGGATCTACTCGAGTTTGGTCCCTCCTCGACTCATGCTAGTTTTTTTGACACCAGCTTTGTCGGAAATATGTTTGAACCTGGGAAATTAATCCTCCCTATACTGGCAAAGGAAGTACATGACGCTATCGATGACGGCGAAATAACGATAGCATTGGTAGAAAGAAGATTATATCTAAAGTATTTTGACAATTGCTATCCATTAAGCCCAGAGTCATATTGTACCGTCCTAGAAGACCAACTCAGAAAAGTAAAAAATGATTTTAGCGGATTTTTGGTTCGAGTAAATACCGCACAAGCGAACGGAAATCAGCAAGAGTGGCAAACACTTCGTGACGAAATACTTACTGATATTTCTGATATTGACCTCCAAAATTATTTAAACACTGTAAATAATATAAAATATAAACTCAAAGAACTTATTGAAACACAGTTTTATGAACTTTGCCCCTGGTGGACTACTAATCGTCGTATAAATTACCGCCGTTTTTTTACGGTTAATGGCTTAATCTGCATTAATGTCCAACATCCGGTGGTGTTCCGTGACACGCATCGATTGATCAAACAACTCGTTGAGGAAAAGTTAATTGATGGGTTACGAATTGACCATATAGACGGGCTATATAATCCCAATCAGTACTTAAAGGATCTGCGCGATTATATAGGACCAGATATCTATATCGTGGTGGAGAAAATATTGGAAAGGAATGAAAATCTACCTCAAATATGGCCAATACAGGGCACCACAGGATACGAATTCCTGTCAGCCTGCAACAATCTAATAACCTGCGCGAAAGGGAAGAAACAATTTGATTTTTATTATAATCAGCTAACAGGAAACAAGCGTCCCCTTAAAAAGCAACAATTAAATAAAAAAATGCATATCCTTACCAAGTATATGCAAGGTGATGTTGATAACCTCGTCAATTTGCTTGTTCGATTAATGGACGATAGTATCGGCGTGGATCGCCAACATTTAAGGGCTGTGCTGCAAACTTTCTTAGCAAACTTTCCGGTATACAGAATTTACGATGATAACTTTCCTTTATCAGCGGCAAGTTATCGAATGATTGTAGATCTCTTTGAACTATTAAAAAAAGACCATAGCTTAAATAAGCAGGCTATAGAACAGTTTTTCTGTCTTTTCAGCGACGCGCAAGAAGGAAGGAATCCAACTAGAATCCCAGAAACAATTCGGTTATTAAAACGTTGTATGCAATTTGCCGGGCCGGCTATGGCCAAAGGAGTAGAGGACACGTTGATGTATACCTACAACCGGTTTATAGGCCATAATGAGGTGGGAGATCACCCGGGTAATTTTGGTATTAGCATTAAAAACTTTCATAGGCTGATGCAAAAAAGGCAAATGCAATGGCCACTCTCACTCAATACGACGGCGACACATGATACAAAGCGCGGAGACGACACACGCAGTCGTTTAGCTGTACTCACAGCAATGCCCAATAAATGGGTTAAGCAGGTACAAATATGGCAGGATATCGTCTGGAATGAATATCGAGGTGATCTCCCACATCCCAATGACGAATATTTTATTTATCAGGCGTTATTAGGATCTTATCCACTTGGCTCTCAAGAGAACGCCCAGGACAGTGAATTTGAAACGCGTTTTTTGGATTACCTGATCAAATATCTCCGTGAAGGAAAAGAACGTTCTAGTTGGGAAGAACCGAATGAATCTTATGAATCTGCGGTGCGCAATTTCGCAGGTTTTCTCCTTAATAAAGAACGCCCTTTTTTCACGAGCTTCTACCAATTTTTGCAGCGTATATCTGATTTTGGAATAATCAACTCTTTAGCTCAGCAGTTACTTAAATTTACTTGTCCTGGAGTGCCTGATATCTATCAGGGGACTGAACTATGGAACCATAGCTTTGTGGATCCAGATAACCGCCGCGCAGTAGATTATCGACATTGTAAAGAACTCCTGTCTCAAATAGCAAAAATTCCCGAGAACGTGCTAATTAAAACATTGTGGCGCGAAAGGTACGATGGAAAAATCAAACTTTGGCTGGTCAACAAGCTAGTGAAGCTGCGTAAAACTTACCCTGCGTTATCGTTTAGTAGCAGCTATATAAAGCTTAAAGTAAAAGGTGCTTATAAAAAAAACATCTTGTCTTTTGCACGTAAATGTGGGGATGATTGGCTTGTGATCGTCATTCCGCTGCACCTTGCCGAACTCGGAAAATTCTCACAATTTATTCCGGGCAGCTTTGCATGGGAGGATACGCGTATATTATTGCCAACCAACCGTCCTTTAAAATGGGAGCATTTACTTTCTAATGCTGAAGGCGAAGAAACTGAAATCGGCATTGACAAGTTATTCAGCGATTTGCCCTTGGCAATTATACAATATAAAAACGAGCCTAAAAAAAGGAGCGCAGGCATATTAATGCACATTAGTTCATTGCCCTCTCCATATGGCATCGGTGACTTGGGCAAGGAGGCCCGCCGCTTTGTCCGCCGACTGCAGGCAAGTGGACAGTCCTGGTGGCAAATGCTTCCGCTGGGTCCAACCGCAGAGACCCAATGCCACTCTCCTTATAGTACACTGAGCGCATGGGCTGGCAATCCACTATTTATTGACCTAGAAGGGCTTGCCAAAGTAGACTTATTAACGGAAGAGGAATTGCACGCCGTAAAAAGGCCCTATTCCACCGAAATTAATTTTCAGGAGGTAAGCTCGATTAAATATAGACTGTTGAAAATGGCGTATAGTCGATCCTCGGTCGAGGAAGAAACGGCTTTTGTAACGTTTTGCAGCGATGAATCTCATTGGTTGGAGAATTTTGCTTGCTTCACATTATTGAAGGAAAAACATGATAATCTTCCGTGGTATAAATGGCCCGAGAAATATAAATTGAGAGATAAAGATGCACTCAATATGTTTAAGAGCGAACATAACGCTGATATCCAAATGATAAAATGGTGGCAGTATGTATTCTATCATCAGTGGCAAGAGTTGCATCATTATTGTGGGGATCATGGTATTAGACTATTGGGCGATATTCCTTTTTACGTGAGCTATGATTCAGCAGATGTGTGGGCGAATCCACAATTTTTCACGCTTGATCAAGCTGGCAACATGACCAAAGCCGCCGGCGTACCCCCGGACTATTTCAATGATCAGGGTCAGCTTTGGCGTATGCCTATATATCAATGGGGAGTACTTAAAAGAGATGACTACAGGTGGTGGGTAGCCCGTCTGCGACATAATTGTAAATTATTCGATCAGTCTCGATTAGATCATTTCCGCGCCTTTTCTAGCTTCTGGCAGGTGCCTGCAGAGGAGCAAAGCGCAAAACATGGTGCATGGTCACCTGGGCCTGGGGCAGATTTTTTTGAGCATGTAAAGAACGAACTAGGACATATGCCATTTGTCGCTGAAGATCTCGGGGACGTGGATTCGGCGGTTTATGCATTGAGGGATCAATTTGGGATACCAGGGATGAAAGTACTACAATTTGCTTTTGGGGAAGACATGCCCCGCTCGCCACATATTCCGCATCAATACGGTCAGAACTTTGTCGCTTATACAGGCACTCATGACAACAACACGTTACTCTCCTGGTATAACCAAGATGTCGATCAGACTACAAGAAATAGAATAGATCACTTTGTAGGGACGTCTATTGATGCTTCAAACATCAATAAGTCATTTATGCGTCTCTTGTATGCTTCTATCGCCGATACAGTCATCATTCCGATGCAGGATATTTTGGAACTAGATGGTTCATGCCGGATGAATAAACCCGCAAGTACCGCAGGAAATTGGCTGTGGCGTATGAAAAAGCAAGCATTTCAAAAAAACGTTAAAAAACAATTATGGCAATACACGCAATTATATAATAGATAATACACAATGGAACCAAAAATTTATACTGGAACACCTTACCCGCTCGGCGCTACATTTGATGGACAAGGGGTTAATTTCGCCTTGTTTTCTGAACATGCTGAAAGTGTAGAACTCTGCTTATACAACGATACCGACGAGGAAGTTGAAGTCCTAAAAATCAAAATAAAAGAAAAAACACATCAGGTATGGCATATCTATCTAAATGGAATAAAACCCGGACAACGTTATGGCTATCGTGTACATGGACCTTACCGTCCTCAAGAAGGGCATCGGTTCAATGCGAACAAATTACTCATTGATCCTTATGCTAAGGCAATTTCTGGTACAGTGCAATGGAATGACGCGCTCTTCGGCTATCGTATTGGAGCGCCAGAAGCGGATCTTAGTTTTGATGACGCAAACAGCGCTGCATATGTACCCAAGTCAATTGTGGTCGATAATCGATTCGATTGGGGAGAAGACCAACCGATGCGCATACCTATGCATCGCAGTGTTATCTATGAAGTCCATGTGAAAGGCTTTACTGCCTTGCACCCCGATATCCCGGAAAACATCCGAGGAACTTATGCTGCTATGGGTCATCCAGTTACTATTGCTTACCTCAAAGAATTAGGAGTCACTGCTGTTGAATTATTGCCCGTTCACCATTTTTTAAGCGATCGCCACCTCATCGATAAGGGGCTTACTAATTATTGGGGATATAACTCAATTGGCTTCTTTGCACCTGATATACGCTATGCTTCAGGTGGGACTCAGGGTGATCAAGTGACCGAATTCAAAACGATGGTCAAATCTCTGCATGCAGCAGGAATCGAAGTAATCCTAGATGTAGTATATAATCATACTGGCGAAGGAAATGAAATGGGGCCAACACTCTCATTTCGGGGTATTGATAACGCATCCTATTATCGCTTGACAGAAGACGGCCGTTATTATATGGATTTTACGGGAACGGGAAACACGTTGAATGCACGTCAACCAAATGTATTGCGAATGATCATGGATAGCTTGCGTTATTGGATCCAGGAAATGCATGTGGATGGATTTCGTTTTGACCTAGCATCGGCGTTAGCGCGGGAACTCCATGATGTCGACAAATTAAGTTCCTTTTTTGATGTAATTCATCAAGATCCAATAATTTCGCAGGTAAAATTGATCGCTGAGCCTTGGGATATTGGCGAAGGAGGTTATCAAGTGGGGGAATTCCCTCCGGGATGGGCGGAATGGAACGGAAAATATCGTGACTGTATGCGTGATTTTTGGATTGGTGCTGACAGCATGATCGGAGAATTTGCCAACCGACTGACCGGATCGTCCGATCTTTATCAGGGCGACAACCGTAGACCATCGGCTAGTGTTAACTTTATCACGGCTCATGATGGTTTTACCCTTCAGGATCTCGTTTCTTATAACGACAAACATAACGAAGCTAATGGTGAAGATAACAATGATGGGGAAAGCCACAACCGTTCATGGAACTGTGGTGCAGAAGGTCCGACCGACAACATTGAGATCAGCCACTTGAGAGCAAAACAAAAACGGAACTTGCTCACCACATTATTCTTATCTCAAGGTGTGCCTATGCTGCTTGCAGGCGATGAATTTGGGCGAACACAACAGGGAAACAATAATGCCTATTGTCAAGATAATTCGATTTCTTGGCTTGACTGGAAAAACATGGATAGTTCATTGCTGAATTTTACCAAAAGCCTTATCGCATTTCGAAGAGAGCATCCCAGTTTGTGCCGCCGGAAATGGTTTCAAGGATTACCCATAAGGGGTACTGGTGTTGAAGATATCGTATGGTTTCTTCCTAATGCTACTGAAATGGATGATTTCCATTGGGAAGATGATTTTGCACGTTCCTTAGCTGTTTTTTTAAACGGCGAAGGGATAAGATCAGTAAGTCAAGATGGAACAAAAATAACAGACCATCATTTTTATCTGCTTTTCAATGCCTATTGGGAAGACGTCGAATATCAGCTCCCTGATCAACGCTATGGTACGAGCTGGATTAAAGTTATCGATACAAACTTGGATACAATATCCGAGCATGCTATCTTCGAGGCAAACAGTAGAGTTAGTGTTCCCTCGCGTTCAATTTTGGTACTCATGTCAAGTTAGGTAACAGCAGATTTAATTTTATTAATATTATTATGCAGAAAACTGGAGTTACACAGCTTGGGGTACGCTGGAATGGCGACTTGGCGCAGATACGAGTATGGGCGCCAAACGCAAAGACAGTAAATTGCGAGTTAAGCAAAACGTACCATTCATTGCCGCTCGAAAAACAAGAATATGGTTATTGGTATACCGAAAGTCGGATGCCACAACGGGGAGATTACTATAAAATCATCATAGACGGGATCCCATATCCAGATCCAACATCGCTATCCCAGCCAGAAGGGGTGCATGGACCATCTGCTATGGTCGATCTCGCTTATCCCTGGACCGATCAAAGATATGTGCCGCCATTGCAACGTGATTTAATCATTTATGAATTACACGTAGGGACATTTAGCACAAATCACAATTTCGCAGGTATAATTGAAAAAATACGCTATTTAAAAGATCTGGGGGTAAATGCGATCGAAATTATGCCTATAGGGCAATTTCCAGGTGAAAGAAATTGGGGTTACGATGGTGTTTTCCCTTTTGCGGTGCAGCATTCTTATGGAGGAGCCCATGAATTGCAGCGACTGGTGGATGCATGTCACCACGCAGATATTGCGGTCATTTTGGATGTTGTGTATAATCATTTTGGACCTGAAGGAAACTATCTCTCTTATTTCGGACCGTATTTGACAGATAAGTATCATACTCCATGGGGCCAAGCTATTAATTATGACGATCAATTCAATCATGGGATTCGTGATTTTGTAATGTCAAATGTACGGATGTGGTTTGAAGATTTTCATATCGATGGGCTACGCATGGATGCGGTACATGCAATAAGAGACTTTAGTCCTATACACATTCTTCAAGATATACGCAAGGAAGTGAATGCAATTATCAATAGCACTAGAAAACAAAGATACTTATTTGTTGAATGCGATCTTAATGACCGTAGATTTCTAGATCCTCTAGAAAAGAATGGATTTGCTATGGATGCACAATGGCTAGACGAGTTTCATCATGCTTTGCGGGTAACAGTAGGTGAAGAAAGAAAAGGCTATTATAAAGAATTCGAAGGGATAACTCATCTTGCCAAAGCCTACGAGCAGGCTTACGTATTTGACGGTTGCTACTCTAGTCATCGTCAAAAGTTCTTTGGTACTGATGCCAAAGGCATCTCGGGAAATAAATTTATTGTATTTAGTCAGAATCACGATCAGGTAGGTAACCGCATGCTAGGTGAGCGAAGCGCCGCGCTCTATAGCGATGAAAAAATAAGATTAATGGCTTTGGCAGTGTTCCTATCGCCGTATATTCCCTTGTTGTTTATGGGAGAGGAATGGGGAACAAAAAAGCCCTTTCAGTATTTCGTCAGCCATAGTGAGCCTGAATTGGTGGAAATGGTGAGAGCGGGAAGGAAACGTGAATTTGCTGATTTCCAAGGAGAAGGACAGTTTCCAGATCCACAGGATCTAGCTACATTCGAACGTTCAATATTGGACTGGAGCGAACAGCATCATATTTCCAACCAACAGCATTTGGCTTACTACAGGGATTTAATCGCACTTCGTAAAACCCATCCCGCCTGGAGCAACATGCAGCGCGAAGACTTAACGGTTGACTGCTTACCAACACAGAATACCTTGATTCTACGTGCCGGAAATGGTGCGGCCAGGCTCCTGGCAATTATGAATTTCTCGAATGAAATACAGCATATTTCTATCAACGAACACCAAAAATGGCAGTTAGTGTGGGACACGGGAGATGCGAATAACTATGAGTATGAGCTAGGATCTGGTCTGTTGACCAACACGTGCTCAATACCCGCCCTGAGAGGACTCGTTTTTTCGACAATATGACCATATTAAATGTAGTTCAAATGAATGGAAACAGAAAAAGGTTAAAAAGTGAAATTATACAAACTAAGTCCTTTCATAGATTGTACTATTACCAAAGACTGCTTGTCCCAGTCGTGAAGAAAGTTTTTTAAAAGCTAGGTTCCTTTCCAACCTAGCTTTTATTTTATACATTAAGTGTATTAGCCTACAAATTTATTTTACGAATATTCTGCTTATTTATATAAAAAACAAACGATTTGTACTGTGGACTAGTTCATAAAATAAACTTGAGTTATTTACATTTCTAAACATTGAATTATGAAACATGAAAGCGGAACTACGCCTAAGTTCAAAACTAAGACACCTTTAATTGCAGAATCGTCATTGCAAGAGCTGTTTTTGGATGGGATCATGGATTTGTATTGGGCAGAAAACCATTTAGTCAAATCTCTTCCAAAAATGATAAAAGCTGCAAATTCGTCAGCTTTGATAACTGCTATCGAAAATCATCTCAAGGAAACCGAGCAGCATGTTGTGCG
Source organism: Sphingobacterium sp. UBA7249 (assembly GCF_002472835.1). NCBI lineage: Bacteria > Pseudomonadati > Bacteroidota > Sphingobacteriia > Sphingobacteriales > Sphingobacteriaceae > Sphingobacterium > Sphingobacterium sp. UBA7249. The sequence goes on along the minus strand of NZ_DKST01000010.1, from coordinate 67,894 downwards.
GTTGGAGCAGATCTTCAAGCTAATGGGTAAGGAAGCCTTGGCAAAGAAATGCGATGCGATGGAAGGATTGACCAAAGAAGCAGAGGGGATAATAGGAGGTACAGAGCCCGGCACTGTGGCCCGCGATGTGGGCATAATTTTAGCTTCGCAAAAAGTAGAGCATTACGAAATTGCAAGCTATAGTGGATTGCTTCAGCTCGCCTTTACACTAGGCTTGCAAGAAGTCGCCTCACTATTGGAACGGACACTGGGAGAAGAAGAGGCTGCCGATGCATTGTTGTATGAGGTCGCAGAAAACCAAATCGAATACACTGCTCCAGAACAATAATATTAATCTTATTACGATGAAAAAGAGAGAAACACAAGCTAAAAAGGTTAAACAGCCAGAAAATGAGAAAATTAAATCATTAAATCAACATATATCCGATGCTAGTGGTGAACTAATGACAACAGATCAGGGAGTTAAAATCAATGATGATCAGAACTCACTACGTGGCGGTGACCGGGGCGCTACATTATTAGAGGATTTTATTCTGCGTGAAAAGATTACTCACTTCGACCACGAACGTATCCCCGAACGTGTAGTACATGCAAGGGGATCTGGCGCACATGGTGTATTTAAATTGTACAAACCATTAGGTGAGCTTACAAAAGCGGCCTTCCTGAATGATACAGAAACGGAAACGCCGGTGTTCGTACGCTTTTCAACTGTCGCTGGATCTAGAGGGTCTACGGATCTAGCGCGTGACGTACGTGGATTTGCTGTAAAGTTCTATACACAGGAAGGTAATTTCGATCTGGTCGGGAATAATATGCCCGTTTTTTTTATACAGGATGCAATGAAATTTCCAGATTTGGTACACGCAGTAAAACCTGAGCCTGATAATGAAATTCCGCAGGCGGCATCCGCACACGACACTTTTTGGGACTTTATTTCACTAATGCCTGAATCTACCCACATGATAATGTGGCTCATGAGTGACCGCGCTATTCCGCGCAGTTACCGTATGATGGAAGGATTTGGAGTCCATACTTTCCGATTTATCAATAAAAAGGGGGAAGCACATTTTGTGAAGTTTCATTGGAAACCACTATTGGGCGTGCATTCCGTCGCATGGGATGAAGCGCAAAACATTTCTGGAAAAGATCCCGATTTTCATCGACGCGATCTTTGGGATGCCATTGAATGTGGTGCATTTCCGGAATATGAATTGGGTGTGCAGATTATCCCTGAAGCTGACGAATTTAAGTTTGATTTTGATTTATTGGACTCAACTAAAATTATTCCAGAGGAACTAGTTCCCGTTCAAAGAATCGGCAAAATGACGCTTAACCGAAATCCAGATAATTTTTTTGCTGAGACTGAACAAGCTGCTTTCCATATTGGGAATGTTGTTCCTGGTATTGACTTCACAAATGACCCCTTACTGCAAGGTCGTTTGTTTTCCTACACAGATACTCAATTGATTCGATTGGGTGGTCCTAATTTCCATGAGATACCAATTAATCGTCCGATCAATTCTTCCTATAATAACCAACGTGATGGATTTATGCGACAACGAATCGATCGCGGTAAAACGAGCTACGGTCCGAATTCACTTGGAAACAATGATCCAGCACAGGTGAAAGAAGCTGAAGGCGGATTCACCAGCTACCAAGAACGCATTGATGCACGAAAAGTCCGCGCTAGAAGTGATAGCTTCCGCGATCACTTTAGCCAGGCTAGATTATTTTTTCACAGCCAGTCGGAACCCGAAAAAAACCATATTATCGATGCATTTAGCTTTGAACTTGGTAAGGTTAAGGCGGTAGCAATAAGACAACGGATGGTCGGCATCTTATCCTTAGTGGATAAAGGGCTCGCGGCTGAAGTTGCTTTTGCTTTGGGGATTGAAGTACCACAACAGCTCGAAAAGCCGATTAACCGCAGCATCCCTGCCGACGGTGATCCTTCAGATTATGAACCCATCCAAGTTGAAGGAAAATTAAAAAAATCAGATGCGCTGAGTATGATGAATACGACTAAAGAGAGTATTTTAAGTCGAAAAGTAGCTGTGCTCGCTGCCGACGGTGTGAATGCGGCCTCCCTACAGGTAGTCCGTGATGCCATACTGGCTGCTGGCGGAATAGTCCATGTAATTGCGCCAAAACTGGGCGAAATAATTGCATCGGACAATACCGCTATTCCTGTGGAAGAGAGTTTTTTGACAGGGGCCTCTGTACTTTATGATGCTGTGTATGTACCAGGTGGTAAAAATAGTGTGGCCACTCTGGAAGCGGAAGCAAATGCTGTTCATTTTTTGAATGAAGCTTTTAAGCACTGTAAAGCTATCGGAGCTGATACTGAGGCGAGTCAAGTGTTGGAAGCCACCTATTTCTTTGATAAATTACCCGAAGAGTTTTCAGAAGAAACTGTACTATCTGAAGGAGTTGTCATCGCGGAGAAACCGTCCGAATTAGCAGACAAATTTATCAAGGCGATTGCACAGCATAGATTCTGGGAACGCGAAAAACCTAGACAGGTGCCCGCTTAGAATTACTGAAATCTCAAAAAATTAAAGGAAAGCCTGGCAATAGCCGGGCTTTCCTTTAGTTCATATATTGTTCGCTTTGAAGAAGTGATATTGCTGCTTCGTTGCCCTGTTGTGCAGCTAAGTCCACAACGGAGAGTCCACGACTATCGACCAATGTTCTATTTGCACCACTTTCGAGTAAAAGTTTTAAAACATCATTTCTACCAAACATCGCTGCAAACATTAGGGCGGTACCACCATTTCCATGTTGCAGATTCAAGTCAGCACCATGGAGAATTAATAATTCGGCAATATCCTTGTACCCTTTGAAGGCGACACCCATTAATGCCGTATTACCGCCATTGTCCTGTGCATTAACATCAGCGCCAGCTTGAAGCAAAAGCCTTGCTGCTGCAAGCTGATTGTTGTAACAGGCAATAATCAAAGGTGTATATCCCTTCACGTCACGTGAATTCAAATCTACGTTTTGTCGGATGAGCTCCTGTAACACTTCAAGGTTGCCCAACCGGGCAGCGTGAATCATGACTTCTGTCGTTTGTATCATAAATAATTTTTTTTAAGAGATTAGGCTACAAAGTCTTACTCGTGGATCATCTGAATATGGCCGATTACTCCAGATCAATGGATTTAAGTGGCAGGGGGTGCAATTTTAAAATAGAATGCCCGAGGATTCGGGCATTTCTGATACTATGATGCAGCTTCATTTACACCTGACATTGCAATTTCTGTCAGAAGACTATCAGTCTGTTTTTCCTCGTCTAAAGTTTGCTGAAGCAATTGCTCGGCCTCACTATGCTCCATAAGTTTTGCATAGGTCACCAAACAACCATAACTGGCAATTTCATAATGCTCGACCTTTTGAGCAGCCGAAATAAGTGCGGCATCCAACGCTGGATCACCTTCAAAGCTCTCAACGATTTCGTCAGCTTCTTCGAGAAGACCTTCCATAGCTTTGCATTTTTTACCACGTGCGCTCATTTCTAACGATGTAAATACTCCTTTCAGGCGCTCAATGTGGCCTTCAGTTTGGCTATAATGTTGCTCAAATGCTTGTTTTAACTCGTCGCTTTCAGCTGCCTTACTCAGCTTTTTCAAGCCTTTCAAAAGTTGTTTCTCTGCCCCGAGCATATCCTTTAACTCGTCTATAAATAATTCATGTAAATGCGCATTTGGCATCTGTTGATTGTTTTGCTTTGATGTTGCCATAATTTTGATTTTTTTATAAGAAGAACAGCAGTGGAAATGTGATGGTTTGAATGTTTTTAAAATGTTTTGCGATTATTTCAATATCTTCATTAATGTCTGCCCATTATACGCCGCATAGCCGTTTTGATCATTATCAAAATAGAAATAAATATCCTTTCCTTCATCTTGCCAATCGGTACATTTTTCTGCCCAACTGATCAGATTATTTTTTGTATAGCTGCCTTGATATTTATCTCCTGGACCATGCAAACGTATGTAAACAAAGTCTGCCGTGATAATAACTGGACTCTGGTACCCAGCGAGATCATAAATGCAATAAGCACAATTATAATGTTCAAGTAGCTTATAAACTTCCGGAATGTTCCAACTAGAATCGCGAAACTCAAACACAAATCTATGGTCGGTAGGTAACTTCTCAAGAAAGTCATGAAGCCTTTCGGTATTAACATGCCACCTTGGCGGCAACTGAAATAGGATAGGGCCCAGCTTTTCTTTCAACTGGGCTGCCCGTTGCATAAATTGATCAATCGTATCGTGATCAACATGCAATTTCTTTACATGTGTGATGAAACGGCCGGCTTTTACAGCAAATATAAAATCCTTGGGCACTTGTTTATACCAATTGATAAACATATCGTCAGTGGGGAGCCTGTAAAAGGAATTATTGATTTCAACCGTCGGAAAAATGTCGGAAAAATACCTCAATTGATTATCGTTTTTCAACTCTTTTGGATAGAAAGTGTCTTTCCAATGCTTATAATGCCAACCAGATGTCCCTATATATATTTTTCCATTCTTCATGTTATCTTGGGTAAATCCTACACAAAAAGAACAGCGAGATGGAGCGAATGGTTGACAAAATTTAAGGGGATACCACAGGGGCTAATAAACAACGAATAGCCTGAAACGCAAAAAAGGCAAACCATTTTACTGATCTGCCTTTTGGGTAAGTAATCGGGCTCGAACCGACGACCCCTAGAACCACAATCTAGTGCTCTAACCAACTGAGCTATACCTACCGTGATTTTGATGTCACAAAAGTAGTACTATAGGCCATATCTTCCAAATGTTTTTTAAACTTTTTGATTAACCGATTGTCTATCAAATGGTATATTTTTGCCGAGCGGTATTATAAAGTAGCATAAGATAGTGTTCGTACAACATTTTCGGTCCAAATATCTATAATTGCAGCTTGGTCTATTATTTGTATTATAATATTTATGGGAAAATTTTTAAAATTTTTATTGATCGTGGCCATTTTGGCAGTAGGGGCTTGGTTTGTCTATCAAAAATACAACAGCGGGCCTAAAGTAGAAAGCAAGCATCAGCTGCTGGTCGATCGCATTGAAGCGATGGGTAAATTGGAGCTTGTTAAATATCGTTACAGTGATGTTGTTGAACACAAAAACATCAATACTTTTTTGCCTACAGCAAGCGTATTACTCATTGTCAAGGCAGATGCTGTAGGTTGTGTGAACTTGACTAAACTGACACCTGAGGATATTAAGGTAATCGGAGATTCTGTTTCCATCAAATTGCCGGCGCCAGAAATATGTTATATTAAGATCGACCATGAGGCATCAAAGGTTTATGATACCAAAATGGCATTTCTTAGAGAGGCCGAATTGGTAGATGAAGCGTATAAAACCGCTGAAAAAGCTGTGGCAGATGATGTCAAAAAATCAGATATTCTGCAACAGACAAAATCGAATGCAATAATTGTTTTCAAACCTTTATTACAAGGATTAGGTTTTTCGAAGATCAATTTATCCTTTGATTAATAATCAGCAAATAATGAAAAGCTAGACACTTTTGTGTCTAGCTTCCTACAATAAATCAATCTCCGGCCGTCTCCCGACGGAAGAGTACAAATAATTATGCTATTATCGGAGATTGAACAATAACTAAATCAAATTGGTTTTATTTTTTTGACGAAGTATCAGGCTGTGGCGTTGGTGGGATTTCTCCGTGGGACTCACTTGAGGTTGTATCTCGATATTGAATCGTTGTTGTATCATTTGGTACAGAATCCCGCATTAATTCTCTTGATTTTTGGTCATTGGATTGTGTACCATTACATCCAAAAACAGTTAGTACCACAACACTACTGATCATTGCTTTAATTAACTTACTCATGCTTTTATAATATTAGTTCAAAATTGCTTTAAAGTCTATTGCTTTTGTAAAGAACACTATGCAACAAAAAAAGGTTGGAGTTTTTTAGTTTAGATAAACCGTCCCGCTGCAACTGTATTCAATGTCATAATGGTATTGAATTTTAGAAAAAACGTTTTACACTTGAACGCTGTTCTTACTGCATAGTAGTGTAATTTACGCTATTTAAAAGTCTGCTTGAGTTCTATCTGCGACTTTTCAGTAGATAAACAAAATTGAAAAAATATGGCAACGAAAAATGAAAACCGACTGGTCGGAACGGAAATGGAGAAAAAAAAGAAAGTTAAACTTGGCGCTGAGGGAGAGATCTTGAAAGATGTAGATCATAAGGATCGCGGAGATGCTGAGGCGGGTGTAGATCCTCAGGTGGAGCAACTGAATCAAATGCCTAACGATCCCACAGACAGGCCAAAAGAAAAAAAACAATAAAAAAGTGACCCAATTAATGGGTCACTTTTTATAATCAAGAAATTCCTTCAAAATTATTCAAGAGCGGGTTATTTTTTCCCGTGCTTGTCGATCGCTTTGATCAATTCATCTTTTGTCATATCATGACGCCCGGTAATTTCTAATTTTTTGGCCATTTGCAAGAGCTCATCCTTTGTTTTATCAGAAGTACCATGCTGCCCATTTTTTGAAACTGACGTATTTTTTCCATTGCTCTTTTTCATACTTTTTTCACTGTCCGTGCTTTTCCCACGGGACTGCCCTTTAGCAGTTGCGTGGCTTGTAGTTTTTGCTGTGTTCATAATACTTGATTTATATGCTATTTATTGATTGAACATATCTGTTGCACTAATAGTTGACAGTTTTAGTACCTGAATATTTCGTAATTATACGTTTTCTATGGTTTAAACATGTAATCCCAACATCATTGAGTGTTTGATCTCTATTTCGAAAATGCCCTGACAATTGCTTTGTTAAAAGCAGGAAGGTCTTCTGGGGTCCGGCTAGTAATTAAACCATCGTCAATGACGACTTCCGCATCTTCCCATTTAGCACCAGCATTGATCAAATCTATCTTTATCGCTTCTACAGAAGTCATTTTTTTATCCCGAACCAGATCAGCATTAATTAACAGTTGCGGGCCGTGGCAAATGGCTGCTATCGGTTTACCACGCTCCCAGAATGCGTTGATCAAAGCTGTAGCGGTCTTATTAGTTCGTAATTTATCGGGATTAATAACGCCGCCCGGTAGTAAAAGCGCATCATACTTATTTTCTTCCGCATTTTGGAGATCGACATCAACGGGATAATCTTTTGACCACTCGTCACCATTTTTGGATCTCACTTTAGTTTTTGAGGGCGATATAATATCAGTCTTCGCTCCAGCAAGTTCTAAAGCATCTTTTGGGCTGCTTAATTCAATTTCCTCAAATCCGTCAGCGACCAGGATCGCAATCCTTTTGTTTTTTAATTTTTCCATATACTTGAAATATTAATGTTGGTTTACCAATTGAACGGATGAACCTGCCTCAAAGTTTGTGTTAAAATGAAATGGTCTACTTTTTTGCAGCAGGTAGTATAGGAGCGGTAGGGGGGGCAAGGTACTGTCCATCATATATGCACAACTTAAACAGATCCTAAAACCTAAAACACTGTATAATGAACCTATTAATAAGAAATAGGTATATCAGATATCGATCAAGGCATAACTGGTTTCATTTCCATGTTGTGCTTTGAGCACCGGAACTGCTACATTGTAGATGGGAATACCTGCAGCCGATAGAGCCTTAAATTTTCCAGCATGAGCGTGACCGTGAAAAGCAGCAGTAACTTTTCGCCGGTGCAACGGCTCAACAAGATGCGTAGATCCGAGAAATGGATAAATTTCTTTTGGTTCTCCTATAACGGTCTCCGCTATGGGCGCATAATGTAGTAAGGCAACTTTTTTTATATCGGAATATTCTTGTTCAAGCCTCGCAAGTGCACGATCGAGTAGCAGCGATTCGTTGACAGCCTCCTGTACGAAACTCTTCATAGCATCTTCACCAAACATAGAAAGCATATAGCGATCAAATCCGCCTCCAAAACCCTTTACACCTGCAAAGCCGATATTTTCGACTACAATAGCCTCGCCATCCAATACCGTGACCTTATTGTCCGTCAAAATCTGACGGATTTGCTTTTGCCGCCCTTTTTCGTAATCGTGATTTCCCAAGACAGCAAGTACGGGAATCTTAACGGTCTGCAATTCTGCTACCAGTAATTCGGCTTCCTCTTCATCGCCAGTATCAGTTAGGTCGCCGCAAAGCAAAAGTACCTTCGCTTTTTGTGAAATCTCTTCAAATATACTTTTCCATTTGCCGTGTTGGCTGGCATTCATATGGATATCACCTATTGCCGCTATAGTCGTTTTTTTATTCATCTTAAACAGTTTTTATTGTATATGATTTATAACCCCAGTCTTTGATATCGATCTGATATTGTGTTTGGTCGATTAAAGGACCTAAGCAAACCTTTTCCAGGCAGGGGGGAAGCTCGTATTGCTCCCGTGCACGATTGATCAGTTCGTCAAAGAGATCCTTTGGTATAATTTCCCGATAGTCATGAGGATAGGTAAATTGAAAAATAATTATCTGAGCAAGCAACAAATGCCAATGCTGGTCCATACGCAAAAGCAATTTCTCCCAATCGAATTTTTTTCCATATTTGAGCCAAATATGATTGATATCTGCACTGTCATGCCTTTCTCTATTTTGAACATATAATTTACACCACACAAGCTCCTCGGCTGGTATATAACGCACCTTGTTATCAAAAAGAACACTTTCAGCCCCACGGTCAAACCAATCCTGATCGACTGTGCAATTATGGTTGACACTGTCGAAAATAATATCGATAAAGTATGGATCTTGATAAATCTTTGCCAACCACCTCACATCCGTTAATTCGGTTTGATACCCGTTAGCAGAGAAGTATTTAAGAATTTTGGGATACTCACTGCTCTTGCAAAAGATATCCATATCCTTTGTAGGCCGTGTAATTCCCGTATAATGGAACATCGCTAATGCGCCTCCCACCATAAACTGGCTTTCGCTCTCATGGAGCATTCGAAGTGTGTCCCGAAAGAAGGTAATACATTCTTCGGGTGGATTATCAAGATGGATCATGTTTCATGTTTAGTCTGAAAACAGTTAAATAATCGCAGAAGTTTGTAGGCGTTAAGGATTGCGTATTTAGGCACTGCCATAAGTATAAATACTCGATTTAAAAATCCCAGCAACTTGTTTGTGCATTCCTACTGTTCTATAATAAAAGAACGTATCGTGCCAATAGAATAGGCTCTGTTCAAAAAAACAAAATTTAACTTAAGGATAAGGAATATAATGGAAAGCTTATTGGGTACAGGTGAAAACCTGTCGATGATACAAATGGGAATCAGAGCATTAATTATGTTCTTTATAGCGCTACTTTTGGTCCGTTTTGGGGGAATGCGGATTCTCGGGCGAAAGTCGGGTGTTGATTTTGTCATTATTATTATGCTTGGCGCTGTCTTAGCAAGAGGAATTGTTGGTGCTTCACCTTTTATATCCACCGTATTCGCCGGCTTTGTCATGATTGTTATCAATAAAGTCTTAGCCCAGATAGCAACACGAGTACCTTATCTTGGAAATCTGGTGAAAGGTAAACCAGTTGTACTGTACAAAAACGGACAGATACAATGGCATCACATGGATCGTTTAGGTGTCAGCAGGACTGACTTATTGACCAGCTTACGTTTGGAGACTCATAGCAAACATCTTGATGAAGTAGACATCGCGATGATGGAGCCCAATGGCCGTATTAGCTTTACCTTAAAAACAAAAGCATAGTCTATATTTAAATCATTATTATGAAGAATAAAACATCATATTCCTTTTTTTACCGTAATGGTCTGAGTTTGGTATTCCTGGGACTTTTTATCGGTACCCTTGGTCTGCAATTACTAACGGGATGGAAAGTCTATAATGAGGAATTGCAGGAAGCGCACCGGCCAGCCATTAAGCTCTTGGCTTACCTAAGGACCGGACATTGTATTTCGGCTACATTCGAAAACTTTGAAAGTGAATTTTTGCAGATGGCGATGTATGTTATGTTAACTGTCAGCTTACGGCAATTGGGTTCTGCAGAATCCAAGAAACTGGAGGAACCAGAAGAAGTCGATCGCGAGCCTCAACCGCATCCTAATGCACCCTATCCTGTGCGAAAGGGTGGATGGATATTGAAGCTTTATAGTTCTTCTTTGTTTATTTGCTTTGCTTTGCTATTCTTATTGAGTTGGGTAACACATTTCTATGGGAGCTGGCATCACCATAATACGGAACAGCAATTAAAGGGCTTACCCACAGATAAAGCAACTACATATTTTGTAATGCCTGAATTCTGGTTCGAAACATTTCAAAACTGGCAAAGTGAATTCTTATCGGTTTTGTCAATAGTTTTTTTTACAATATTCCTCAGGCAGAAAGGATCACCTGAATCCAAACCTGTTGATGCTCCGAACGATGAGACAGGTAAAGGTTAAATATTCGGAACGCTCCAATTTATAGACGTAATTTAAATAACATGATGAAAAAAACATATTTAATTGTTAGACTTAATTTAATGTTCAGTCTCACTTTGGCCGGCTTTATTTTTTTCGCCTGTGGAGACGGTAAGAAAAGGGCCGAGGTCGAAGTGAACAACAGAACGGACAGTGTTGGAATAAATAATCTCGGTGTACCACTAGATAATATTCATCGCAGCCGACCCAAGGATAGTCTTACAGAAAAAGGAAGTAAGAATTCAGGACTTCCATTGGACAATCTCGACAGAGCTAGAGACGCCAAATAAAATTCTCGACGGTGTGAAATGAGCCTGTATATTTTTGTAACAATCTGATGGCTTCCATAAACAACGTAAGCCGCCGCGGGTCAATATATTTTTTCAGGTCACTGGAGGAGTGGTGATTACCTTTAACGGTAATATGCCCATCCGCGTAGATTTTCAATTTCGTTGGCATTAGTCAAATCCACTACCATATTGAGCCCCAATTCGAAAGACTGCAAACTGGCTGAGTTGAGTTCGAAAATAGGGTAGAAGAGTGCATGTTCATTAGGAAGATCAACATTTCCTTGCAACCACCTGTATCCTTCTGCTTGTAAATTATCTATGAAGGTATCAGTGATAGCACTAAGATAGCGCATCATTTTTTTGATCCACTCGAGTTCCGCATCGACATGCTTAGGATAATGCTCTTTAATAAAATCGAGTATCAATTGCTCCCCTTGGTTATTTAATCCATCGCGTATCATTGCAAGCCCCATGCTCCGCACTTCTTCTTGGTAATAATCGTTTCCATAGGAGAACTTGATTTCCCCAGCAATCCGGCTAGCCTCTATTTTGGCACGTAGGGCCATTTGCCTATTTAAGAGTTCGTGTATGTAATCGAAAGGTTGTTCCATAAACCAGCGTTTGTATTTAATTAAGAGGACAAAGTTCATCTTACTTTGTCCTCGAACTTGGAAAGTGTGGAGTAGTCTGTATATTATTTTAATGTAGGTTTGAGTGTTTTTCCTTTAACTGGACTGGTTGGTCCGGGGATTGTACTATTGGATGTGCCAGTGGGTACTGTACTGTCTGTTGACCCCACGTTTTTTATCTGATCAAGGTGTTTCTCGAAAGCACTGACCTTATCGGATGCAAACTTGCGTAGGTCTGCATCGGAGGCAGCCGTACCACCGCTAGCATCATTATATAAGGTAATGGCCTCTTGATGGCTCTTCACCATCATATCAGCATATATACGATCAAAGTTTGCTGGATCGGCATTATTCAGGTCATCGATCATCTTAGTATAATTTTGATTATCGGGCGTACTTAATTGCCAGTTTTTATTTTTTACTATCGAAGACAGCTCATTACCTACGGTAGTATGATCGTCTACGATCATTTGTGCATATTGTTTAATGCTTTGATTCTGAGACTTAGCCAATGCAATGTTCGCTGCTTGCAGTTCAAAATTATTTGCTGCCGTCGCTTTGCTTGCAAAATCTAAATCGCCCTGCTGTGCTTTTGAACTAGTCGTGTCTTGTGCGTGCAAGACAGTGCTAAAGGTCAAAATGGCTATGAATAAGCCAAGAAATCTTAAAATGGTTTTCATAATACTATTATTTAATTTATTAACGATTCTTATTATTGCGAGTGCCATTTCGCCGACTTCTATAATTGATAAGGATATAAGTCGCTACGAGAATGAACACAATACCGATAACTATTGATGTAAACATAAGCGCTTGTTTTTACTTAGGAACAAAGCTCAGGAATCTACAGTTTGAAGAGTAGGTATTTTAGGTATTTTAGGCAAAAAATGTCATCTATACGTATCGCTAGCGTATTAATCCACTGTATTCCAACAAGAAATGCTTCTTCCAGATCATCTTTCTCTTACTTAGCTAACAGATGAGCAGATAAAGACGTACACATTCTATAGGTTGTTAAAAGAAAATACTTAAAACTATTTCCAATTAGTCGCTGTTTCTGTTCAAGAAAATCAATTTACCATACCAGTTTTGAAAATAAAACAGACAGCTATGACACGGTTGCTTTTGGTGGATGACCACAAACTTGTAAGATCTGGATTTCAATTAATTTTAGAGGCTCAAGAAGATATTGACGTTATTGCTGAAGCAGAAAACGGAGATAAAGCATTGCAATATCTTGCGCAAACAAGACCTGATCTCATCTTAACAGATATTCATATGGATGTAATGGATGGGCTCAAATTTATTAGGCACGTAAAAGCGTTATATCCAAATGTTAAAATCGTTGTATTATCAATGGATGATAAAATCCAAACAATACGCGAAGCTTTAGATTCAGGGGCAGATGGCTATTTGTTAAAGAGTTCTCATGTTGACGAGATTTTATTCGGCATTAAACTAGTCATGGATGGAATGCAGTACATCAGCGCAGCACTGGGAATAGAAATGATAAATTATTTTTCCCAATATATCGATCCGCAAACCGATAAGAAGGAAATAATGGTAAAATATGAAATCTCCGAAAGAGAACTATCAGTTCTAGAGTTAATAGCAGAAGGGTATACAAACGCTGAAATTGCTGATAAAATTTTTCTTAGCAAGCGCACTGTAGAAGGTCAGCGACAACTACTGCTCGAGAAAACTAATTCCAGAAATACTGCTCAATTGATTCAATTTGGCTTTCAAAAAAAGTTACTCTGCTGATATCTGTTTTGTTGCTCTTCAAAGTATTTGTACTTGATAATATACTTCGTGTTTTATACCACAAAAAAAGTGTTTTTACTTTAACTAAAGGATATATGCGTGATTCGTGAATTTTCCGAATAGTATGTGAACCAAAAAAGTTTAAGCCCTGTTTTAAATTAAGAAATGCAAATGTAATTGATATATAAACAACATTTTTTAACATTAAACTTTAAGATTATGGCATTAACAACAGGAAATGAAGGTGAAATCACCAAAAAAATTGAAGAGCAAACCTCTAAATTACCGTCAACGCTTTTTTTGGGAGCAGCATTGCTTTCTATGGGTGTGTCTGCAGCGCTTAAATGTATGACTAATGATAAGACGGCCTTGTTTGTTGGACAATGGGCCGCACCTTTTTTATTATTAGGTATTTACAATAAAATTGTCAAAACCGAAGGACATGACTAGCGTCTTTTGGTAGAAAAAATGAATGGAAAATGGAAGGATGGCTCAACGATGTTGGGCCAATCTTTATGTAAATAATTGTGTAAAACTTATAAAAATGGATAGAAGAACAGCAATAGGCAATATGGGAACGGGCATTTAGCCCTTATCAATTTTCTTCCCAGTTTTTGAAACATCTTTCCTTTGCCGACGAAACTTTCGTTTAAAATCATGATTCTCTTCAGCCGCATCAATAGAGTGTGTACAAGTAAGCTCGCCTTCTTTTAGTGCCAGTTTGGCAATATGTGCATAAAACTTTGCGAGTTGATCCAGTTCTTCTTCGCTGAGATTTTCCAAATTTACCATACGATTGCTCGTCCCTTCATGGGAAGCAATTAATTCGTTTAATTTTAAATGAATCGCTTTTGAATCTTTATTTTGGGATTTTTGAATCAAAAACACCATTAGAAAGGTAATAATTGTTGTTCCTGTATTGATGACCAACTGCCACGTCTCAGAGTAACCGAAGATCGGGCCGCTCACTGCCCACAGAATTACCGTAGATGTTGCCAGGATAAATGCTGCGGAACTTCCAGTCGCATGTGTTGCCCAGTTTGAAAACCGTTCAAATAAATTTTTTTTTGTTTTCATGTTTTCCGTTTCTTATTTGGACGTTTGCGTCGAGTGATTTGTTTGTTTTTTTACGGGATTATATTAAATGATTTGCCGCAAAGGCTTCACCTGCATGCTCACAATTGAAGTTCGCATGGGTTGGGATACAATAAAGGCAATTGCCCGAGCAATGTCTTCAGCAAAAAGCATCTCCATGGATTCGATTTTATTGCGCTGCTCTTGTGGTGAATAAGGCTGCATATCAGTCCCAACGGAACCAGGTTCAATAAGTGACACCTGAATGCCCTTAGGATTTACTTCCTTACGCAATGACTCAGTGAAGGCTTGGATACCTCCCTTTGAACATACATATACAGAGCTTTCTGCTTCCCGAATATCGGCACTCATAGATCCCACATTTACAATGTGTCCTGAACCCCTGGGCTCCATGCGCGACAGCGCAGCCTGGGCACAAGAAAGATAAGCAAGAATATTGGTTCGTAACAGATAGGCCTGATCAGAATAAGTTCCTTGTTTGACGGATTGGAAGGCGATCGCAGCATTATTAACTAAGATATCTAGATGCTCATACATATTGTCAAACTCTTCAAACAATTGTTGTATCCCCGCCTCAGTAGCTAAATCTACAACAATACCCGATAAAGAACCTGACGTATTTAATGCTTCAAAATCATGCAGTGTATCGTTGAGCTGTTGCTCGTGATGCCCACATATAAAAACGTTGTTACCCATAGCGGCTAATAGCAGCGCAGTGGCTCGTCCAATGCCTGTAGTACCGCCAGTAATTAATATTTTCCTGTCCTTTATCCACAAGGGGAGAATGGAATTAATATAGTCATCGAGATTGCTTATCATAATTTTCAATTTAGTTATCCTGATTTTGGAAATGAACAATGCCAATATGCGCTTGGTTTGATGCTATAGACGAAGACGTATTTTTTCTTTATTTTACGTATTTAAATCAGAAACGATTGCTTAGTGCTGTGGTTCTTAATAGAAATCATAATTAGTTATACCATCAAAATCTGGGTATCTATAGCTCCCAGCCTTTAAATGAATCTTATATGAAACGCGACGGTAATAATAAGAGCTTTTGGCAAACTACGGATAGCCAAAAATTTTCGACTAATTTAACAGATGTGACGTTTGATACTATTGTTGTAGGTGCAGGTATCACTGGCATAACCTTAGTAAAGGAGCTTCAAAATAGGGGAATAAAATGTTTACTGTTAGATAAAGAAAATCCAGGCTTTGGAACGACAGGGGGAACAACTGCGCACATCAATAACTTCTACGACGCATCCTACGATGAAATCATAAATAGCTTTGGCGAAGACGCTGCTCAGCTGTTGGTCCAAAGCACAGATAATACGTTAAACTATATTAAGACGAATATTTCGAGGTATGGAATAAATTGTGAGTACAACGCATGTGACTTCTTTCTTTTCAGTGCCGAGCAAGCTCAAAATGAACAACTTGATAAGATTCGCGCTGCTCACCAACAATTGGGAATAAAAACGACCGAATGTAATACCATCCCTTTTAGTTTGCCTTTTGAAAAAGCAATCAGAATTGAGGGGCAGGGGCAATTTCATCCTTTAAAATATATAGAAGGATTATTGGAAGCATTCTGTGAAAATGGGGGTGCTGTATTGTTAAATCAATCCATTTGTGATTATATGAATAAGGATGGTATGGTTACCTTGAAAACGACTGGCTCAGGTATCCACTCCGCAAAAAATATTATTTGGGCAACACACGTGCCTCCGGGGGATAATAGGTTTGGTTTGTTAGTCGCACCTTATCGCAGTTATGCCCTCACCGTGCAAGTTAGCCGAGCCCCAAAAATGCTTGCACAGACCGCAGATCTTTATGATCCCTACCATTATTTTCGCTACCATCGTACGGAAGACAAATACTATCTGATTGCAGGTGGGTTTGATCATAAAACGGGTGATGAAAAAAATACAGCGCAACATTTTAGCGATTTAAAGGCTTTGGTCGATAAGCATTTTGAATACGATAAACTTATTGCACAATGGTCTTCTCAATATTATGTATCGGCAGACGGATTACCTTATATCGGCCGCATGCCTAATGAAGATAACGTATATATTGCTACTGGATATGGCGGAAATGGAATGACCTTTGGATCAATGGCATCATTAGTGATTCCTGATTTACTAGAGCAAAAGGAGACTCCTTTATCAAAATTGCTATCGCCTTCTCGTATAAAACCGATCGCCAGTGTGAAAAGTGTATTGTCTGAAGGATGGAGCGCTTCGAAGCACTTTATAATGGATAAATTGTCGGCGGAAAAAATTAAAGCAATGGAAGATATTACTGTCGGTGAGGGTAAGATTGTCAACTATGAAGGTAAAAGATTCGCGGTGTATTGTGATGATGGGGGGACTCTACATTGTTTGAGTTCGATCTGTCCCCACATGGGGTGTACAGTTAGCTGGAATCCTTCCGAAAAATCTTGGGATTGTCCTTGTCACGGTTCCCGTTTTGATATTGAGGGTAAACTTTTGAACGGCCCAGCAACTTCTGGCCTAAGAAGATTGGAGGGGTTAGATTTCAAATAGCTATCTATACTTTTGATGATGCTATATTTCCTACTTAGCGCGATTTGGAGCATCCGGCAAGCACGATGATAAAGAATTTTAGTCCAACTTTTTACTATTCAAAGGCCCAGCATTATAGGTGTGGACTTTCCTAGCCGTGGCACAACTGAATCAGCCAACGACAAAATCGATGTGAGAATATTGGTCAAATACCTAACAATTTTCAAATTATATAGTATATTTGGCGCGCAGATAAATCACTGCTAATATTTAATACATCAATCATGAGCCAAAAGTTTACGTACAATACGCGATTTCCTGCTGTTGAAGATTTAAGAAGACAAGCAAAGAAAAGAATTCCAAAATTTGCATTCGACTATTTAATAGGGGGTGCCAACGAAGAGCTCAATCTTGCTCGGAACGAAAATGATTTTGACAATATTTTATTAAAACCGCAATACCTTCAGGTGAGTGAGGAAATTGATATGTCCGTAGAGCTCTTTGGTCGCCGCTATAGTGCACCATTTGGCATTTCACCAATTGGCTTACAGGGCTTGATGTGGCCAAATGCGCCAGAAATTTTGGCAAAAGCAGCTGCCGAAAATGATATTCCTTATATTTTGAGTACCGTATCGACAAGCAGTATCGAGCGCATTGCCGAAGTATCAGGAGGAAAAGCTTGGTTTCAACTTTATCACCCTACAGAGAACAAATTGCGTGATGATATTTTAAGGCGACTGACGGCGGTCGAATGCCCCGTACTTGTCGTTTTGGTCGATGTTCCTGCCTTTGGACTTCGCTATAAAGAGATTAAAAGCGGCTTGTCCATGCCCCCAAAAATGAATATCGCGAATATCTTACAAACATTTGCTTGCCCGATTTGGGGCATCGAAACACTTCGACATGGAATTCCATCTTTTGCAACCTTAAAACCTTATATGGAAAAGGGGCTGGATCTTGCACAATTGGGACAATTTATGAACAGAACTTTCACCGGTAAAGTTGATAAGGAAAAGATTAAAGCTATTCGGGACTTATGGAAAGGACCGCTGGTCTTAAAAGGAATTGCAACTGATGAAGATATGCAGGCTGCTATTGCCCTGGGTGTAGACGGGGTTATCGTTTCAAATCACGGGGGCAGACAGCTTGACGCCAGCGAATCATCAATCAATTCGCTAATTCATCTCACAAACAACCCCGAGTATAAAAACAAAATCAAAATTATGCTGGACGGTGGTATACGCTCTGGGGTGGACTTGGCCCGTGCACATGCAGTGGGGTCTGACTTTAACTTTATGGGGCGACCATTTATGTATGGCGTAGGTGCCCTAGGAAATGCTGGTGGCGAACATACCATCAATATGTTCAAAGCTCACCTGTTTCAAGTGATGAAACAGCTTAGCATTTCAAAAATAAACGAATTTTCAAAACGATTACAGAAGGTATTGTAACATTGCGAAACAATAAATTAAAAGCCGAATTAAACACAGATCATATTGTGTTTAATTCGGCTTTTTGCTTGATGATAATATCGCTTACCAGTCTATTGTACGATTGTCGTTGTCTCCAAGCCCCCATTGTTCATTGACTTGACCGTTGGAGTCTTCGGGTCTTGCAGTTGCTGAACCGGCAGCTATGCCTTGCTCAAGTTCGATCAGTTGTACTTTAACCTGAGGGACGATATAGGCCATTTTCTTTTTCATAGTCTTTTATTTAATGAATTATGTGTGTTTTTAAAATCTATTCCTTCGTTTAGCTACAAGGTATTTTCTTCTTACCAGCACCCACGCCTTTAATAATTGTACGGCCATCCACAAGTTGAGTTACTTTAACAGCATTACTCTGTGTACTTCCCCAAGGAAAAGTATTGAAGGCATTACCATTGACCAGTACAAGCTCATATAACGGTCCACCACTGGTTTTACTGCCAAACATAGTCACTTTGCCTGTTCTACTGATCACAAGCTTGATCAATGGATTAGCTGCTGTTCCCTGCATATTATAGACTTGATCAATTCTTTTGTTTGTTTGCACATTTGTTCCCGCATATTTACTTCCGTCAAGGAATTGGATATTCTGTGCTGAAGACGCACCAACTTCAAATTGGATTTCATTCTTCGCCAATTTCACACCATTAATTTCCATATTGAAAGCATTATCCAACTCGGTGATGTCAAACACAAACCCGTAGTCTGCAGCAGGGGCAGTGAAGTTTTTGGAGATTGTGGTACCGTTTCTATAAAATACGCCGTCAACCCGGATTCCGGTTTTGCCACCAACAGTTACTGCGGGATAGCTCCAGTTTAATCCATCACTAGTCACATCTTGTGTACAAGTTTTGAAATTAAGCTTCAGATCGTATTTTTGTCCCGGATTGATATTTACATTTGGGATAGTCACGTTTGACTTGGTCTCGCCATCGATGGTTAAGCTTCCCAATTTTAAGGTTCCTGCATTTGTTGCGGGGTGGATCAATAGGGAAGGAGTGCTAACTACTGTACGTAACCCTATCCCCAAAGCAGGAAATTGCGCAAGTACACCAGCATCATTTAATCCATTGTATGTAAGCGCTTCATCCGAAAGTTTTAGGTTAGCAGATAGATGACTTGGTTTAAATACCGCATTTTCAATCTTGGTAATGGCACCAGTCATATTCGCATCCATTGTCAACGTTGTTGTGATTTGACTGAAGCGGTGTTTTAAAACAACGTTTAAGTTGTTCACTCCACTGTTTAGTTTCTGCTTGCTTGCAAAATACATCAAATCGCCACTGATATTGTTAAGACTCGCTGACGATAATGTACCTTGGCTATTGATACTTGGCACCGTACTTGTGCTATTTGTCGAATAGGCAATAAAAGTATACGTTTTTCCGGCATCAAGAACAATACCTTCGGCAACTGCTTCTCCGCCATAACTATACGTTTTCTCAGTAACGTAATTACCTTGTTCATCATAAACAACAACTTTGTATTTCACACCGGTATCCAAAGGTTTTTCGCTCACCTGAGGCGTTGTAGCTGTGGTACTTGATGAAGCAACCAATCCCTTTTTAACTGCTGCAGCCGAGCTGTTTGTCAGTACAACATCGATGGAAGTGCCATTGCCGAAAGGAACGGTCATTTCCTGTACCTCAGAAGCGTCCCTTGCAGCGGAAGCGCTAACGGAACCTTGCTTCTGTCCTACAGCGTTGCCCTCACCTTCAATGTAAGCCGCAACCCCCTGTAGATTGATCTTGACCATCGTTTGTTCGGCCGCGATTGTGTTTTCACCACTCTTTTTACAAGAATAAAGAGTTGAAGCAGCTAGTATAACGCATCCCAGCATTATAAAATTTTTAAAATTGCGGTAATGTTTCATTTTCATGTTAGTAGACATTTTGATTTTACTTCGTTTTCCAATGATTTTGAATGAATTATTATTGTATTATTACTAATTTATCAATAGAGTTAACATTTACTTGAATCACATCTTTTTTATGCTAATCAGTATTAAAATTTATTTGTGCAATTATATATATAGCATCTTATTTAATCATTATTATTCTCAATAAGTATTTTTTACTGTAGTGAAAATTCTACAAATCAACAAAAGTGTTTAAACATTAGCTTATAGCATCTAAAAAGGATTATTTATTGTTTTATTTAAAATTTTATTGGGTTATAATTTTCGTATAAATTAATATTCTAATTTATTCTTTGGAGATAGAGTGCGTCAAACGGATATGAGGATATAACCAAAAAAAATTTCAGGACCTCCCTAAAATTGGCTAATGTACAGATCATCTATAGCTACGCATAGGAGCATAATGCGTACAACCTTGATATATCAATTCATAACTTTATATGAAGAACTGATCTTAATTACATGAAGCTGATTTGTTATCAGGCACAAATTCTAAGCTGAGCCATTAGAATAGTAGCTGTTTATTGTTGGTCGTTGCAGTGTTTCCTCTCCGTTTAGTTCAATTTAATGGTGCAATTATTGTCAAAAAATAAATTTTTAAAATATTTTTCTAAATTTGTATAACAATGAGGTTAACTGTTATCATACTGATCACCTATATTTTGGGACTTTCCTTTGTCCCATGCAGTGATGCGAACATTCGCACCGATGGAACAGCTATGGAAGCACAATTAAACGAACCTCATAATCATAGTGAAGATACCACCGATGCCTGTTCAATTTTTTGCTATTGCAACTGCTGTAGCGGAAATATTACGGTATTTGAATATCAACTACCAAAACTTGCAGGTATTCCGATTTCGATTTATTTTAATAATCGTATGCCGGTTCTCGACACACCTATTCTATCTAACTACTTCGGAACTATCTGGCAACCGCCCAAGGTAGATGCTTAATTTCAATTTTTTAATAACTGTACACTAAAATCGTTGGAAAAATTCCTTTTTCCAACGAATGTTAGCTGGTTATATTTAGCTGTAGCATTTTATTGTTACAAGGAAATAAGATATTCTATATATCTATTATTTAAGCATTAATCAAATATATTGTGTTAGATAGTATAATTAAATTTAGCATCAAGAATAAGATCATTATTGTCTTAATGACTTTATTACTTATTATCTGGGGCAGCTGGAGCGCAACAAAACTACCGATAGATGCAGTTCCTGACATCACCAATAATCAAGTTCAAATATTTACTTCTTGTCCAACCTTGGCAGGGCAGGAAGTCGAACAATTAGTTACTTTCCCAATTGAACAAAGTATCGCTACGGTACCAAAAATTGAGGAAATCAGAAGTATATCCCGTTTTGGGCTCTCGGTAATTACTGTCGTTTTTCAAGAGGATGTAGACATTTACTTTGCGCGGCAGCTCATCAGTGAACGTATAAAAGAGGCCGTAGACCAAATCCCCCAAGGTATTGGTAAGCCTGAGTTAGCACCTGTCAGTACGGGCTTAGGAGAGGTGTACCAATATATCATCCACCCCAAGAAGGGCAGCGAGGGCAAGTATAATGCAAAGGACCTCCGGACAATGCAGGATTGGATCGTGGCCCGTCAGCTCTATGGTACCCCTGGAATTGCTGAGGTCAATAGCTTTGGCGGTGAACTGAAACAATATGAAGTAGCTGTTGACCCGAATCGCCTGAAAGCGATGAATATCAGCATACCAGAGATCTTTACTGCGTTAGAAAAAAATAATCAAAATACAGGTGGTGCTTATATCGACAAAAAGCCGAATGCTTACTTCATCCGTGGCATTGGACTCGCAACATCACTGGAAGATGTCAAAAATATCGCCATCAAAAAATCTGGCACCGTACCTATTTATGTGAAGGACGTGGCTGATGTACGTTTTGGACATGCCGTCAGATATGGGGCCCTTACTTATAATGGCGAAGTGGATGCCGTAGGGGGCGTGGTAATGATGCTCAAGGGCGAGAACAGCAATGAGGTGGTCAAACGGGTAAAAGATAAACTGCCTACAATCCAAAAATCCCTGCCCAATGATGTGGTCATCGAACCTTATCTAGATCGCACAGATCTGGTCAACCGGGCTATAGGCACTGTTGAAAAGAACCTCATAGAAGGGGCGTTGATTGTGATATTTGTATTGGTACTATTTTTAGGCAATCTCCGTGCGGGTCTTATTGTCGCATCAGCCATTCCATTATCCCTACTATTTGCTTTGGGACTGATGAACGTGTTTGGCGTAAGTGCCAATTTAATGAGTTTGGGAGCTATAGATTTTGGCCTCATTGTGGATGGTGCAGTCATTATCGTTGAAGCCACACTTCACCATTTGGGATTACGCAAGTCTACCGAAAAGCTGACACAGTCGGAAATGGACCATGAGGTGTTTGAATCGGCCTCAAAAATACGGACCAGTACCGCCTTTGGCGAGATTATCATCCTAATTGTTTATATACCTATATTGACGTTAGTAGGCGTAGAAGGAAAAATGTTCCGCCCTATGGCACAGACAGTAGGTTTTGCGATTTTTGGAGCGCTTATCCTTTCGCTGACTTACATTCCAATGATGTGTGCCCTGTTTTTACCTAAAAAGCATCTCGACAAGAAGACTTTCAGTGACCGTTTTATCGAAAAACTTCAGCGCATCTATGCGCCTTTATTGCAGAAAGCTATCCGTTTCAAATATTTTATCGTCAGCTTGACAGTCGCTTTCTTTGTCCTATCTGTTTTCTTCTTTAAAAATATGGGGGGGGAGTTTATCCCGCAGTTGCAGGAAGGGGATTATGCCTTTCACTGTATATTACCACAGGGAAGCTCGCTTTCACAAAGTATAGAAACTTCCATGCAGGCTTCCCGTATCATTAAGGAGTTTGACGAAGTAAAAATGGTTGTTGGCAAAACCGGAGCGGCGGAAGTACCGACGGATCCTATGCCACCGGAAGCGACCGATTTGATGGTCGTACTGAAACCCCAGAAGGAATGGAATTCCGGCCGAAGTTATAATGAACTCGGCGCAGCGATCCTTGAAAAACTGGAAGTTATCCCGGGTGTTTTCTTTGAAAAGAACCAGCCAATACAGATGCGATTCAATGAGTTAATGACAGGAATCCGTCAGGATGTTGCCGTGAAGATTTTCGGTGAAAATATCGACTCTCTGGCATCTTATGCGAATATCGCGGCAGCACAGATTCAGTCCGTTAAAGGTGCTAGTTCCCCGCAAGTGGAGCGCGTGTCGGGGCTACCACAGATCAATATTGTATATGATCGTACACGCATTGCGAATTACGGTCTTACGATTCAAGATGTCAATGATGTGGTAAGTACGGCTTTCGCTGGTCGCAGTACTGGACAGATTTATGAAAATGAACGTCGTTTTGACCTAGTTGTTCGCCTGGATACGACACACCGCAATAGTATAGATGATGTACGCAATCTGATGATTCCAACTGACACAGGTATTCAGATCCCACTCTCGCAAGTAGCTACAATTGACTACAAACTTGGGCCTGCCCAGATCAGTAGAGAAGCTGGCAAACGAAGGATCGTGATCGGGTTTAATGTCGCTGGTAGAGATGTGGAAAGTGTGGTCAAAGATATTCAGCAGCAACTGTCAACGAAGGTCAAACTGCCAGCAGGCTATTATTTCACCTATGGAGGCCAGTTTGAGAATTTACAGAAAGCAAGCGCTCGTCTGATGATTGCAGTGCCTGTTTCCCTCTTACTGATCTTTATGCTATTGTATTTCACATTCCATTCCTTTAAGCAAGCAGCGCTGATCTTTACCGCCATTCCAATGAGTGCAATTGGTGGTGTTTTTGCCCTGATGCTCCGCGATATGCCTTTCAGCATCAGTGCCGGAATCGGTTTTATTGCTTTGTTTGGTGTTGCTGTACTAAATGGTATTGTACTGATCGGGACTTTCAACCAGCTGAAGAAGGAAGGTATAGATGATATTTTTCAGCGCGTGAAGGAGGGTACATTGACAAGGTTGCGCCCAGTACTTATGACAGCTACTGTAGCTTCGCTGGGCTTTCTGCCGATGGCAATCAGTACGAGTGCTGGCGCGGAAGTTCAGAAACCATTGGCGACAGTTGTTATCGGCGGACTGGTAACAGCAACCTTCTTAACGTTGTTTGTACTGCCTTTGCTGTATATTATTTTTAACTCAAAACTGAATATGAAAAAAGGAAATGCGGGTAAGACCATTGCAACGGTATTGGTTTTCCTATTTTCTACCATTGGATTTAAGGGCTTTTCACAGGAACGGATCGGGATTGACAACGCTATCGATATGGCATTGAAGAGCAATCGCCAGTTTCAGGTCAATGAGGCTGAAATAACCGGAGCAACTTATAATGTCAAGACCGCGAATGAAATCCCAAAGACGGGTGTTTTTGTGGAGAATGAAGATTACCGACCCAGCGATAAGACAGGGATCATGAAAATCGGTATCACGCAAAGCATTGCATGGCCGGGACTCTACGCGGCACGAAAGGAATATTTTAAGCAACAGCTAAAATATGCCAATCTGAATACCGAAGTACTCAATGCCAATATTAAGAAAGATGTGCGCACAGCATATTATCAGCTCTGGTATCTTCAAGACAGACAGAAGCTCTATGTGGAGTTGGACAGTATCTACTCGGCGATGTTTAAGGCGACCGAATTACGTTTTAAAACCGGAGATGTCGCAGCATTGGATAAAATTGCCGCGGAGGCGAAATTACGGGAGTTGCAGGCTCAATTGATTCAAAATAAGAAAAATATGTTGGTTCAACAGCAGCAATTGATGATGCTTCTCAACCGCAATGAATGGATATTACCTGTAGAGCAATCGCTGGAAAAGATAAAAATGGACGTGGATGTACAAAATCCATCGGTTAATGCCTCACATCCTGTTTTAGCTTTGCAACAACAGAATGTCAATATCGCATCCTCCAATATCGCAGTCCAGAAAAACACAAATAAGCCGGAGTTTTCGGGCAGATTCTTTTCGCAACGCCTTTGGGGAGCAAAAGATCCTTTTACGGGTTTCTCGATATCGGCATCATTTCCTGTATTTGGCCTGGGCGCTTATAAAAGCAAGGTAAAAGCTGCAAACGCGGAAATGGAGGCGCAACAAAGACAACTGGAATATGATACACAAGTTTTTCAGACGAATAAGGTGAATGCATTGGCTGATATTGAGAAAAATACTGCGCTGTTGCAGTTCTATGAATCCGCAGGCCTCAAGCAAGCTGACGCCATCATCAAAGCCGCGAGTCTTGGTTACAGAACAGGTGAAATAAGTTTTGCGGAGATGAGCCAGTTCTTAAGTCAGGCGATCGGTATCAGACAGAACTATTTAGATGTGCTCAATCAGTATAATCAATCGGCAATCCAATACAATTACTTCAATAATAAATAAATAAGTCAACAATGAGAGTTATCATAAAAATATTTTTTGCACTAGCGATTACAACAGTTTTATATAGCTGCGGATCAGATTCAAAAGGTGCTGGCGATGCCAAGAAGGAGGAAGGGAAAGGTGCTACCGAAGAAAACCATAACGAAGGACCAGTGACTGTAGCAGCATTGAGTGAACAACAGATAAAAGCTGTAGGTATTGCTTTTGGAACTATAGAGGAAAAGGAGCTGACAGCGACGATCAAAGCCAATGGCGTACTTAGTGTGCCCAATAACAACAAAGCCAATGCGACAACTTTGTATGGTGGCGTTGTTAAGACGTTAAATGTGCAACTAGGTGACTTTGTGCGCAAAGGGCAGGTCATAGCAACCATTACGAATCCGCAATTTATTCAGCTTCAGGAAGAATATGTCGCTCTGGCAAGCAAAATTACACTTGCAGAACAAGAGATGGCAAGACAGCAAGAGCTCAATGAAGGCAACGCTGGAGCAATGAAAAACTTGCAGTCTGCGACAGCGGATTTCAATAGTCTTCGCGCCAGAAAGGCATCGCTACAACAACAGATTCAACTGATGGGCATCAATCCCAATGGTGTGAGCCTTTCCAATTTGCGGGCTTCACTCGTGGTGACAAGTCCGATTAACGGCACTGTGAGCAATGTCTTTGCCAAGATAGGTAGCTATGTGGATGTTTCATCGCCGGTTATTGAGATTATAGATAATAGTCTATTGCACCTTGATCTTCAGGTTTTTGAAAAGGATCTCCCTATGGTTAAGATTGGGCAGATTATTAATTTTCAGTTGACAAACAACCCCGATAAAACCTATTCGGCTAGAGTATTTACGATAGGCTCATCTTTTGAAAATGATAGTAAAACAATTGCTGTTCATAGCACTGTGATCGGTAGCAAGGTTGGTCTGATAGACGGTATGAATATTACAGGGATGATCGGGATCAATAATGTCACCGCTCCAGCAGTTGCGAATGACGCGATTGTGGAAGCGGATGGTAAGTTCTACATTTTCGTAGAAACAAGCAAACAGGCCGAAGAGCATGAAGAAGGACACGATGATCATGGACATGCACATGATGAGGGTGAGGCTAAGCACGAACATAAAAATGAAACAGAAGCTGCTAAACACGCAACTGAACAGGGTAAGAATGTCAATTTCGAGAAGGTTGAAATTCAAAAAGGTGTCTCAGCATTGGGATATACAGCAATTACACCAGTACAGGAAATTCCTGCGCAAACCAGGATTGTTGTGAAAGGAGCATTTTTTATCAATGCCAAGATGAGCAATACAGGTGGGCATGAACATTAAGTAGTAGCATTTGTTAACGAAGTAATCATGATAAGGTATGGAACACAAACATATTTATGATGCACAAGGTAAACAACTTTGTTGTACACAGACGGAAAAAATATATAATCAGGCAGGCGCCCAACGTTTAATACAGGGCGCGCCGACCCAGGATCAGGCACATAGTCACAGTGATGATGACGGTCATGATCATTCAGTGGCAGAAGGTAGCACCTTACAGCTCTTTCTGCCAGCGATAATTTCATTTGTCTTGCTGATTGTAGCCATTGCAATGGACAATTGGGTACCACAGGAATGGTTCAAGGGTTGGATCCGGATCATTTGGTATGTACTGGCTTACATTCCGGTAGGATTTCCAGTGATTAAAGATGCATTGAAGAGTATTGGAAAAGGAGAGATTTTCTCCGAATTCTTACTGATGAGCATCGCCACTATTGGTGCTTTTGCAATTAAAGAATACCCAGAGGGTGTTGCTGTAATGCTTTTTTATGCGGTAGGGGAAGTATTTCAGACATTGGCTGTCAGTCGTGCCAAGAACAATATTAAAGCGCTCCTAGATCAGCGCCCGGACGAGGTGACTATTGTGGAAGCGAACAGTAGTCGAGTCATTAAAGCAGAAATGGTGGCTATCGGTGCTATTATTCAGCTGAAACCCGGAGAGAAACTTGGTTTGGATGGTGAATTGATCTCCGATACAGCTGCGTTCAATACAGCAGCACTTACAGGAGAAAGTAAACCAGATACAAAAACCAGAGGTGAAGTCGTACTGGCCGGGATGATTAACATGAATACCGTGAGCTTGGTAAAGGTGACAACAGCATACCAAGACAGTAAATTGAGCAAAATCCTAGAGCTGGTGCAGAATGCAACTTCGCAGAAGGCACCAACGGAACTCTTTATTCGAAAATTCGCAAAAATATACACCCCCATTGTCGTACTTTTAGCCATAATGATCTGTCTTGTCCCTTATATTTTTGTTGCGCAATATATATTTAATGACTGGCTCTACCGCTCACTTGTATTTCTTGTGATTTCTTGCCCCTGTGCGTTGGTAATCTCTATACCGCTAGGTTATTTTGGAGGAATCGGTGCCGCGAGCAGAAATGGTATCTTATTTAAGGGCAGTAACTTTTTAGATGCTATGGCCGGGATCCAACATGTGGTTATGGACAAAACTGGCACCATGACTGAAGGTGTTTTCAAAGTGCAGGAAGTTCGTTTAGAATCAGGTTTCGATGAAAAAGCTATACTCAAACTGGTTAATAAAATTGAAAGCCATAGCAGCCATCCCGTCGCTACAGCAATCAAGGAATATGTCGGCGAGCCAGATGAAACCATCAGCCTTACTGATGTCGAGGAAATACCCGGGCACGGGCTAAAAGGAACTGCAGACGGAAAGGTACTTCTGGTTGGCAACTTTAAACTTTTGGACAAATTTAATATTGCTTATAACATAGACCCGAATGGTATTGTCTATACGACAATAGCCATAGCGCTCGACAACCGTTTTGTAGGTTTTATTACCATTGCAGATAGCATTAAAGAAGATGCCGCAATGACGATACAACTGTTACATAAATTGGGTGTAAAAGCTACCATGCTGAGTGGCGACAAGAGTACCGTGGTTACTTATGTGGCTAAGAAACTCGGTATTGATAAGGCTTTTGGGGATCTTCTTCCCGAAGATAAAGTTAACAAGATCAAGGAAATAAAAACACTAAACGAAAGTGTCGCTTTTGTCGGTGATGGAGTTAATGATGCACCCGTTGTCGCTTTGAGCGACGTTGGAATCGCTATGGGTGGACTGGGAAGTGATGCTACGATCGAGACTGCAGATGTGGTTATACAAGATGACAAGCCTTCTAAAATACCCATGGCAATCAATATTGGTAAACAAACAAAGAAAGTAGTTTACCAAAATATTGGACTAGCATTTATGGTCAAGGGTATTGTTTTAATCCTTGGTGCTGGAGGATTGGCAACGATGTGGGAGGCTGTATTTGCAGACGTTGGTGTTTCGCTTATTGCAATATTGAATGCTATCCGAATTCAGAAGATGAAGTTCTAAATCAGTTTTTATTAATAATGTACTTACCCAGCACCTTACCACCCTAAGGCTCTTTGTTTTCTTTCGGGTGCTTTTTTATTTACCGACGAGCTTTTCGTAAAGAGGCCATATTTCCGCTAAATCATCGTTTGACTGCGCTTCTGGATAGTGTTCATCATGCAAATTACGGATTTCGACTCCTTGCCCTTGATCATTTATCACAACAGCGGCCCGAAGCTCGTCGGTACCATCATAATAAATACCTACGCCAACAAGCCTACCATCGAGGATAATTTCACTTACGAGATACTTCCTAGCATTCTTGCCTTTGCCGACATTATGACCGCTAGAAATCGTATTTCCTTTGCTATAGCGTCTTTCCATATCCATAGAACATCGAAAATATCAATTTGTTGTGTTTTTAATATATTTCTGCCTTATTTGATCAAACAATAAACTCGGAAGTTTTTCAGTGTCCAAACGACAGATAATGGGGAATGCGGGCACGATCTTGCGATCGAGTGAACTATACAATAAATTCTCACCTAAAATTTAAACTCCAGGTTGCTCTTTCCTCTTCCGTCTAAAAGCTGAATATACAATAATCACGCTAATGGTCATTAAAATAAATGCTAGGAAAAAGGGCGCTCCAGAGAATTTAAATGGTGCTGTATCGTGCGTGAAATAGTAAAACAAATTAGTCATCATTGGCGGGCCTATAATCGATGTTGCACTCATTAAGCTTGTTAATGCACCTTGAAATTCACCCTGTTCGTTTGACGGGACATTCTTTGTAATTACAGATTGTAGTGCAGGCCCACAGATTCCACCTAAGCAGTAGGGGATTAGAAAGACAAACATCATCCATCCCTGATTAGCGAATGCAAACAGCAATAACCCTATAGCGTAAAATATTAACCCGTAATAAATACTCTTTTGTTCGCCTAGTTTTGGAGTTGTCCAGCGTATTAAAACGCCTTGAACCAAGCCAATTAATAAACCAATTACGCCAAGGGAGATACCCACCATTCTTTCTGTCCAGTCAAATTTATACATGGTGAAGAAGTTCCAGTTGCTTTGCACTGCGTGTCCTGCAATATAAATCAATATCAATGCTACGATTAAACCGGAGATCTCAGGATGCTTTCCTAAGAATCTGAATGATCCAATTGGATTTGCGCGCCTCCAGTCAAATGCTCTTCGCTTATCTTTATCCAAACTTTCGGGAAGAATAAAATATCCATAAAGAAAATTCAATAGACATAAACCAGCAGCGGCGTAGAAAGGAACCCTTGCTCCATAATGTCCAAGCAATCCACCGATTACTGGGCCAATAATAAAGCCCAATCCAAAAGCGGCGCCAATAAGACCAAAATTTTTAGCACGGTCTTCATCCGTAGAGATATCTGCAATATAAGCACTGGCTGTTGTGAAACTGGCTCCCGTTAGTCCTGCTATCACCCGCCCCAAAAATAGCCAGCCGATCGAAGGGGCAAGCGCTAGAAAAATATAATCTACCGCGAAACCAAATAAGGAAATTAAAATAATAGGTCTCCGACCATATTTATCACTCAGATTTCCCACCACTGGTGAAAATATAAATTGGGTGAATGCATAAGCAAAACCGAGCCAACCGCCATACTTGGCCGCCTCACTGATGTCACTATGAATAAGTTCCTCGATAAGCTTGGGAACGACAGGAATAATGATGCCCCATCCGGTGATATCAATGAGTAAAGTAATAAATATAAAACCTATAGCGGCTTTCTTTTTCGAGCTGTCAATCATGGTCTAAAAATAGAAAAAACTTGAAAAAATTTCATCTAAATTTTAAAAGCTTAATTTATGATAAACGATCGGATCAATCGAGGAGGTTTGTGGACG
This sequence comes from Sphingobacterium sp. UBA7249, assembly GCF_002472835.1. Lineage (NCBI taxonomy): Bacteria > Pseudomonadati > Bacteroidota > Sphingobacteriia > Sphingobacteriales > Sphingobacteriaceae > Sphingobacterium > Sphingobacterium sp. UBA7249. The sequence goes on along the minus strand of NZ_DKST01000010.1, from coordinate 37,047 downwards.
AAAGATCAAATCGAATGTAATATGTTTCGGTCATGCTAAAAGGCAAACTATAGCAGTTATCTAAGTAATTATCACAAGACATCACAAAGAGGATGATGTCGTACCGGGAAATTACAAGAGTTGGCTATAAAACAAAGCCGACTCGCTTCATGATGTAGTGATAGTGCCAATGCTATCTTTGTGGGATCTGATATATTGACTTTTGGATGTAGATCGACCTGAACAAACCGACCACTACCATCAGAACTTGTTTCTAAAATTGCTTCGGCATTGTCTGTGTAGGAAATTATCTCAATGTTATTTTTAGAACAAACATATAAATAAGACATCATGTGACAAGAGACAAGGCTACTCAATAGCAGATCCTCTGGATTATACAATGTCGGATCCCCCTTAAAAACCTTTGCAGCTGAGAGCTGTAAATCCGTCTTACCCTGGATAGAAATCCTGTGACTCTTATGATATAACTTTGCTGTTTCTGAGGGCTGCTGTTGATGAAACCATCTTAAAGTAGCCTTAAAATAATGCTTTATAGCCATCCTGCAAAAATTTGACGTGTTATTAGTTATTACTTCCAGCCGTTCTCTTTATGTTCGAACGAAAGAAATGTAGTCTGTGTTAATAGGGTCAAGCCCACTTCTTCTCATTTCCATAGCGATTTGTGCCCGGTGGTATGTGCCATGATTAAATATATGTAGAAGGATATCCCCAAAAGAATTTTGAAACTGCTCATTCTTGGTGTTTGTATAGTTTACGACTTCCATCGTTTTTACCTTGTCAACGCGCACCTTATCTGCAAATGCTGAAGAAGCTAATTGGTGATATTGTTCACAGGTTAACAAGCTATGTTCGTCCCATACACCCACAGGTGGTTTTTTGCCATTAAGTCGATATAACCATATCAGCTGCGCATTCATAATATGACTTAATAATCGTAAACAGTTCGACGGAATGTGTTCGGCATCCTGTTTCATTTTTTCGATCAGTAAATTATTCGCCCAATTGTTATATAACCATAATTGTACCAGCGTATCCGACATTGTGAATCGTTTTATTTAGGGATTAAATATACACAAGAATAAGCGAGTAAATGCAGACTGAACGATTAATTTTATGTCAGGTCAGGCTATCAATCTATTCGCACTTCTCTGGCTAATTCAGTAGATTCCTTGTGGGACGAATGATAGACGCTGGTTTTTGGTTTTTCAGATTTAGGAGGAGTTGACAATTTTCTGCTAGGTCCCGATGGTAGAATAATCGCCCGGAATCTAAGAGGCGAAGATTTGCAAAGTAAACTGAAAACAATCTTTAAAGCGCAAGCAATTCAGTAATATTCACATCGGATTGTCAAAAAAGAACCTGCAAATTGTGTTTTCGTATGACAAGCTATTTTGTTCCAAAAATAAGTTTAAAAAATTGCTTGCAATTGCGGCTGATTTTCTATCTTGCGCCTTTAATTAAAGATCACATAGCTGTAAGATATTTGGGCTGTATTCCAATTAACCGGTGCAGGGTGCTTTAAAATTGGAAGAGCGGCTGATCGTTTTGTATGTGATATTATTCGACTTATTGATGGATGTTTTTTTTGAATTTCTGAATAACCTCACAAATCCAGACTGGATTGTTAGTCATGGAGGTTTATATCTACTGTTGTTTATTATTTTTGCCGAGACAGGTATCCTCATTGGATTTTTCCTTCCTGGTGATCCGATTCTTTTTATTGCTGGCATGATCGTCTCGAACATGACAATTCCACCTTCGGAACAGATACCTACACTCTTGTATTGGATTGTACTTGTATCGCTCGCTGCAGTGATAGGAAATTTTGTCGGATATTGGTGTGGAAAGGTCTTTGGTAAACGAATAATGAGCTTAGAAGATAGCTGGCTCTTCAAAAAAAGCTATATATTGAAAGCACAGGAGTTTTACGAAAAAAGAGGTGGGGGAGCCATCGTTCTCGCAAGGTTTCTTCCTATTGTTCGGACCTTTGCTCCAATTGTGGCCGGCCTTGTTGGCATGGACTTTAAAAAATTTGCGTTATACAATGTGATTGGTGCGATTGTATGGTCTGGAAGTTTGGTTACTCTGGGCTATTTGTTGGGCGAAAATGTCTGGGTAAAGGAAAACCTGGAACTTGTAATTATTGTTATTGTGTTGATTGCGACAGCACCTGTCATCGTAAAAGCATTCACATCAAAAGACCGAGCAAAGATTATTCAATAAATCGGGATTTATATGGTTTAAACTACGCTATTGCTTCATATAACTAGAGCTAGTGCCTATGATTGATTTGCAAATCAGACCATTTACTTATTTGATTTCATCGCCTTGACTTTTTTAATTTTATCATCGTTTAAAAAGTCCTGATATTCTTTTGTTTCCATTCCATAAAGTGCTATTCTGCCTTCATGATTACTATGAATTCCAAAACCGTATTTTTTTACGAGGGGAGATGCCCGCAGGCAAGCTTGCCCCTTTGAAAAAAATATGTTCTTGGCGTCAGCATACTCTTCCTGGATTAGTCCATTACGATCTGCATAAACCTGAAAAAGTAGTTCATCAGAAGTATACTTATAAGGTGATTGTGAGATAAGCTCATATTGCATTTCCGCTACAGTCTGTTTATCCCTTTTTGGCGGATGATTTCCTGTGGACACTGTTATATCTTCAGCTACCTCTATAAAAGTGTCAATGTAGTTCGTAGAATGGATTTTCATACAATTATTGATTTATTTTGGTCAACAACTATAAAACTCTGGTATGCAGAGATAAACGTAAAATAGGGCACTCTTTCAGCTTTACGAAAAGAATGAAAGAAATTATTATCCAAATCATTACTAATTTCATCTGTGTTTTAAACATTTTTTTTCACGGAAAAGAAATGTTTTGCAGTATTTTTCTTAAATTTACAGAAATATTGCGCAGCACCCTACAGTATACCTATCATAAATGGCTACAAATCAATTGATAAGTGGCCATTTTCCTATTAATAACATATCGCATATCCGCATATACCATTCAATTACATATTTATAGCAAATATACCATAAAGTAACAATTGATGATTTTAATCGTTTGCCATCTTCAAATTTAAAACATTAATTTATAATATTCCTTGTTTTGAGAAAATTTATTGTCGTATTATGCTCTTTATATATTATTTTCTTATAGGGACGAAAAAATACAAGTAAATATAGTTTAAAGAGATTATAAGATTCGATGATAATGGTTCACGATTCGGTCACAAAAGATTTTATATGTAATTTTATCTTTTTTTAATTTTAACATACAAGGGAAAATTAATTTTTCTATATTTGTATATCATTGAGGCATTTTTTACTTATTCAAATTTAATGCGCAGTCTAAGTAAGCTCTTTATATGGAATTTCCCATACAAAATGTAGATATGATATGTATACTGTAGGTAGGTGTATAATTTAACAGGGGTAGCTGTAGGGGCTACCCACTGTTGTTTTTAATCGCTTTTTTGAATTGTATAATATCCAGGTTTTAACAATCGTCTTGCGAAGCTGAGCTTTGGTAATTGATGTTTACCCTATTGTCATTTACCATAAAAACCCGAATTTGCAGATCAGTACATGATTGATATATCCCCCCAATCTTGTAAACGTACCGTCAAAAATTCCACTAAATACATGCTCAAGGTAATGATCAGCCTATTTTTTACTTTATATTTAGGTATGATTATACTTACCTAAAAAACTATCGATGGAGAATAAAGAACAGATTGATTTTGCGACGGCAAGCTTCAAAGAATTTGAAAATATTGCTGGTTTGGATATAATGGATACGGCAAGGTATTTCAATTCCTATATCAATTACATGAAAAAAAATGAACATCTCAACTTTAGGTTTATAACACAAGGTTGCGGCCCAACTGCGATTGTAAGTTCGCCCTTTCTAAAGAAACCAACTGAATGCGTAAGTCTTGTGTCAAACGATTACCTTAATTTTTCTCAACATCCAAAAGTGAAAGCCGCAGCGATAGCGGGAATAGAGAAATATGGCACAGGAGCGGGGGCATCCCCTTTAATCGGCGGACACCATGAATATCATGTTGCGTTAGAACAAAAGCTTTGTAAATTTTTCAATCGTCCAGAGGGATCAAGTATTATTTTCACGACCGGGTATACAGCAAATAGTTCTACTTTATTGAGCTTACTAAAACTAGAGGACTGTGCCATTGTTGATATGGAAGTACACGCAAGTGTGTACGAAGGATTATTAAATACAAATATTAAACGATTTCCACATAACAGTACTGTCCATCTTGAGCGGGCATTAGTCGAAACCCAGAATAAGTTTAGAACTAAATTAGTTATCATTGACGGCGTGTATTCGCAAAATGGCGATTTCGCGAAAATGGACGAAATCTATGCGCTGACTAAAAAGTATGGAGCATATCTAATGGTGGATGATGCCCATGGCATAGGCGTTGTGGGAGATAACGGCAGAGGTGTTATTGAAGCTTACAATCTGTTAAATAAGGTTGATATTATTGCGGGAACGCTGAGTAAAGCGTTTGGTCATATTGGTGGTTTTATCATTTCGACGCCTGAGATCATTAATTACCTTCGCTATCAGTCCAGGCAACAGGTATTCTCTTCGACGTCAACCCCGGCAAGTTTCGGTTTATTAAAAGCTATTGATTTAATTGATGAAGAGCCCTTTTGGCGCAACAGGCTCAAAGACAATGTTAAATATTTTAAAGAGGGATTGCAATCATTGGGTGTAGATATTGGGACATCATCTTCACCAATAATACCGATAAAGATAGGTGATCCAATTCGAACTGCTCGAATATCCCGCATGTTGTTACAAAATGGAGTCTATGCGAATTGTATCGTCTATCCCGGTGTAGCAAAAAAAGATGCACGTATTCGTACAAGCCTGATGGCTACGCATAGTAAGGAACATTTGGATAAAGTATTAAACGTACTGGAAGACATTAGTAAGGTTGTGAGCTTGAAAAAATCAAGATAAGTTAACCTTATCATCTTTATTATTTATTATATTGATCTGAATCCTTAATTTTAGGAATTCAGATCAATACCATATCGATAACACATGCGTAAAACTTATAAAGGAGAAAAAAATGATAAAGAACGCACCATGAACAAACTTATTTTGTCTGTTGGTCAGGTTCTTAGAGAAAAGGGGTATACAGGATTAACAATTGCCAATATTTCTAAAATTGCAGGTGTTGACAGAAAACTCATTTCGCTTTATTTTGGTTCCGTTGATAATTTAGTGGAAATCTATATTAGAAGTAAAGATTACTGGGTGGCTGCAACCTTGGGCGCTGTTGAATATTTTGGTAGCGCACCAAAGGAAGGGTCAAAAGGTTTTCTGGAATCACTTCTATTGAATCAAATGGATAGTTTTCTTGAAAATACTGAAATGCAAAAGGCAGTCCTCTGGCAAATAAGTGAAAAATCAGAGATTATGTCACAGATTACAAGAGAGCGTGAAAAGATGAGCGCCTTATTCTTCGCATTTGCCGATCAAGAGCTAGAGGGTAGAAATGTTGATTTAAGAGCCATTAGTAGTATTCTTACTGCGGGGATTTATTATCTAGTATTGCATTCAATAAATACGGACAGTACTTTTTGTGAAATTGAATTAAATGATGAGGGATTAGACAGAATTCGTAATGCAGTTAAAACAATTCTTTCCTGGGCTTATGGGGAAAATGAAAAAACTGTATCTTCATAAGCGCTGTTCTTATTATATACTATTTATTTAATATGCATAGCTATGATTCAACAAAGTAAATTATTGCGAATGGACAATGTTGGTATTGTAGTAGACTCGCTAGACAAAGCTATTTTATTTTTTGCAGAACTGGGATTGCAGCTTGAAGGACGCAGTATTATCGAGGGCGAATGGGCAGGTCGAATTACAGGTGTCCCTGGACAGCTGGTTGAAGTGGCGATGATGGTTACGCCTGATGGCCATAGCAGGCTAGAATTATCTAAATTCCATGCGCCACCAGTGATATCTGACCATAGAACTCCACCTGTGAACTCTTTAGGCTATTTGCGAGCGATGTTTACAGTTGATAATATTGATGAGTTGTTGACGAGACTTATCACACATGGAGCTCAGCTTGTGGGAGAGATTGTCCAATATGAGGATGCTTATCGCCTTTGCTATATCCGTGGGGTGGAAGGGCTACTTATCGGTTTGGCTCAACCCGTCCGCAAATAGTTACTGTAGCTTCTAACACCAAAACATAACCTATACTTCTACTCAAATTTGTATGCCAATTTGTCAATTGTGCTAACTAAATCTTGGTAAATACATCGTATTGTCATACAGAAATCAGGATTTGATCCAAGGAGATACCCATTTCATACAACACACTTTTTGGCATATCATTAGCCAGCTTAGATTTATATTCAGAATCATGGGAAAAAGATTATTGATCGTATTAATGGCATTTGTAATTGCTGATATTTACTTCTTCCAAGCATTTACCACTGTTTTTCACGCACCATTATTGCATAAAATATATTGGTACATAGATGTATTAATGCTTTTAGGTGTGTTTATGCTAATTTTTTTTCGGCGGCAGGGGAGGGATATACAACGATTGGCAGGTGATTTAGCCACTACTTTTCTATTAATATTTATACCAAAATTATTTACCTTCCCGATCTTATTGATTGAAGACGTGATCCGTCTGCTACAGGCTTTTCCACCCCGAAATATATATGTAAGCGAACTGGTGCTTACACTTGCAATGTTAATTCTATTCTTTATCACGTTCGGGCTGACAAGAGGGCGACATCTTTATCAAGTAAGGGAAGAGACCCTGAGCTTTCCTGATTTACCAGATGCCTTCGACGGTTTTAAAATTACACAGATTTCAGATATTCATTCCGGAAGTTTATCCGATATCAACGGTGTACGAAAGGGCATCGCTTTGGCAAATGCCCAGCATAGTGATCTGTTGCTGTTTACAGGAGATCTTGTTAATAACAAAGCCGCTGAGATGGAATCTTGGATATCGGATTTCAGCTTATTAAAGGCTCCGTTTGGCAAATTCTCAGTGCTCGGGAATCATGATTATGGAGATTATTTGCAGTGGAACAGCGATGAGCTAAAGGCGGAAAATCTTAATAGGTTGAAAGAGATTCATCAGGAAATGGGATTTAAACTATTGATGAATGAATCTGTCGCTATTCAAAAAAAGGGGGCCAGTATCGCATTGATCGGTATAGAAAATTGGGGGAAGGGTGGTTTCCATCAATATGGAGACCTCAGTAAAGCAACCTCCCAATTATCGATTGATTCTTTTAAAATATTGATGTCACATGATCCCTCGCATTGGGACCTAGTGACCTTAGCACATAATCAGCATGTGCACCTGACTTTTGCTGGCCATACACATGGTATGCAATTTGGGATCGAACTTTTTGGTTTTAAATGGAGTCCAATACAATATTTTTATAAACAGTGGGCCGGATTATATCAAAAACAAGGTAAATATCTGTACGTAAACCGTGGCTTCGGTTACCATGGGTTAAAAGGAAGAATCGGTGTATGGCCGGAAATTACTGTCATCACGCTCAAAAAGTCTACCCATAATTTTCCGGTATCCTAAAAGATAACCGAAGGTAAATAAGAACTAAGGCGAAATGTACCAGTTGCTTATTAAATTCCCAACAATGCAGCACTGGGAGTGCATTTATACAATTCTTGCACATGTTGTCATCAGTACTATCACACATAATACCAATAGGACAATAACAGTTGTAGTATAAGGTGTTCTTCTCATAACTTTTATTACTTATAAATTCTAATTGACAAAAGTCATGCCTTATTGTAAATATCATTGTAGCGCTAATAAAACTTGTAGTTTGAAAACTACAGGTGATAAAGAAGTTAGCATCCAAATACCCTTATATTGAACTCTTATTATTGTAAATAGGAAATGTGGCTGAATAACCTGAATTGGCCGAAAAGCATATCAGTCTGTTGAAATTTCATATCCCAAGAGATTAGTAATAACGCTGTTGAACAAACAACCCTCAAATAATCAGGAGATAGCATAAAGCTCTTATGGTAGGCCGTCCAACCATAAGAGCTTTAATAAAAAATTGCAGAAAAATCGTAATCCTACTCGTCGATAATCGATAGGCTACTAACAACTTCGAAAGTCGATACATGGTAATCATCACCAAAAAACAAGCCATTGATATAGTGCTGGATGGGATAGAAAAGATCTATGGGAGTTTCTTTATAAAAAGTTTTGAAATCATTTGGAATAGAATAATAATGGCTGTACTTTCCTTTTCCAAGGCTAATACCACCAATTTTTTTCAGGTAACCTGTTATCTTGTGTGTATAGGATTTTGAGAATTCCTCGCTTGTTTCCAAAAAATAGTCCTCAATATAGAAATTTCTTATGTCGTTTAATTTTATAGCTGCCGTTTTATCAGGTTTTATCCTACGCGAATAGGATATATCGCTTAAAATGCATGTTGCTTTTTGAACGGTAGAGACATCAATAAAATAATCCCCATCAACCATAAGATGTTTACTATCCCGGTAGATCCCCAAGATCATCTCGTTGATTTCTCTATCAGAATAGTCCATTATATTTGAAGATCTCCCAAACTTTTCGAATTGCAGTCCGCTATCTTTGACATTTTTTCTGATTTTATTTAGCTCATATTGCTGAAAAGTTCTAATTTTTTCCATATCAGTCGCTCGTTATTTTTAGCACCTTAAAGATAATTTTAAAACTTCGCTTTCAGTATCTTTCTTGAGATCTAATTACAATTTGAATCAAATCTAATTTAACAGTAAGATAATTTTTAGACAACATCGCCTTAGCCAAATGGCATTGCTTTGACAAACTAAACCTTGTGAATGAACGGAATAGGTTCCCAATTGAAAAAACATCTTAATTGCTCACATCGTTTTTAAGCCATTACCGAAAGTTTAAAAAGCATCCGTCGTACCCTTTATTTAACAACACTATATCAATTCGAATTCCATCATTAAAGTTTCCTGTCCATTGACAATAATGGAAATTTTGTGTTTACCAGTGTATAATTTTCTAGTAGTGATCACTTTAAATGACTGTCTCCGTTGTATCAAGCGGGTTTCAGATGCCTGGTAGATCTTTTCACTAATTTTGAATACTTTGCGTGACATTAACCCATTTGACTTTTGATAATGCAATCCATACTCTAGTCTGAGGGGTTTTGAGCGAAGATGGGTGTTTTCAATCTTAAAGGAAAAACTAACATAGTCGCCAATTTTTACAACTGGAGTTTTAATTTTCAAATCAGTGACCTTGAAATGTGCACTATCCAAACCGTAATAATGCAGAATCTCTGGATGTCCTTGCTTGAGCAATGTACGGCATGCATGTTTTATAATTGCATCTGTATCTTTACTAATCCCTCTCCAATGACATGCTATATTCAATAAAATAGCTGGATGATCTTTCGAAATATCATTTAAATTATTGGCGACACTTCTTCTTACAGTTTCGGATACATCATTTTTTAGCGAGTTCAGAATGGGTAAAATTGAAGCCGGATCTTTTTTCAAAAAGGGGATAGCTATTGCCCATGGCAATCGTGGACGAATACCTTCACTTGCTAAACGGCGAACTGGTGCATACGGACTTCCAGCCCATTCCTTCATAACAGCGATCATCTGCTCTCTATATTTGATAATAAAGGGACGAACTGCAAATTCACAGGTTATGAATGTTGTAACTAATTCAAACGATTGTACTGCTAATTCAAAATGATCTATACCATAAGTTTCAATATAGTCAGGAAAAATAATATATTCAAGCCCGCCAGAATGCCCCTCTGCAATTAAATTTTTGACAACCTGATTGATCAAGTTAACTGCATCTCGAAAATCGGGGGGCAGAAAATCATACAGGATTTGCGTGCTGTGTTTTGTCCGTTCCTTCCATTCTAAATCATTAAAATTAGTACCAAAAATTCGCTTGATAAATTGCTTGCGATCAAAATCAGGTTTCACCCTGCTAAACTGATCTGCTAGCTGTTGGTAGAAACTGGCAGAATAGATATCTTTGATAAGACTCATAAATACGGATGATATAGTTTAAACATATTACATTCTTAATAAAGAAATAACTAAAAGGAAAACAATATTATAGTATCTAATAAACGATAAAACCTAACTAAATTTTTGAATAGCTGCAGGACTTACTGGAGTGAAGAAGTTCAGCAGATTTCCATGGGGATCACAAAATAACAGTGAACGATTTCCCCAAGGCATCGTGATAGGCTTTTGAATGATTTTCTCAGTGATATTTTTTATCCTTAAATATCCTTCATCCACATCATTCACCTTAAATTCAATGATGATAGCGGAATTATTTCCGTTAATTGTTAAGTCATCTCCAAATAACTGTAATGTGTGTGTACTACCAATGGCCAGTGTAATGGCATTTATTGACAATTCCGCAAAATCCTCTGTGGACCAATGGGCATCGACTGCTAAAGTCTTTTCGTAAAACGCTACAGACTTCCTGATGTCGTTTGTAATAATTCGAATGGATTGAAATTTCATGTTATAATGTTTTTATTGCTCGACAAAGCTAGACCATAGAACTGACAATAGCTTGTCAACATTAAAAAGATAATGAATAATAAATCGGGGATTCAGATGTATACTTTCAGGCCACCAATAGGCTGGAAAATAGTTGTAAATTATAGAATTTAACCTCATTCGACTTTTATAACCTGCATAACGCGTTGTAAAAGTTGATTAAGTGTTTTCAATTCATCATCTGTCAATAATTTTGAAACTTTTTTCGCAATACTTTCCCTAAAGTTTTCCGAATTATCGATGATATACTTACCTTCATCTGTTGCTGTTAGATCAAAAAACCTACGATCTATCGGGGACTGCTGTTGTGCGATAAGCTTATTTTCAATCAGAAATTTAAGCTGTTTGGAAATAGCAGCCTGACTAATTTGAAAAGCTGCGGCAATCTGTTTTCCTGTTACCTGACGGTTTCTATAAATATACTCAATAATATTATAATGTGTAGCAGTTACGCCATGCACATTGCCCTTATTCATGTGTGCCAATATATAGCACTGTAAGTCTGTAAAGACATGATAGAACTCAATTCCACTCTTTTTCATAAAACAATACATTAGTTAACTTTGTTAAGTAATATACTTAACAAAGTTAATCAATATCAAAGATAATTAAAATGGAGCATATCATCGTTATTAATGCTAAGCAAAACAATTTAAAAAATATCTCGCTTAATATCCCCAAAAGGCAGATTACAGTTTTCACAGGTGTATCTGGTTCGGGCAAGTCGTCCCTAGTGTTTGGGACTATTGGAGCAGAAGCTCAACGCCAATTTAACGAAACTCAAACGAGTTTTATCAGAAACCGATTGCAACATATCGGGGTACCAGAAGTGGACAAAATAGCGTATTTAAATGTGCCAATTATCATCAATCAAAAAAGATTAGGTGGCAACGCCCGTTCTACCGTGGGTACCGCAACAGATGTTTATAGCTCATTAAGGTTGCTTTTTTCTAGAATGGGAACACCTTTCGTCGGATATTCCAACGTGTTTTCATTTAATAATCCACAGGGAATGTGTCATGAATGTGAGGGTCTTGGTTTTGTACAGACCATAGATGTCGGGCAGCTTCTGGATAAGGATAAATCCTTGGATGAAGGCGCAATCAAATTTCCGACATTTCAGCCTGGTGGATGGCGCTTAACCCGTTATACACTATCGGGATACTTTGACAATAATAAGAAACTAAAAGACTATAATGAATCGGAATGGGACATGCTCTTAAATGCGGCGGAACATAAACCCAAACATCCTGATAGACAATGGGGGAAAACTGTAAAATATGAAGGATTAATTCCCCGCATTGAAAAGGCTTTTCTAAAGAAGGACTCGAAAGAACATATCGCCCGTAAAGAAGTGCTCAAGAAGATCATTATCACGACAGACTGTCCTGTGTGTAATGGCAAAAGACTAAATAAAAAGGTATTATCCTGTAAAATATCTGGAAAAAGTATAGCCGATTGTGCATCACTTGCAATAGATGAACTCCTTAATTTCATAAATACCATAAGCTCGAACACTTACGAAGTTTTGTTAAACGAACTGGCCCGGAAATTACAGCATATTGTTGACATAGGTTTGCAATATTTGACGTTGGAACGACGCACAGACACCTTGTCGGGAGGGGAATCCCAACGAATCAAGATGGTGCGTAATCTCAATAATAGCTTGACCGATCTGCTTTACATTTTCGATGAGCCGAGTATTGGGCTTCATCCCAAAGATCTCCAAAATATTGCGGCGATTATCAAGCAGATTAAAGCGAAAGGAAATACTGTATTAATTGTTGAACATGACCCAGATTTGATCAAAATTGCAGATTGGGTTGTTGATATGGGCCCTGGATCTGGAAAAGCGGGTGGTGAAATTATGTACCAAGGCAAATTTGAGGGACTTCAACATTCAAAAGGGCAAACCGGCGCTTATTTTGTACAGCAGTCCGGTTTCAATCGGTCCCCCCGTTCAGCCCAGGATTATCTGGAGATAAAGCAAGCGAGCCTACATAATTTAAAAAATATCAATATTAAAATACCTAAGCATGTACTGTCTGTTGTTACTGGGGTTGCTGGTTCAGGCAAAAGTACCTTGATCAACAAGGTATTGCCAGCATTTTATCCAGAGGTCATCGTAGTCGATCAGACGCTATTCGTGGCTAATGCGCGTTCAAATTTGCTTACTTATCTAAATTTATCGGATGTCATTCGAAGGCTCTTTTCAAAAGCCAACAACGTTTCTGACAAACTATTTAGTAGAAATAGCCTTGGAGCCTGTGACATCTGTAATGGATTGGGGGTGGAAAAAATTGATCTTGCATTTATGGAGGATGTCGAACAAGCTTGTGAGCATTGTGGCGGTTCGGGTTTTACACCTAAAATTCTAAATTATCGCTATAAAGCTAAAAATATAGTTGATATTATCAATATGACGGTCACGGAGGCGGCCAACTTTTTTCCAGAAGAGCCATTTCATTCAGCGTTTGATTTATTATCCAAGCTTGGTCTTGGCTATCTTAGCCTAGGACAGCGACTGGATAGTTTCTCGGGTGGTGAACGGCAACGGCTAAAACTTACACGCAAACTCCATCAAAGCAATGGTATTATTATCCTTGATGAACCGAGTACAGGGCTGCATACGACAGATACGGAAAAGCTATTGAACTTTATAGATATTCTTGTAAAAAATAACAACACGGTTATTGTGATCGAACATAACCTTGATGTTATTGCGCAAGCAGACTGGGTAATAGATATTGGTCCAGGGGCAGGCAAATATGGAGGCGAACTACTTTTTGAAGGTACAGTGTCCAGTCTATTAAAAGATAGAAGGTCATTAACAGCGGATTACTTGCGACAACACTTAAAAATGACATAATAAACTATACTTGTTATTCTGCATTATTTGAAGCACAAAGTGCTATTGTAGGTTGAATTTCAGATTAACCAAGCCATAATTTTACAAATCAATCCTGTAATTCCATAAAGAGTTCAGGACAGTTTTTGCGCAAATTTGTAAAGTAAGATTAAACATACGGATATGGCTACAAATAATTATAAAGAAACAATTTACATACCCTTGGAGGACGTTGAAAGCGAACATTCCGCTTTAATTGTTGAAAAAGAACTGGGCCTACTAAAAGGGATTGAAAGCCACAAAGTAGAATTAAATAACCGTAGGGCAGCTATAACTGTCAAAAATAATGATGTTATTGCCATGGCCGTAAAGGCTGTCAAAGACCTTGGTTATGGCGTATCGACTACAAAAAAAAATTTTCCGGTATTGGGGATGACCTGTGCTTCCTGTGCAAGCAGCGCAGAGAGTATGGTAAAATACGAGCCCGGGGTAGTCAATGCATCTGTAAATTTTGCCACAGGGAACTTGGCGGTTGAATATCTTCCAAATATAACCGACACCACGAAAATCCAGAAAGCCGTTCAAGCTGGTGGCTATGATTTATTAATTGAAGACGAAACGACACAACAGGAAACCTTGGATTCCATTCACGCCGAAAAACTCAAGACACTCAAAAACAAAACAGTATGGGCAATAATCCTATCTCTGCCCGTGGTAGCTATTGGTATGTTTTTTATGGAAATACCTTATGCGAACCCGATTATGTGGTTCTTTGCGACACCTGTTGTACTTTGGTTTGGGAAAGACTTTTTTATCAATGCATGGAAACAAGCAAAACACGGTTCGGCCAATATGGATACATTGGTCGCGTTAAGTACTGGGATTGCCTATACATTTAGCGTTTTCAATGTGCTTTTTGCCGATTTTTGGCATCGACGTGGCTTACACGCCCATGTTTATTTTGAAGCGGCAGCTGTGGTGATTGCTTTTATCTTGCTTGGGAAACTATTGGAGGAAAAAGCAAAGGGCAACACTTCGTCGGCCATTAAAAAACTGATGGGCTTACAACCCAAGACAGTGATGGTCATACAAGCTGACGGATCTGAACGACAGGTTGCTATAACAGCTGTGCATGTTGGCGATATTATTCAGGTAAAACCGGGTGAAAAAATTGCTGTTGATGGCATGGTCATATCGGGAGATTCCTATGTCGATGAAAGCATGTTGAGCGGTGAGCCCGTGCCTGTACTGAAAAAAGAAAATGAAAAAGTTTTTGCTGGTACAATTAATCAAAAAGGCAGCTTTCAGTTTAAAGCAGTAAAAGTGGGTAAGGAAACCATGCTAGCACAGATCATTAAAATGGTGCAGGATGCACAGGGCAGTAAAGTGCCCGTACAGAAAATGGTTGATAAAATCGCAGCGATATTTGTTCCAGTTGTAATTGTTATTACCCTATTTACCTTTGCCATCTGGTTTACGCTGGGTGGAGATAACGGCATCGTACACGGTTTGTTGGCTGCTGTTACCGTATTGGTTATTGCCTGTCCCTGTGCACTAGGATTAGCAACGCCTACAGCGATCATGGTTGGTGTTGGAAAAGGAGCGGAGCATGGTATCTTGATCAAAGATGCGGAGAGCCTTGAACTTGCTAAACGTGTAAATGCGATCATCTTGGATAAAACCGGGACAATCACAGAAGGTAGACCACAGGTAATGGGAATCCAATGGCTAAACGATGAAGATGCCACAAATGGTATCTTGTTGAATATTGAAAAACGGTCCGAGCATCCTTTGGCAGAAGCAGTAGTCAATCATTTGAAAGGAGTAATAGGGATGCCAATAACAGCGTTTGACAGCATAACGGGCAAAGGAGCAAAAGCCAATTATGGTTTGGAAACTTATTACGTCGGGAATAAGAAGCTACTGATGGAAAATGGAATTATAGTCTCACAACAATTGCAGCTTCAGGCTAATCAATGGAGTGAAGAATCTAAAACTGTTATTTGGTTTGCAAACAGTAAAAATGCACTTGCAGTAATTGCAATTTCCGATAAAATCAAAGAAACCTCGATATTAGCCATTCAAGAAATGCAGGCCATGGGTATTGATCTTTATATGCTGACGGGTGATAACGAATCTACTGCAAAAGCGATTGCCGAACAAACAGGTATTAAGCATTACAAAGCGGAAGTAATGCCACAACACAAAGCTGACTTTGTCAAAGAACTTCAGCAACGGGGAAAAGTGGTGGCCATGGTAGGCGATGGCATCAATGACAGTACGGCGCTGGCAACAGCTGACGTTAGTATAGCGATGGGTAAAGGAAGTGATATCGCGATGGATGTAGCAAAAATGACCATTATCTCTTCGGATCTAACTAAAATACCGCAGGCAATTCGGCTGTCAAAACAAACAGTAACTACAATTAAACAAAATTTATTCTGGGCTTTTATTTACAATGTAATCGGTATCCCGGTCGCTGCTGGTATACTCTTTCCAGTCAACGGTTTTCTTTTGAATCCTATGATCGCTGGAGCAGCCATGGCCTTAAGCAGTGTTAGTGTAGTGAGCAATAGTTTGCGTTTAAAATGGAAAAAATAGATAAAAATAGAAATAATAACATCAAATTAAATAACATGGAAAGCAAAAATATTCAATTCAAAACAAACCTCAACTGTGGAGGCTGTGTGTCCAAAGTTAGTGCAGATCTAAACAACGCCGAAGGGGTCTGTGAATGGAATGTCGACACATCACATAGTGACAAAATTCTTACTGTAAAATCAAACGGTATAACTGAAGAAGAAATTATCGAAATTATCAAAAAGAAAGGTTTTATCGCGGAATCACATTCCGCATAATTCTACTCAATCATCGAGGAGAGTCGTTCCTTTAACCCGAGCGGCTTTTCCTCTTGCAATACGGTTACGATAAGATCGTAGAATTCCATCGACACTTGAAACCATGTATAAACTTGCCTATGGCTAATGGCTTATATAAATAACACCTAGAATGAGTGAATAGTGTGTTTGTTTAATTCTAAAGTCAATCATTTCGAGAAACAACCACCTGATGTAACGGCTACTTTTAAAGATAAGTAAAGAACTTTAAAAATTAATAAATAGCTTAGGTCACTTGTGTGCTTGCACAATTAAGCTTATTTTAGCCTTTGATGGGTTACACTAAATCTAACATTTTCAAAAATCATGGACGATACATAATGACTTTACTTATGTTCGTCATCGTCTTGCTCACTTCCTGCCCAATAAAGAGTAGTATCAAAAGTCTCATCGGGGTACAGATAAATACGGTAAAAGGAGGAACAATGCATCGTCCGGTCCCAGCTGAAAATAGATCTGAACAATGTACCGAGTTGATAGATAGTGGAAATACGCGATCGGCCTTTGCGCACGGAAACCCTCTTTTACCAGGTGATGTACTCAAACGTACGTTGTTTTGTCCTTTTAATAAATATGGGTATCTGCGCTTGCTTACAATTAGGCACCGAAGTCAGATCGCTGTCCGAACTGTGCCCATCTTTCTCCAATATCAAACATTACGCATTTAGCCTTTAGCATTTTCCAACTAGCTTTTGGCGCGTGTGAGGAAACTATATTTATATACCGTTGAACGCTAGGACGATGAAAAAAAAATGAAGACAATAAATTTCGAATATAAACTATTATAAGTTACACATACTATGACGAATATAAAATTTAACTGTATAAATACGCATATTGGGCTGTTTATCATTGCCGTAAGCATTTTAACCGCCTGCGGAAATTCTGCAGATCATAACAAACCCAAAGTAGAAAGAGAACAACCTTCCCAAGAAGTCCAAATGCCGAAGCTTACGGAAGTTTCCTTTAAAGATGAGGCGGGAACGATTGTATCATTGAGTGAATTAAAAGGTAAAGTCATATTTATCAATTTCTGGGCGACATGGTGTCCTCCATGTATACATGAAATGCCGTCCATAAATACTTTAAGGCAAGGATTTAAGAATAATAAAAATATAGAATTCCTAATGGTCGATGTAGATAATGACATCGATCAATCAGCGGCATTTATGAAAAAGAACAACTATGATTTACCACTATACACTCCTGCAGGAGAAATCCCACCCGAGTTTTTGGGTGGATCAATTCCTACGACAGTAATTCTGGACAAAAGTGGGCAAATTGTCGAGCGCTTAGAGGGGAGTAGGGATTATGCCGCTCCAGAGATAGCAAAGGCATTGGAGGAACTGACAAAAGCAAACTAACACGAGCTTGAAAATACCTTAAAAAGAGCTAAATAGGCTTAACCTATTTAGCTCTTTTTATAATATAATCGTCTTAAGATATTGCTAAAACATATCCCTCCGCATGAAGTTTAATAACATCTAATGGGATCCATCTTCCCAATCGCCATGAACTAAAATAATTGTTACTTTGTAATTTTTCGTATTTATTGAAATTTACAGCCAAATAGATATTTAATAATTTATTAAACAAATTAATTTAAATAACGTAAAAATGAGTACACATATTTTTTAGCTCAACTGTAACTGACAAGATATGATTTAAAATATTTAATATTAAAACTATTAAATTATTTTAAAACTTATTACAACATTCAATAATTGAATTACACAGATCGTTTACCGTGGTTATAAAAATGTTACCTTCGTAATACATCAAAGCGATATTGATATGTCACAAATTAAAGAACAAACAGCCGTAAAAACTATCTATTTCAGTATTATTGGAAATACAATGTTGGCTCTGCTGAAGTGGCTAGCGGGATTTTTCGGAAATTCATACGCGCTTATCGCAGATGCCATAGAATCAACCGCAGATATCCTCTCTTCTTTTCTTGTTCTTTTTGGATTAAAGTATGCGCAACGACCCGCTGACAAAAATCATCCTTATGGTCATGGTAGGGTAGAGCCGCTTATCACCTTTATTATTGTGGGTTTTCTCATCATATCAGCTACCGTAATTGCCTATGAAAGTATTGCGAATATTGGGACACCACACGAGTTGCCCAAGCCCTGGACGTTATTTGTACTGGGAGCGATTATTATCTGGAAAGAAAGTTCTTACCGAATCGTAAAGAAAAAGAGTCGTGAAACCAATAGCTCTTCGCTAAAAGCAGATGCTTGGCATCATAGAAGTGATGCAATTACTTCTGTAGCTGCTTTTATTGGGATATCTATTGCATTGGTGTTGGGTAAGGGGTATGAGAATGCAGACGATTATGCTGCGCTATTTGCCGCCGGATTTATCTTATATAATTGTTATCATATTTTTAGACCAGCCCTTGGTGAAATCATGGATGAAAATGTCTATGTGGAAGTGATTGAAGATATTAGAAGACATGCATTGGAGGTAAAAGGAATCAAAGCAACCGAGAAATGTTATGTTCGAAAATCAGGGACAAAATATCATGTCGACTTACATGCAGTAGTCGATAGCGATATCACTGTAAAAGCAGGGCATGCCTTGGCTCATCAACTCAAAGACTATCTGATTAAACATGTTCCAGACTTAGGGCATGTCATGATCCACATTGAACCCTCGGAATATACAGACTGAAACACAAAATTGAAACAAAAATTGGTGTGTTTGTATATAAAAAAACACTGTTCGTAGAATTTTGTCAATCTGTATTTATTTTTCTTTTAGCTTTATCTTAAGTAACAGCTTGCTGCTTAAAAAATAGTCTTTTTGTAAGCGTTTGCTGCTATTCACTATGAATTTTGCTCGATACAAGAATGCTGTTCAGTTTGTGAACAGGTCATCTAGAAAAACTTAAAATAGTAAATAACATTATATGCCAGTCAACAAAAGGAAGAAAATTGTATTTGCCATTGCAGTAATTTTTGGACTACTGCCCACGACTAAAACTTTCGCACAATTTGGAATGAGCATTCGGGCGGGGGGAAATTTATCAAGTACAAATGGTTCTGCTTTCCACTCAAATAAGAAAATCGGTTTTCAGATCGGAGGAGATCTTACCTACCATTTTGATAAAAACATTGCTTTACAAGCTGAACCAGCTTATAACTTGATACGAATCCGAAATAATGACCAAACAGCACAGCGTGCCCATGGAATAGGGGCTGGTACCAGAAAGTTAGCTTATATGAGTGTACCACTCTATTTAAAATTAAATTTTACCCGTACAATTGCGATCTTGGGTGGTCTTGACTTTAATTTTTTGCTCAACGATGATCGCTACAAATTAAATAATGGAGAGAACGCATTCCGTAGCAGGCCGAGAACAGGCTACAGTTTAGGTGCAGAATTGGGTGGACTTTATTTTCGATATCGAAAATTTAATAGAACAAATAATATTATTGACAATTGGACCGCGGATATAGAACAATATCAATTGGGATTTAAGTTTGAATTATTCTAAATGGATTTCGGCTCAATATTCATTTGTAAAAGAGGTTGTTACAAATTTAACCTTAATGCAATAACAATTTATAGTGGATATAATGAGCCATCCCGATGTGATGGGGATGGCTCATTATATCCAGAAAAGAATAGTTTTTTACAAGTTGCTGTTGTGGGCAATCTATTTAGCATTATTTTACACTTTATCTTCTGCTGACAGCAATTCAAGTTGCCACCTAATATGGTCTATTGTAATCGGATATTCAACATCATAAACAAGATTTTCATAGATAGCATTGAATAATAGATTATAATCACCTTTATGCGGAAGGGGGTAAGAAATATGCTTTTGATTTGTCTTATCAACGGTAACAAGTTTGCCTTCACTGCCATGGGGTTCAATACCATATACGGGATTATTAGGAAGCATACCATCTATTAACTGCTGCTCTTGTACATCAGCCATCGTTTTAATAAAGCTACCGTTTGTACCGTGTACAACAAAAGCAGGTAAAGGTTCCGCAACAGCAAGACTTCCTGTTAAAAATACATTCAAACCATCCGAATAACGTAAATGATAATGAAAGTAATCGGCAACTTGGGAACCAGGTCTATTGATTGAGGTTGTTTTACTAAATTCTAATGGCTTGCCAAAAAGAGCAATAGCTTGGTCTATAATATGAGGTCCCAAGTCGTATGTAAGACCGCTGGATACATATTGATTATTTTCCTTGAAATATTTTTGACCCAATTCCATTTTATAGCGGTCAAAGCGAAAAGATACTTCGGCTAGCTTGCCAAGGGTACCACCTTCGATAACATTTTTTACATCAAGAAAATGGCTATCATAACGTCTATTTTGATAAAAGAAAATCCGCTTCCCACTTTGTATGCTGACTTCGATAAGTTCATCAAACTGTGCTATATTGTCCACCACCGGCTTTTCAATAAGTACATGTTTTCCTGCTTTTAATACCTCGACGGCAAATTCAAAATGCGTATGATTTGGCGTATTTACAATTACAAGTGCAATCGTATCATCGGCCAATAATTGAGCGACGTTGTCGTAACTTATTATTTCTGGATAAAGCTCCTGCGCCGTTTTATTTGATCGCTCTACGACTGCAGTTAAGTTAAAATGTGGGTTGGTATGGATGAAAGGTGCGTGGAAGACGCGTCCAGACATCCCAAAACTTAAAATTCCGGTGTTGATTTTGTTACTTGTCATTTTTATCTGAATCTTGTTGTAGCGATGCTGTTCGAAATTGAATATTCTTACTGCAATTATTCACTGCATTGTCGAACTTAATAAAGACCTCAATATAAATATAGATATAACTTATCTTATTTTAATGAATCCACTGCAATATTTGATGTGATTTTTCTAGAAATAATATTTTAAATTATCTTCGTCAACACCGCATCACAGCACTCCATTATACGCGAATTCTTGAGAGAGAAAGATAATATTCGGCTAGATACTGAAAACTATAGTCCGTACTTATCAATAACTAGACCAGATCGCTTATGTATATATGTATATATAACAATTGCTATTTTCCGAAATGACTTAAGACTATATTTTTAGATTAACAAATTCAATATGAATTAAGACATGAAATATATGCACAAATGAAAATGGCAAACCAATTATATTGATTTGCCATTTGGGTAAGTAATCGGGCTCGAACCGACGACCCCTAGAACCACAATCTAGTGCTCTAACCAACTGAGCTATACCTACCGTGATTTTGATGATACAAAAGTACGATTAAACACTATTCCCTCCAAATAATTAAACGAAAAAAAACAGCGATTAAAGGCAACTAGGTGAAGATTAGTTTATTAAATTCTAATAAAAAATAGTTGCGAAAGCGAGCAGGTGGAAAATTGATGTTTTTTCTCAAAGTGATGCTAACTAACTAGGGATTCTTTGAATAAAATATACAAAAAAAGGCGATTACTCGTGTCGGTAATCGCCTTTTTCTATAAAACTGTTGACTATTAGATCATCTCAACACTTCTTTTTACGAAAGAAGTTAAATCTGCTCCCGATAAAAGTCCTCTAGATAATAGGGCTAAATCAAAAGCTTGTTTCGCTAATTTAGCACCTTCTTCGTCAGAGGATGACAGAATTCGTTTGATCAATGGATGGTTACCATTAACAGTTACTTTATAATTATCTGGCAATGAGCCGTAGAAATTCATGCCGCCTCCGGTTTTGGCCATATCTTTCATTCTACGCATAAACTCATCAATGGTAACGGACACTGGCAAGTCGCTTTCCCGAAGGGCATCGACTTCGACTTTCATATCTTGACGAGAAATTGATTTTTCAAAAACTTCCAGTGCTTTTTTGGATTCTTCTTCGGACAAGGAAAGCTCTATTTTTTCATCTTTTTGGATAAGCTTGTCGATTACATCTGCATCTACACGTTTAAGCTGTACTTTTTCTCCTCCTTTTTGCTCCAAGTAAGAGGTAAAGTGTGTATCAAGCGGGCCATCGAGCACTAATACGTCATAGCCTTTGTTTAACGCTGTTTGGATAAAGCCATCTTGTTGAGCAGCATCATGTGTATAGAGGTAAACGATATTACCCTCCTTGTCGATTTGAATGTCTTTTACCTTTTCGTAATATTCTTTGATGGTAAAGCTGGCATTGCTCGTGTTTTTCACAAGACAGAAGTCACTTGCTTTTTCTGCAAATTTCTCATCGCTTAGCATACCATATTTGATAAACAAACCAATATCCGCCCATTTTTCCTCAAAACCTTTGCGGTCAGTTTTGAATATTTCATTTAATTTATCTGCAACTTTTTTGGTGATGTAGCTATTGATCTTCTTAACATTGCTATCAGCCTGTAAGAAGGAGCGCGAGACATTCAATGGAATATCAGGTGAATCAATTACACCGTGTAGCAACATTAGGAATTCTGGAACGATATCTTTAACTTCATCAGTAATAAATACCTGTCTCGAGTAAAGCTTGATTTTGTTGCGTTGAATTTCAAGCTCATTTTTTACTTTAGGAAAGTAAAGTATACCTGTCAGATTAAATGGGTAGTCAACATTAAGATGGATCCAAAACAGCGGTTCATCCATGGAATATGGATATAGCTCTCGATAGAAAGCCAGGTAATCCTCATCTTTTAATTCAGAAGGAGACTTTGTCCAAGCTGGATTTGTATTGTTGATAATATTATCAACTTCTACAGACTTATATTTCGGTTTACCTTCTTCGTCTTCACCATCCGGCTCAGAACTTGTTTTGGTACCGAAACGAATTGGAATAGGAAGGAACTTTGCATATTTGTCCAAGATATCCTGCAGACGGGCCTGACTCAAAAACTCCGTAGACTCGTCATTTATATGCAAAATGATATCTGTACCACGTGCTGTTCTCGTTCCTGTTGAAATTTCGTATGAGGTACTACCATCACAAGTCCAGTGCGCCGGCTCAGCTCCATCTTGGTAGGATAATGATTGGATTTCTACTGTGTCTGCTACCATAAATGCAGAATAGAATCCTAATCCAAAGCGACCGATAATCTCGTTTGCATCGTTCGCTTCTTTGAATTTCTCCATAAATTCTGTCGCTCCCGAAAACGCAATCTGATTAATATATTTTTTGATTTCGTCGGCTGTCATACCAATACCTTTGTCTGAAATCGTAATGGTTTTGGCCGCTTCGTCAAACTTTACGTCTACGATTAACTCACCAGTTTCGCCATTGTATTGCCCCAAAGAAGCCAAACGTTTAATCTTTTGGGAAGCATCAACTGCATTAGATACCAGTTCGCGCAAGAAAATCTCATTATCTGAGTATAAGAATTTTTTGATTACGGGAAATATGTTCTCCGTGTGGATTGAAATACTACCTTTTTCTGGATTCATAATTTTGTATGTCGCTATTTAATGTTATGATTTGTTGATCCTCGCACAATCAGTGTTCCAAATAGTGATAGTAAGACAGGATGGCAGAAATTCATTCATTTTGTCATAAACACTCATTATTCGATGATAATCGTAATAGAACACCTGTCAGGATACGGAAGACAGAAAAAGTATAACCAAACTATTGAGAGCAAGTTTTTGAAATTTTTGAACCCTTTGATCAGAAATCTATGGAATCTAGGTCGCGCAATAAGCTTAATTTAATTCAGGGCTTTGCGGAAAATTAGCGACATGTGCATATTTTGGTCCCAGTCCAATAATAGCATCCTTCCAGAGCAGCTCACCATTCCCCTCAAAAATAATATGATGATGGTATTTATTTTGAACGGCCCAACTGTTCTCGTTGATTTCTTTATCCAATTGGCCGCTAGACCAGCCTGAATAGCCAATGAAAAATTTAATTTCATCAGCTTTAATCTGATCCTGTTGAATAGCGCTGATAAGCTTTTCTTCGTCACCACCAAAATAGAGATTTGGCGCAACCTCTTCGCCACTTAGTAAAAGATCAAACCGGTTATGTACAAAAAATAAGCTTTCTTGTGCCACGGGTCCGCCCACATAGATTGGGAATATGCATGATGATATTGGTTCCAATAGCTGACCAATTTGAACATTTGTTTTGTTATTCAACACAAAGCCCAAGCTCCCTTCACTATTATGGTCACATAAGAGGATGACGGATCTTAAGAATCGGGGATCCAACATAAATGGCTCCGAGATCAATAAACTTCCTTTTTGTGGGTCTAACTCATTAAACATAGATTGCAAAATTAAGTGTATGTCGAAATTAATCCTTTTTATTTAACGTATGCGAGATTTGTGCCAAAAAAACGTTTTTTGGTAATTTCTACTAAGTTTATAGAGAAAAAGCAATGATTTTAGTAAGTTTGTAGGAATATAAAAATAGGTTTCTATGTCCATTCAACATAAAAATATTGCAGCGATCAGACAAGATTACGTTTTAGGTAACCTATCTGAATCGGATGTGGATTATGATCCCATCAATCAGTTCAAAAAATGGTTTGATGAGGCCATTCATAGTGATGTCATTGAGCCCAACGCTATGGTATTGTCTACTGTATCATCGCAACATTTGCCTTCTTCAAGGATTGTGTTATTAAAAGATATTTCTGATGGGGGCTTGGTTTTCTTCACGAATTACGAAAGCCGAAAAGGAGAGGATATAAAAGCCAACCCGC
This sequence comes from Sphingobacterium sp. UBA7249, assembly GCF_002472835.1. NCBI lineage: Bacteria > Pseudomonadati > Bacteroidota > Sphingobacteriia > Sphingobacteriales > Sphingobacteriaceae > Sphingobacterium > Sphingobacterium sp. UBA7249. The sequence goes on along the minus strand of NZ_DKST01000010.1, from coordinate 12,031 downwards.
ATGCAGCACTTTTATTTTTTTGGCCTGAACTACAACGACAGATCCGTATCGAGGGTGTCATTGAATTTGTCAATGAATCTGATTCAGATGAGTATTTCCAATCGCGTCCCAAAGCAAGTCGTATAGGAGCTTTGGCATCGCCTCAGAGCCGAGAAATTCCAAACCGAATTTTTTTGGAGAGTAGAGTAGAGGAGCTTAAAGAGCAATATACAAACGATGCTACTGTACCCCGTCCAGCGCATTGGGGCGGTTATATTCTAAAACCAATCTATTTTGAATTTTGGCAAGGACGAGCAAGCCGTCTTCATGACCGTATTGTCTACAAAAAGGTATCAGATTCTTGGAAAATCACGCGTCTAGCCCCCTAATATGACATTTGACGAAATAAAATTAAAACTAGCTGCCGCTTTAGGAGCTACAAAAATATTGAAAGAAGAGATCACAGGCTTACAGCCGGCTTTGTTTATCGCTTCAGAAGATCTACTTACAGTCTGTTCCTTTCTTCGAGACACAGAAGGACTTTATTTTGACTTTTTGAGCAATATAACAGCCGTAGATTACGAAGACCACTTTACTATTGTTTACCATCTTAGTTCGCTGCCTTACCAGCATACACTTGTTTTGAAAGTAGAATTGGAGACTAATCGGTCTCTGGACGATTTACCAGAGATTGATTCAACGACATCTATTTGGCGTACGGCCGATTGGCATGAAAGAGAAGCATTTGATCTGATGGGAATTTATTTTTCCGGACACCCTGATCTCCGACGAATTCTCTTACCCGACGATTGGGAAGGGCATCCGTTACGAAAAGATTATCAGGAAGCCGAAAAATATCATGGTATTAACATTAATTAATCCCCATGGCGAATCCAAAATATAGAGAAGCTTTAGAGCGTTATGAAAAACATCTAACGGAAATTTCAACGCAAGAAATGGTATTGAATATGGGGCCGCAACATCCCTCAACCCATGGTGTACTGCGCTTGCAACTGATTACAGACGGCGAAATCGTTAAAGAAGTTGTTCCACACGTGGGATATCTACATAGATGTTTTGACAAACATGCTGAATCATTGAATTATGGCAAAACCATCCCTTTCACCGATCGCTTAGATTATCTGGCGTCAATGAATAATAGCCATGCCTTCGTCATGGGAGTAGAACGGATGTTAGGTTTAGATAGTAAAATTCCCAAGAGAGTGGAATATATTCGTGTGCTGGTATGCGAACTCAATCGGATAGCATCACATCTTATAGCCATCGGCACATACGGTATTGATATTGGAGCGACAACTCCTTTTTTATGGTGCTTTAGAGATCGCGAGCATATCATGAACATGTTAGAATGGGCGTCCGGTTCACGTATGTTATATAATTATATATGGGTGGGGGGGCTTTTCTACGATTTACCCGTTGGTTTTGAAGCGCGTTGTTCGGAATTTATCAATTATTTTAAGCCGAAATTAGTTGAGCTGGATCAAATATTAACACAAAACCAGATATTTATCTCCAGAACAGCCAATATAGGCGTCTTACCAGCTGATGTGGCCATTAATTATGGTGTTTCGGGGCCTATGTTACGCGCTTCTGGTATTAAATGGGATTTAAGACGGATTGATGGGTATTCCGTTTATCCGGAAATAGATTTTGAAATTCCAATAGGAAAAGGAGCCATGGGCAACCTTGGAGATTGCTGGGATCGTTACAAAGTTAGGGTAGATGAAGTCTATGAATCCGTTCGTATCGTCGAACAATGCCTTGAACGGTTACAGAAAGATTTTAAGCGTACCGCCGATTTTGACCCGCGTGCTCTAGTGCCAAAAAAAGTAAATTTGAAAGCGCAAGATTACTACGTACGTGCAGAAAACCCGAAAGGAGAACTTGGTTTTTATTTTGTAACAAAAGAAAAATCAGACATTCCCTTAAGGGTAAAATCAAGAGGACCAAGCTTCAACAATCTTTCTGTCATTTCCGAATTGGGAAAAGGGGTTTTAATTGCTGACCTCATCGCAATACTTGGATCCATCGATATTGTTTTGGGCGAAGTTGATCGATAAAATTGCATTATTATGCATATTATCAAATATTTTTGATATAAACAGAGGTTTTGTATTGAAAATGTTGCATAAAAACGCATAAAAATTTGCACATATAAGCAATATTCACCATATTTGCAGTCTCATAATTTAAGTTTATAATTGGTTAATGAAAGCTCGTTACTCCCATAGTAGCGGGCTTTTCTTTTAGTATTGATTTTGTGATAGTCGCCCAGATACATTTATTATTGAAATAGAGATAACATCAGGAAAATATTCTTTCAAAATATCCTTTTTGTATCGATTTCATCCAAATTCGTATCAAAGAATTTAGCTTAATTTGTTACCTTTACTGGTCTTAAATAAAAGAAAGTGACGGAGAGTTTAGTTATTATTCCAACATATAATGAAAAGGAGAATATTGAGAAAATCATTCGTAAAGTTTTTTCCTTGTCACATGCATTTGATATTCTGATCGTTGATGACGGATCGCCTGATGGAACGGCAGATATTGTAAAGCATTTACAATTAAATGAGTTTCAAGACCGTTTATTTATAGAGGAGCGGAAAGGTAAGCTAGGTTTGGGAACAGCGTATATCCATGGATTTAAATGGGGGCTCGCAAAAGAACATTATCAATATATCTTTGAAATGGACGCTGATTTCAGTCACAATCCTGAAGATTTGATCCGATTGAGACAAGCCTGCGTGGATGGTGCTGATATGAGTATCGGTTCCCGATATATCAAGGGTGTAAATGTTGTCAATTGGCCTATGAGCCGTGTATTGATGTCATATTTTGCTTCAGTATATGTCCGCTTTATCACTGGGATCAACATTCAGGATGCGACAGCAGGTTTTGTATGTTTTACACGTGAGGTCCTAAAGACCATCCCTTTGGATAAGATCAAGTTTGTGGGCTACGCCTTCCAAATTGAAATGAAATTTACAGCCATACGCTATGGTTTTAACGTTGTGGAGGTACCTATTATATTTACTGACAGAACCGAAGGTACATCTAAGATGAGTACGAGTATCTTTAAGGAAGCTTTTTTTGGTGTGATCCAGCTGAAATTGGGAAGCATTGGAAAGAATTATAAGAGAAATTAATATTTATTGGTCAATGAACGAGAATTTAGATCCAAATCCTGAACGTTTAAGCAATACCGACCGTGATATCGAACGGGCATTGCGACCTCAAGCATTTGAAGATTTTACTGGGCAGGCAAAAATACTGGAGAATTTAAATATTTTTGTGCAGGCCGCACGCATGAGAGGGGAAGCACTGGATCATGTCTTATTACATGGCCCTCCGGGACTGGGTAAAACTACACTATCACATATCATCGCAAATGAAATGGGGGTAGGCATAAAGATTACCTCCGGACCGGTCTTGGATAAGCCGGGCGACCTTGCTGGGCTCTTGACCAATCTAGAGGAGGGAGATGTGCTCTTTATTGATGAAATCCATCGATTAAGCCCTTTGGTCGAAGAATATCTATACTCGGCAATGGAAGATTTCAAAATTGACATCATGTTAGAGACAGGACCGAATGCCCGCTCTGTTCAGATTTCATTGAATCCTTTTACGCTAATTGGTGCAACAACACGTTCGGGTCTATTGACGGCACCGCTACGGGCACGGTTTGGGATCAATTCGCGGCTCCAATATTATGACGCAAAATTATTGACAACGATTGTACTTCGTTCGGCGCATATTCTGAATACGCCGATTTCTGACCAAGGTGCATATGAGATTGCCCGTAGGAGTAGAGGAACTCCACGGATTGCAAACGCTTTGTTGCGTCGTACGCGAGACTTTGCTCAAATTAAAGGGGATGGAAATATAGATCAAGAAATTGCTAAATATGCGCTACACGCGCTTAATGTAGATGAAAATGGTTTAGATGAAATGGACAATAAGATCCTGACCACAATTATTGATAAATTCAAAGGTGGTCCTGTTGGACTCAAAACTGTTGCCACTGCTGTAGGAGAAGATGAAGGCACAATAGAAGAAGTTTATGAACCTTTTTTGATCCAGGAAGGTTATATCATGCGCACCTCCAGAGGACGCGAATGCACCGAAGCTGCATATAAACATCTTGGCCGCACACATAGTCCGAAAGGAAACACATTATTTTAATTACTAAGAACTTAAGAGACCAGCCTTTGGTCAGACGCTTCGAAGGATCCTTTTTGTACGGCTCAGCAATGCAGGGCTAGGCTTTATCTTCTGAAAATAACTTATCTGAGCAAAAAGTTCCTCTTTTACCCAAATATGCTTCTTGCTCAGATTATTTAGAATATCTAAACAATTGACCAGAACAGCTACAGGGCATTCCTGTTCGATCAGCCATTGAAAAGCATGTTCAATAATATCTTCCTCGGTTCCTTCATCAAGATTATAGCGCCTATTTTTGTTTGAAGTTAGGTACATCAAAAGTTTGCTATAGCTTCTGAGGCAGCTCCAATTTTTTTGTTTTTTTAGATTATTGAAGAATTGTGGTAACAATCCCTTAAGTAAGCTAGTGTCCTTTAATACAATTGTTTCAAACACCCAGGCAGCCCGGAAAGAAATAGTTTTATCTTTCTCCAGCGAAATGTCAAGCAAGTCCTGAAGGCTAATATCGCCAAGCATATCCAAAGAAAAATCCGTTACCTCAAACGATCTTAAGGTAACGGATAAAAACTTTATTTTTTCATTATAGGTCATAAACCTGTTATTTTAACGGTTTCTCGCGATTCATTTCGGTCATATCGACTTCATTCATTTTGGAATCACCCAAGAGATATTGGCTAAAATAATCGCCCATCTTCCAGAAAAAATACTCTGTCATATCCCCGAACCCATGCCGCTGTCCTGGCAAGAGTAGGAAGTCGAACCGTTTATTTGCTTTGATTAATGCATCAACCATCCGGATCGAATTTGCTGGGTGCACATTGTTGTCAATATCCCCAGTAGCAATCAATAGCCGGCCTTTAAGGTTCTTGGCTAATTCAGTATTTTTGGTAATCTGATATGAGAAAGTCGTGTCACCTTTCGCTGAGACTTTTTCTGTTACACCATGGTGACGTTCGCTCCACCAGCGGTTATAGATTTGATTTTCATGGTTTCCAGCTCCGGATACAGCAACTTTAAAGAAATCGGGATAAACAAGCATTGCTGCTGTAGACATAAATCCACCTCCAGAATGTCCTGTGATACCTACACGATTAACGTCAATAAATTTATAACGGTCAGCAAGCTGCTCCGCTGTCACCTTTTTGTCCTCCAATCCATAATCACGCAGATTGCCATAGCCATAGGTATGGTACCACTGTGAACGAGATGGATGTCCGCCTCGATTTCCTACAGTGACAACGATAAAACCAAATTGGGCCAGTCGATCTATCCGATCCATGCTCCGTCCAAAAGATTTATTGACAGCTTCTGTCTGTGGACCTGGATAGACATATTCTATGATAGGATAGATTCTTGTACTATCAAAATCAAAAGGTTTGTACATGACACCATAGAGATCTGTGGTGCCGTCACCAGCCTTTACTTTAAACGGTTCAGGGAATTTATAACCTGCAGCAAATAATAGCGACAGATCTGCCTTTTCAAGTGTCATGATCTTCTGTCCGTTGCTATTCAATAATACAGATTCGGGTGTTGTATTTACTCTTGAGGAGTTGTTTACAAAATATTTGGATGATTCGCTCATCTCAATCTGATGATCAAAGTTTCCCGGATTTAGCAGTTTAATTCCATTGCCGTTGAGATTCACACTATAATGGTGAAGGTAGTAGGGATCTTCATCTTTCTCACGACCGGATGCTGTAAAAAACAAAGTCTGTGTTGTCGGATCTATCCCAGTAATTTCTTCACAGTGAAAACTTCCCTTAGTAATTTGGTTAATAAGCTTACCATTGGTATCGTAGTGATAGTAATGGCTCCATCCATCTCTTTCAGACCAATGAACCAATCGCTTTCCATTTTCGGTCAAGAGCGGTTTTTGGACATCAAGATATACGTTTGATCGTTCCTGAATAATAGGATTGACCATTCCATTTACATTCACCTTTAACAAGTCTATTCTTTTTAAATCACGGCTGGAACGTGAGATATAGAACTCTTCGTTATTACCTAGCCAATAGTTAATAAAATAGTCCTCCTTGTAAGAGTTTCTATCTGGAGTTTTTGTCCAATTGGAGATTGTTTGGTTTTTAAAAGCCGTAATATTTAGCCTACGTGGGGCCTTTGCTGCAGCTTCAAAGATATAGAATTCAGTTTCAGTTGAATCGACCTCGCCTGGCATTTGGTATTTGTAAGTCTCCAGGGTAGGGCGAGAAGAACCTACGTTATTGATCACCCATAAAGGTCGCAACGATCTGTTATCTTTTCTTGTCAGTGTAAAATAGCGGCCGTCTGGTGACCAGCTTATCCATACACGTTTGCGTTTCGTTTCATTGTCTTTATCCTTTTCGTCACCTGTTGTCGTACTATATTCATCGCCGCCCCATGCATAGTATTGTACACCATCTTTTGTAATCTGGTGTTCAACAATCGTGCTATCTTTTTCATTCTTTACCGCTTTGAGATAGTTGGCTTTATCCATCCAATACAGATTAAAGTCTTTGGCGAAGTAGACGGTATTGGTGTCGGGAGAAAAACTTGCCCAAGCTAGTGGAGCTTTAACCTTGGTAGAATCACTGATTTCGGTTACTGTTTTTGAAACAAAATCATATTCCAAATAAAAGAGCTTTTTCTTTGTTGTATCAGATTTATTTTTAAGTTTTTCAATTTCATCTTTGGATTTTACGGTATCTTTTGTACTCTGAATCTGAAATCTAATCTTTTTTTCATCTTTGGTGAATCTCAAACCCTGTAATTCCAGATGCTGCGCGTCGACAGGGTTTTTAACAATCTTGGTTATTTGAGCAGCTATACTCTCGCTGTCAAAAAGAGTCTCTTTCTTTTTAAGTGCTGGATTGACTATATACCAGTTTTTTCCTTGTGGACTTGCGTAATCATACCAGAATCGGTCCGAAAAATTGATCCAGTTTGGTTTGATAGTTGTAGAGAAAATCATTTTTTTTAATTTCTCTGGGGAAAATTTGGCGGCCAACCGATAATTCGGTTTTGTCGGAGGTTCTTGAATCTGCTGTCCGGAACCGAAATAGGGCAATAGACTGGCTGCAAAAATAAAATAGAACTTATGCATCAAATAAATATAGAATAATTGTGTAATCTTAGTTTTGGTCACTAAAATATTCATTATTATATACTCGTACGAATGATTCGTGTAATAATCCTATGATGGATAGAAGTTTTCGCTAAAGTTTACCAAAAATAGTTCCTGCGTGGCTCGGGTAACACCAGTGTATAGCCAGCGAAGAAATTCAAGATCCAACATTTCATCATTGATATATCCCTGATCTACAAAAACAATAGGCCACTGCCCCCCCTGAGCTTTGTGACAGGTGATTGCAAAAGCAAATTTAATCTGTAATGCATTATAATAAGGATCTTTCTTAATCGCTTCCAGTCGATCCTTCTTATCCAGAATATCTGCGTAGTCCATTCCGATCTCTTCGTACAGGTTTTTCTGGCTTTCATATGAAAGGTTAGGCCCTTCGGTATAGAGGCTATCTAAAATAACGCGACAGGTAATAGGTTCTATCTCGTCAATATCCATAAATTCGAGTGTAACGTCAGCAAACCTATAACCGTGCTGTTCATGAATATTACTCACCTTCCTGACTTTGGCCATATCGCCATTAGCAATAAAGCCATCGCCCATATTGTTTTCCTGTAGCCAGAAATAATTGTTCTTCACCACCATAATATAATCTCCACCTGTTAACTCTTCATCCCTAAAAAGAATTCTGTTTCGGATGTTCTGATTATATAAATTTGCCGAACGATTTGAACGACATATGATCATGGTGTTCTCCACGCCATATTTATCATAGGCATAATTTATCCCTTCAATTAAGCGTTCACCCGTCATACGATAAACATCTTTAAATCCCTTTGTTATGAATTTAGGAAATGGAAAATCAATCTGCCCAGCTTCAGCTGATATGATCTCATTACGTATTTTAGTTGCATTGTACAATATCCCAGAGTCTTGAGACTGTCGGACTACGGTAGTCATTTCGTAAGGATAGACACAGAGGTGAAACTCACGTTCAAGGTAGCTGGCGCTCAATGCTGGACTATCCAATAAACCAACAGGTGGTAATTGGGCAGTATCACCAACAAAAAGCAGACTACAATTCTTGCCGGATTGCACATAACGAATCAGGTCATTTAAAAGACTTTTTGAAAACACATTTACAGCTTCATTGGAGATCATTGAAGCCTCGTCAACAATAAATAGGGTATCTTCATGTAAATTTTCGGCAAGCGTAAAATCCAATTGAAAAGAAATGGCAGACTTCTTTCGATAGATTTTTTTGTGGATAGTTAGCGCTTTTCGTCCGGAATAATAACTCATCACTTTAGCAGCCCTACCAGTCGGAGCCAAGAGTACAGCGCGTTTTTTCAATGCTGGCAATACTTTGACCAATGCCGCAATCAATGTTGTTTTTCCGGTACCAGCATAACCTTTAAGGACAAAACAAGACTGCCTATCAAAAGCAAAAAGAAACTCTTCCAATAACTCGAATACCTCCAACTGCTGTGCGGTTGGTTGCCAGGGAAATTGTTGTATTAACAGATTTTTGATGAACACACCCAAAGTTATTTAAAAGGTTTGTCTTATCCTCTAGAAAAAGCTATTTTTGCTTTAACAAGTTTTTATTTTTACAATTCAGCGAATGAATTATATTTCAAAACAATTTAACATTCATTACCTACCTGAGTATAATCTTTTGGTAAAAGCTGGCTTCCAAAAAGATGTATTGGCGGTAGTCGATAAGAAGTCAGTAGCACCGATATTGATCGAATATCCGTCAGAGGAGCCAATTTTAGATGCAACAAGAATAATGAGTCTACCTTTCCGATTCGTTCGGATTGTTATCCCACACCAGAGTTTTACCTTTATACCCAAGGAGGTTTTCCAAAAGGACAATACACAACAATATCTGCAGTTTTTGGATATGTCAGACGCTGATAATACATTTATTTATTATTTAGATAATCTTAAATTAGTAGCTTTATATCAGTTTGATAAACTCCTTTTAAATCGTTGGCGCAGACTATTCCCTGATGCTGTTATTCTTCCTGAATTTGCCGTTGTACTGGATCGTGCGCAGGAGCATATATCCATTAGAGGGAGTGCGTTGGGATTGCACTTTGTTGCTGATAACATTATTGATTTTTATTTATTTAACAATGGTGTCTTTCAACTTTATAACAGTTTTGAAATTCACAACCTAGATGATATTAGTTATTACGTATTGAATATATTAACACAGTTCAGTCTGGGTGATTCCACTGATAAGATTCTCCTTTCCGGCGAAATTCCCAACGATTATTATTATAAACGCATTGCTTCCTATGCAAGCGACGTTGAAGTATTGGAGTTGAAAACAAAAGTGGTCTTGGCGGATCAGATGACAAACAACAACTTAACACCGTACAATGTATTATTTGATTCAATATTATGCGAATAATAGGAGGTAGACTCGGTGGTCTAAGGCTGAATCCACCAAACAACTTACCAGTCAGACCAACCACAGATATTGCTAAGGAAGCATTGTTTAATATTTTGCAGAATCGTCTGGAATTTGATGACCTAAATTGCCTTGATCTTTTTGCGGGAACTGGTAATATTAGTTTTGAACTTGCCTCGCGGGAAGTAAAGCAAGTTGATTCTATTGATCTACATTTTAAATGCGTACAGTATATTAACGAAACCGCAAAAAAAATGAATCTGGAGCAGATCAAAGCAAAGAAAGCAGATGTTTTTAAATTTATTAACAGTTGTAAAAATACCTATGATTTAATCTTCGCGGATCCACCTTACGATATTCCAAAACTGCCCCAATTACCAAAATTGATTTTCGAAAACAATCTGCTAACGGACAATGGGCTTCTTATTGTCGAACATCCATCTTCAAGGCAGATGGAGGAGCATCCGAATTTTATAGAAACTAGAAAATACGGTTATTCATCTTTTTCATTTTACACAAATCCCTCATAGTATGAAAATTGCTGTTTTCCCTGGCTCATTTGACCCTTTTACTTCAGCTCATCAAGATCTGGTCGAAAGAGCCCTGCCGCTATTTGATAAAATCATTATTGCTGTAGGTTATAATGCGAACAAAAAAGGCATGTTAGACCATGATGAGCGTGTCAATTGCATACAGCATCTTTTTCAGGACGTCCAAGCGATAGAAGTGGTAAAGTATAGTGGTTTGACCGTAGATTTCTGCCAGAAAGTCGGCGCGAAATTTATATTACGCGGTTTACGGAATACAGGAGATTTCGAGTTTGAAAATGCAATAGCTCAAAACAACCTGTTACTAAACCCTGCGGTCGAAAGCTATTTTTTGATGAGTAGATCCGGGAAGGCGCACATATCGTCAACTATCGTACGGGACGTCTGGTTTAACGGGGGAGATGTTAGCGCAATGGTACCAACAGAGGTCCTTAGCTTATTGAACGAGAAGAGACCGACAAACCCCTGATTGTTATTTATAACGATAAAACATATAAAATATCCTGACAAAATAATATTTTGTCAGGATATTTTTCTTATTGAAATACAAATACTTATGATTTAAAATGTAAAGAATTAATTTACCACTAATCCAAACATCAAACCTTTTATGGCAGAACTTGCCAAATAATATTCCGAATAGCGTCAAATTTTATTTTAAAAATCTCTATACCAGCAAATTAAAACAAAATACACGTCAATTTTCTTCCCATGCGCTAGCTATATTTAACAGGGACATTTCTTCAGTGGACAAATTTATTTTGGTTGCTTTAGTTAGTTCCTCAAGTTGTTGCAGGGACGTGGCACTAACAATAGGTGCGGTGACTGAAGGTCGATGAAGAATCCAGGCGAGTGCAATTGTTGACATAGCGACCTGTTGATTGTGGGCTACTTGGGCTAAGGCATCCAGAATACGAAGTCCACGGTTATCAAACCGACCTTTTAAGGCATCCGATCGCTTCACATCTTTAATATCCTCCATCGACCTATATTTTCCCGAAAGAAATCCGCTTGCAAGGGAATAGTAGGTGATTACACCCAAGTGATTTTCAATCGCGAGTTGCTCATAATCTTTCTCATATTTTGAACGGTCGTACAAATTATATTCGGGCTGGATGGCAATATAAGCAGGGAGACCATGCTTCTCCGCGACAGCCAATGATTCCTTTAGGCGCTCAGGGCTTAAATTAGACGCTCCAATCCATTTTACCTTACCAGCATGCATCAGTTGCTGGTAAGCCTCCAACGTTTCATCTATAGCCGTTGAAAGGTCATCGTGATGCGACTGATAAAGATCTATTGTGTCCACTTGTAACCGCATGAGCGATTCGTCAACAGACTTGATAATATGTTCTTTTTTCAAATTAGGTTTGTCATTAGCGGCATGGCGTCCACCCACCTTCGTCGCAATCTGAATTTTATCCCGCACATCCCGTTTATTGATCCATTTGCCGATAATGGATTCGGACTCTGATCCAGTGTGACCAGGTACCCAATGGGAGTAGTTGTTGGATGTATCTATAAAACTAAAGCCCATATCAACAAATGCATCCAAAAGAGCAAACGACTGTTGCTCATCTACAGTCCAGCCAAATACATTTCCACCGAAAACGATCGGTTTAAATTCAATTTCACTATTTCCTAACTTTACCTTTTCCATAATTTGCCTAATATTTCCAGCTTAAAATTAAGAAAAAAATGCCAGTTAAGCCTTTAGAGGGGTATTGCAAATAATTTTATAAAAAATTTCTAATTCATTTTCAGGTAGTTTAGGAAAAGAAGCAAAGGATCGTTTGGAAAAATAAAAACTTTCCTTACTTTTGCATCATCCCAAAC
>NZ_DKST01000023.1:0-30595 GCF_002472835.1 Sphingobacterium sp. UBA7249 | reverse complement strand
GTACTTTTGTCGGAATATTCACTTACAACTCATCCAATCAATTGGTGGCTATAAATTCTGTTGATTCAGGATATAAAATTGAAAGGGAACTGATATATGAGAATGGGAATTTAGTTAAGGTGAATTGGAAGTCATCTTGGGCAACATGGACAGAAGCATTCACTTTTACAAATGATAAGGCTCCACTTTATAATTCCGCATATCTGAACTTATTTGGAAGTACAGATGGGAGCGAAAACCTGCTATATTCACAAGGTCATTTTGGCGTTACATCAAAAAATATGGTAAAATCACTAACAATCTCTGGTGAGAATAACCCTACTAAAACTATATATTATGAATCATCTGTCGATCAAAAGGGAAACATTATAGAAGTAATTCCGAGCAATACAGAAATTTATAGATATAATTATCAATGCAATTAGAATATAAATTATGACAATGCCTCTCATTTCGAGAGGCATTAAAATAACTAGTATGACAGCACAAACATCCGAAGAATTCGTTTATAAAGGGAAAAGGTATCAAGGTCTCTATGCTGAACCATTGGATCAATATTTACAAACGCAGAATATTGAATTTCAACCTATAGCTTCCAGTTGTTGGAGAGGTTATAAATGTCTATGGATCATATCAGACAACAAACTATATCTCACTGATTTTTCAGGGGCAATCAGAATCTACAAGACAGATGACGATGAACTTTCCCCTGAAAGGTCTTACGACATCAAAAATATCAGCCTCAATCATCTGTTCTCAAATCAACAGAATGTTTTTGCTGAATGGTTTTCAGGGGAGATAAAATTAGTAAGGCGTATAAAGTTTACTGGGCCTGATTATTACGATACAGTGTACAAGAAAGTCATCCATTTAACCTTTGAAAGAGGAATTTTGGCAAAAGAAGAGATATTAAAAAATAAAAGTTCTTTTCTACCAAAGTGGCTCCGCTTTTGGTAAGAGAAGATTTCGAGTATCCTACATTTACCTATAACCATCCCCAACACGTCATTTTAAACTTTTGAGGGTTTCCATGAGTGTTGGGGATTTATTACTTATATCTTAAAATGACTAAGTCATTCTTTTCTTTATGGACCTAATTAGCAGAAACATTTACTAATGAATGAAAATAATGTTTATCCTGATCCTCATTAAAAGTACTGATACAATTAAAAATAAGTTGGTTTATAATAACATTTTTAACAAATGCAGTTACTTTATGTTTAGCCAAACAAACCCTAATTACTTGGGAAAAATAATGTTCCAATAAATGACCATAACAAAACTTGCTAATAGACAGATTTTTTATCAAATCTTTCTCTTCAACAATAATGCTACCATTCTTAACATTAAAGGTATCCTCATCTAGAAATGGGTATTCATCTTTCCTTATATTTATATGGGAATTCGGATTATCTCTTTTGAAAATTGTCTCACCTTTTTCAAAAAAATAGTGATCATAATCAATATACTTACGAATAGTTTTTTCAAAATAATTATATACACCCCTTAATTCAGCCACTTCTTTTAGATTTTGACCTAAATTAAGACAGACTATATAACAAATGTTATCTATATTAAATATATCATTTTCAATACTATATCCGTGACTATATATTATATTAGGGTGAATTAATCGCTTATTATTGACTTCATCATACTCACTATCCATACATATTATAGTATTGCTTAACGTTTGATCTAATATCTTAGAAGAAAGTTTTAATAAGACCGTCTTACTTCCTACAGACTTAAATTTAACCTCTTTTAAAGCCGAATATTTCGAAAAAATATTTTTCCAAAAAATTATATCCCTAGATTCTTCTGTGTATTTATCTTCGACAAGTATCTCATCTAGACTATAGCTTTTTTCTCCTCCTTCAACATAGCAAATAGCTTTTGACCGATAGAATTTATTCAGGTTTCTTAAACCTGAATTTGAGCGCAAAAATACTTTCATTTTATAAGATACAGTCTTCTATAAAAATAACAGAATTTTGATAATCACCAACGATGTCAGGAGAATGTGTTGCAAAAATAACTTGTGATGTCGAGTTAATTGTTTTAATACTCTTAACTAGTTTTTCTTGCCAATCAACATGTAAGGATAACTCGGGTTCATCTGCGATATATATGTGTGGCGAATCATTTTGTAAAAGAGCTTCCCCGAGAATAATGATTAGTTGTTTTTCCCCTGAAGATAGTTTTTTCAAACTAAACTCTTTGTTACTCTGTGTTTTTACAATGAAATCATTATTTTTTGTAAAAATCAATTTTTTTCTTTGTAACATAGAGTTTACAATCTCGAGAAATAAATCTCGAGATCTAAAAATCTCCTTTTTCCTCTGTTCAAGAAAAGTCCATTGTTGGACAATCTTATGAATTCTATTCGTTCCTATCAATGAAGCTGCATGGTTGAAATTTAGATTCTCTGAGTTTTTCACCCTTTGATTTGCTCTTTCGTAATTTTCATAGTGTTTCTCTATCTTTTTGCTGTAATGTCTTTCAGGAACATCAAACTCTCTAAAAATGTCCCGAAGAGATTTTATTTCTAGAGGTATATTTAAAGAATCATTACTTCTAAAATAACCCTCTGATTCATCGGATATTAGTGATAAAAAAATTTGTTTTTGGAACAACTCAGTTTCTTCATTTACCTCAGATTGTAATAATGAAAAATGTCTAATAAATTTGTTTGTTATCTCATCAATCTTTCTGTCAACTGAGGGTTCATGTGATTCACCATTTGTTTTATTATTAAATCTATTTATTGATAACCAATTTACAGATGTTATGTTCCTGAGGACAGTATATATACTATCTCTTTTTGAGATTAAACCTTCTTGAAATGCCCTATTTTGAACTCTTCTACCCCTTAAAAATCTCTCCTCTTCCAACTCGTTTAATGAGAAATCAATTGGTTCTTCTTTGGTCGAAAACCTAATTTTGACATTAATATTATTAAATACGGAGTATTCTCCATGAGTTTTTTTAATTTCTATGTTTGGCTTGAACTTACTCTTATCAAAGCTCCTAAACTTAATGAGTATCCTGTCAAATTCTGTTGTATCTAATGTTGGAAAATCTAACTTTATCGCAGCAACGATTAGGTTAATAATGGTGGTTTTTCCAGATCCATTTACTCCAACTATAAAATTTATATCTCTGTTGAAATTAATTATAACCTGTTTATCTCCCCAAAATCCTTCAATCTCGATTGTTTCTATATAATTCATACGTTAACGAGGTAATATGGCATTCCGTTTCGGAATCACCAGCATAAAGATATGCCAAACCCAGTTAAAAAAGAAATCGGATTGCATCCCAATTCTTTTTTAATGCTCCGCAGTTTGTCATACTTGATGCCTTGGTAATCCCTCCACTTCATAAAAGCACCTAAATCTTTTTAATACGTGCTGCGCACCCATTAAAAATTTTCAAGCTTTTAGAGTTTGGCTCGCCTGCTGTTCTCTCAGGCTTCGCTCTTGTCACTATTTTTGATGAGGCCATCTCACAAGCCCCTTTTTCAAAAATATCGCCAAGAAGCTTCGTCTATTTCATAGATATCGTTGAATCGTGCTACGCACTTTTCTTCAACGACCCTCGTTCAACTCGCAGGACGGCGAGCGAGAACTATTTTGTTGGATTAATGGCACGATTAATAAAATACTCCTTACTCCATTTCTTTATACACCGCAAATTCTCATCGTATTTCAATAACTCTATCAATTCATCCCCACCCAAATCAACAAAAACTTTTTTGCTTGAACTATACCAAACCTTTTTAGGATTTGACCAGTGGTACAAATGATGTCCATCATATTCCTCTTCGATTTCCCTCTCTATTTCCTTAATTCCATGAACTTCGTATAAATTGTTTTTACGATAATTCTTGGCCTTTGAATAGAAAGCTCCTGCATGTTTATCCGTGCGACGGAAAAAAATATTCTCTTTATGGGGAAGGGAATCTGGTTTAGGAAGTTTGTCATAAATAAAAAATCTATTTTTGAATTTACTACCATTAATTATCCATATCATATTTCCATAGAAACTTTCTCTTGATTCTAACTCTTCTATATTCATTGGAGAATTTTGAAATTCGATCACCACACCATTATTTGTCTTTACATCGGCAATATGCTTTTCTCCTGTTTTCTGATCGAAGTGAACAATCTCTTGATTTTGTTTAGGAAAATAATTTTTCCATTGCCGATGCCATTCTGTCTCATTTTCCCACCAAGAATCACAATATTTGTTGTTCCTATGTGCCCAATGCCACAGTTTTAATGACCCACATTTAGCTATTACTTCACTGCCACAACAATAGCATTTACCTTTCAATTTAGGCAAGGGAGCGGATTTGATTCCGTTAACATTAGCATATTGCATCATAAAATAATTTGTTTTACCAAATATATTATAATTTGATTCTTTTTTAGAACTACGTGAATAATTTGGGAATGCTAAGAATAAAACTGGCTTAATATCTTAGAGGGGATTTGGATAACGAAACACTTTCTAATAGAATAGGGGATATTACCCGATGGATTACGCATCCATATTATTTCAGCTCACTTTTGTTTTATATTATATAAATAATCAAAGTGATCTAATGTGCCTTAGAAGCTATTTGGAAAAGTGTGCCAAAAGTGTGACGAGAAATCTAATATTTTAAGTTTTTAAATGTGTTTCAATTTCCTTATTTTTGGCTAAAACGTGGCTTAAATGCATAAAAAAGGCCCTATCCTATGATAAAGCCTTGTACTCAGCGGAAAGGGAGGGATTCGAACCCTCGATACAGTCATCCCGTATACAGTCTTTCCAGGACTGCTCATTCGACCACTCTGACACCTTTCCGTGTTTCAGTGCACAAATGTAGTAATTTTTTGCTTTATTGCAATACGATACACTTTTTTTAAGAACGATTTTCCCTATGCTGCTGATCATAAGCGCATTGTTTTTATATTTTTTTGAATAAAACATATTTCTTATTTTTCAGAATGACAAATACTTATTTAGACATAAAAAAGAATATTTTGGAAGTTGCCCTCGAGCGAACAAATGATCGGATCGCAATGATCGAATCGGCATTGGAAACAGCAAGGGATTCGAGTGATGACGATACGAAAAGTAGTGCTGGAGATAAGTACGAAACCTCCCGGGAAATGATCCAGCAAGATATCAACCGCTATCAGGGCCAACTTCTTGAAGCAAATAAAGATTTAATGCAGCTTACCAATATCTTCTCGACGATAGGGGTGGAGACCGACTTTGTTAAATTGGGGAGTCTTGTAAAAACAAATTTGGGACTTTATTTTATTGCAACGAGTATTGGCGCTTTAAAAATAAATGATAAGAATGTCTTTGTCGTTTCAGCAGGATCGCCCATTGGTCAGTTGCTTCTAGGTAAGAAATGTGGGGATAGCTTCCTATTTAACAGATTAAATCAAACCATATCTGAGCTCTATTAATTGCTTAAATCGAAGAAAGTTAAACAATATGCCAAAATAACTGTTTTCATTATGAACGAAAATAAAACCAGACGATGAAACTAAACAAGTTACTTTTGATATTTTCATTCAGTGTTTTACCTTTTGTTCACTCTTGCCGGTCACCAGAATCCGATAATAAGCTAAAGTCTAAAATCGAAAGTGCTTTAGCAGATAACCAGGGCATAGCAGTGGATGTAGAAGAGGGTAATGTCACACTGAACGGACAGCTAGGATCGGATTCATTAAAACAAGTTGTTGAAGAGAAAACGAAAATGGCTGGGGGCGAGCAGATCAAATCCATTCATAACAATATTGTAGTCAATCTTCCCGAGCCCGAAGGCGCGCGTGAAAAATATCATGAACTAGTCGGAGGGGCGGTCGACTCTACCCTAACTAGAGATGTCAATCGAGTCCTGGAGGATTTTCCAACAATTACAGCTCAAGTGAAGGAAGGAATCATTACTGCAACAGGCAATATTGAGAAGACGAAAATGGATTCCCTAAAGAAGAGATTGGAACATATTAAACCTAAAGGTATTGATATGAAAGGAGTGACCAGTCGATAGTTTTCGTATTTCCACTGAAATATAAAAGCTACGCATCAACAGATGGGTAGCTTTTACTATTTATGCATATGTTTATTTACACCTAATTTAAACATTTTCCATCAAATCCCGAATAGCGACCGAGGCAATAGCACCTCCGAACGCTGCGGGTAGATAGGACATTGTTCCATAAGCTGATTTCTTGAAATTACTCCCATCGGTATATAGTAAGGAGCTTTTATCCGGAAGCTCAGTTGAAAAGGCAACTTTAACACCATCTCGTATCCCATGTTTACGTAATTTTTTACGAATATGTTGGGCCAGCTTACAGTTATACGATTTACTGATATCAGCGATCTCAATTTTTGTCGGGTCAACTTTACCACCTGCACCCATTGAACTTACAAATGGCATTTTTGCATCCAATGCCAGTCTGATGAAAAATAACTTCGGTGTAATACTATCGATGGCTTCCACACAATAGTCGGGGGCCATTTCCAATAAAGCCGGTATTTTTTCAGGGATAATAAAGTCCTGGATCACGGTCAATTCCAATTCTGGATTAATAGCTAAAAGACGCTGTCTCATGATTTCAGCTTTTGCTTCACCATGGTTCGTTGCAAGAGCCGGCAACTGCCTATTTCTGTTGGAGGGGTCTACGGTATCACCATCTATTATGGTCATCTTACCGACCCCCGCACGGCAGATAAATTCAGCCGCAAAGGAACCCACACCGCCTAGGCCCAGAACCATCACGTGTGAATTCGCTAATTTTTCCAAAGCTGTCCTACCAACCAGTGCCTCGGTGCGTGACAGCCAACTTAAATCTTTCATTTTTTTAATACAATCTTATAATTATGATATAATGCCTGCTTTAGCATCTCTACTGGAATAGATCGGACTTGGGCGACATATTGATATAGGGTAGCAACATCTGTTGCTGTATAGGTATCTGTTTCCAAAAATAAATGTGTAAGGGGGATATTTCTTACGACTTCGTCCTGGCTGCCATTCAAGCAATGGATACCAATCGAAAGGTAATACCCCTTGTCTATGAGCTGTTTGGCCAAAGTCCAATTCTTGCGATAACCATGGAAGATAACCGGTAAATGAAATTTAGCTTTTACCAAAGAGGCCAAAACTTCTTGAAAAGCACGAACGCAGTGAATAATCAGTGGTTTCTGAAAGGCAATAGCCAATAGTACTTGCTGATCGAAAACTTGTTGCTGCAGCTCGAAAGAGACAGCGCTATTTTTGTCTAGACCGCATTCGCCTAATGCCACAACATTCCCTTTTTGAATCATTTCCTGCATCAATTCCAAGGTTTTTTCTGTATTGTTGTCGATATACCAGGGATGCAAACCGATAGAACAGTCTCCCTCAATGATAGTCTCATTATGGTTCAATGCGATATTTATAACAGATCGGTTGAAACCGTCCTGTATCATATCAAGCCGATGTGTATGTATGTCGATATAGGGAACCAGCATTGTCAAAGGACAAAGGTCGAAAAAATAGTTGAAGCAAAAAATATTCTCTACAAATTTAGTATAGTTTTATTGCTCCAACTTACTGTTGAGTGCCTGCAAAATTGCCGAAGCCTTTAAAAGACATTCTTGATATTCTTGCTCCGCTAGTGCTTGGTTGGTGAGGGCTCCGCCGGTATGAAAGGATAGGTATTTTTCGCGTTGATTGTACAGGACTGAACGGATTACGACATTAAAATCAAATTCATCACGAATAGTATCAAAATAGCCTACCGAACCTGCGTAAATTCCTCTTTTGGAGCCTTCAATCTGATCACAAATACGCATGGCAGCAATCTTGGGAGCACCTGTCATGGAGCCGGCAGGAAAGGTATGTCTAAAGACATCCATATTGGACACGTTGGGGTCTTGTATGCAGCTGATGGTAGATATCATCTGATGTACTTGTTTAAAAGACTGGATTTCAAACAAACGTGTGGCTTCAACTGTCCCGGGAAGCGCGCTCCGTGTTAAATCATTGCGAACAAGATCTACGATCATTACATTTTCGGCGATCTCCTTCTGCGATTGGAGCATACGATTGATAATGTCCCGGTCTTCGCGCTCCGTGACACCCCTTTTAGCTGTGCCCTTAATTGGCTGAGATATTAACCTACCTTTTCTTTTTGCCAAAAAACGCTCTGGAGAAGCGCTCATGATAGAATGATGTCCAACTTTAAAAAAATTGCTGAATGGGGTAGGTGAAACAGCATTCAATTTTAGATAGACCTCAATCGGAGAAATATCTGCATTTTCAGCGAAGAATTCCTGACAGAGATTTACCTCGTATATGTCACCACGTTGGATATGCTGTTGCACTTTATCAAAGGCATCAAAGTATTCTTCTTTTGTCCACCGTGAGCGTAACTTTAGATCTAGGTCGGCATCTTCCTGTTCGAGTATTGTATTACAGATGGACTGATAGATCGCAACAGGATCATCGCCTTCGATGATTACTTGCTTTCCCGCCACTTTGATTGTAATCGCGGGAACAAAAAAATAAGCAGCTGGAAATCCAAGTTTGTCAATTGCACTGGTTTGTAGTTCTTCAATCTCATTCTTGAGATCGTAAGATAGAAACCCTGGAATAAACTCGCATTGATATTTGATTAGGAATTGTTGTAATTGATCCAATACATTCTCATCTGCACAAAATGAATGCAGAGCCTTCACTGCCAATACACTCTCAAATTTTCCCCATTGGTCAGGTAACCCATTGGTATTAAAGAAAGAAATTTCATCAAATTGCCCTGACCAATGCAGGGCTTTTTGATGAAATTTATCTTTAGAATCGAGAAGATCAAAACTTTCGATCCGCATATTTTACTTTGATAAAGCCAATGTTTGCTTACGATCTGGGCCTACCGACAAAATTGTGATAGGGACTTCGAGAGCCTTCTCTAAATAGGAAATATAGTTATTTAATGCTTCAGGAATCTCTCCTTCAGATGTGATGCCTGTCAAATCTTGTTTCCATCCTTGAATTTCTTCCAAAATTGGCTCTGCCTGATGTGTAATAATCTCATATGGCATATAGTCAATCACTTCACCATTATATTTATAATGTGTACAAGCGTAGATCTTATCGAAAGTATCCAATACATCGGCCTTCATCATGATTAGATCTGTAACGCCATTCAGCATAATTGCATATTTCAACGCAGGGATATCAATCCAGCCTG
Organism: Sphingobacterium sp. UBA7249; assembly: GCF_002472835.1. Classification (NCBI taxonomy): domain Bacteria; kingdom Pseudomonadati; phylum Bacteroidota; class Sphingobacteriia; order Sphingobacteriales; family Sphingobacteriaceae; genus Sphingobacterium; species Sphingobacterium sp. UBA7249. The sequence goes on along the minus strand of NZ_DKST01000023.1, from coordinate 21,353 downwards.
TACGACGCGCACGTCCTGTTGTAGCTCCGAACTCATGCCCCAATTGACGTAGTTTTTCTCCTGTTTCATCATGAAGTTCAGTCGGGAAGGGACCTCCACCTACACGGGTTGCATAGGCTTTAAAAATTCCATATACCTTACCAATTTTGTTCGGTGCAATACCTAGACCTGTACAAGCTCCAGCGGTGGTCGTGTTGGATGAAGTCACAAATGGGTAAGAACCGAAATCAACATCCAAAAGGGTACCTTGGGCACCTTCAGCCAATACACGTTTGCCTTCTTTCAGATACTGATTGACTAAATGTTCTGAATCAACATGCGGAATGGTTTTAATAAATTCAACGGCAGCCAAGAATGCTTGTTCTTTTTCGCTAAAATCAGGAATATCACCATAGTGTGAAAGAATATTCAAGTGTTTTTCTTTCAGCTTTTGGTAACGTTCTTGAAAGTCTGGAAGCGTTGTATCACCTACACGTAAGCCATTTCTACCAGTTTTGTCCATATAGGTCGGACCGATACCTTTCAATGTAGATCCAATTTTGCCTGCGCCCATTTTTGATTCTGAAGCAGCGTCCAATAATTGGTGTGTTGGCAAAATAAGGTGTGCTTTGCGTGCTAATACCAAATTGCCTTTACCCACCGGATCAAAACCAGCTGTCTTAAGGTTGTCTAATTCTCTTTTTAGGATAATCGGATCGATAACGACACCATTACCAATAAGATTTAGTGTACCTTCATTGAAGATACCAGATGGAATTGTGTTGAGCACGAATTTTTTGTTATCAAATTCCAACGTGTGTCCGGCGTTAGGGCCGCCTTGGAAACGAGCGATTAAATCGTATTTTGGACAAAATACGTCTACGATTTTACCCTTACCCTCGTCGCCCCATTGTAAGCCCAAAAGCACATCAACTTGCATAGCTTTTAAAGTATAGTAATTAAAATGTTATTAATAAAAATAGACTCATTAAAAAAATAAAAATGTTCAGGAATTTTTCTCCTGAACATTCCTGAACAAATGTACTATTATATTTAACAAAAATATAAGATTAATTTGAAATAGCCTCCTGGGCTACGATTTCTTCTTTTTTATTTTTTTCTTGACAATCTTGACAAACACCATATAAATTTAAAGAGTGGTGTTTAATATCAAATTTCAACAAATCTCCCATAAGGCTTTGAATCTGATTGATACGGGGGTCACAAAATTCGACAACCTTATTACACTCGATGCAAATCACGTGGTCGTGTTGTTTGAAGCCATAAGATTTTTCGAACTGAGCCATATTACGGCCAAACTGGTGTTTTGTTACCAAGTCACAAGATACCAATAATTCGAGGGTATTATAAACTGTAGCACGGCTGACACGATATTTTTTGTTCTTCATATGGATATACAAAGATTCTACATCAAAATGATCAGTACGTGAATAAATCTCTTCCAAGATAGCATAACGCTCTGGAGTTTTTCTTAGATTTTTATTTTCTAAGTAGGCCTCAAAGATTTTTTTTACAGTTGCAAAATTTTCAGCTTGATTCATAGTAAAAGTATTCTTGTACAAATTTACCAATTTAGATTGACATTTGATAGTATTTCTAGATTGTGAGATTCATTTGATTAATTTTCAGATTCATAACGGTTTACTCCTGTTATTCCTCTTACTTGTTTAAGGTTTTTCATCAAGCTCTCCAATTGCTGCGTATCATTGACATACACCATAATATTCCCGTCAAAAATACCGTCATTACTTGATATGGATAAAGAACGTATATTGACGGCAAATTCTTGAGAAATGACAGTAGTAAGTTTGTTGACTAATCCGACATCGTCGATCCCTACGATATGCAAGCCTGTCAGGAATGCAGAGTCTTTAGTCGACGCCCAACGAGCCTTTAAGATACGGTACCCATAATTTGCCATTAATTTGGATGCATTCGGACAACTGGTACGGTGAATCTTGATACCATCATTGACTGTCAGAAAACCAAAGATATCGTCTCCCGGAATTGGATTGCAACAAGGGGCTAACGTATAATCAACTTTTTGCATATCATCACCTATAAGAATGGTGTCGAATTCTTTTTTATTGATTTTCTCTACTAAACCACCAATATGACTGTTAAACTGATTCCCCGAAGAAGATCCTACATTGATTTCGACTGCTTTTTCGTGGGCTACATATTCACGCAATTGTTTGATATCAACAATACCCTTCGCTACGTTGTAAAATAGGTCCTGAGAACTTGGATACTTTAGATAATTAGCAATTTTATTAATATTATCTGTATTGTACGTTACCTTCAAAGACTTCAATTTGCGTTCCAAGATCTCTTTACCATCTTCGGCAACTCTTCGTTTTTCTTCTTTAAGGGAGGATCTAATTTTTGATTTTGCTTTTGCCGTAACCACAAAATTCAGCCAGTCTTCTTTCGGAGATTGCTTGCTTGATGTGATAATTTCTACTTGATCACCATTTTGCAAAACATGGCTAAGTGGAACAAGTTTATGGTTTACTTTCGCACCGATACAACTTGCACCAATATCAGAATGGATCTCAAAAGCAAAATCTAAAGCGGTGGCATTATTCGGCAATTGAATTAAGGTACCTTTGGGTGTGAAGATAAAAATTTCATCCGAGAACAGGTTCATCTTGAAATCATCCACAAAATCCATGGCATTCTGATCAGGGCTGCTGAGTACATCACGTACCTTTTTGATCCATTGATCCAAGCCTGAATCGGAATTGGACTCTTTGTATTTCCAGTGTGCCGCAAACCCTTTTTCCGCAATCTCGTTCATCCGCCTGGTCCGAATCTGTACTTCCACCCATTGCCCCTTGGGGCCCATTACCGTGGTATGCAGGGATTCGTAGCCATTTCCTTTGGGTGAAGAGATCCAATCGCGCAAACGGTCCGGGTTAGGACGATATAAATCCGTTACGATGGAATATACTTTCCAACATTCGGTTTTTTCCTTCTCATCCACCGCGTCAATAACGATACGAATCGCAAATAGGTCATATACTTCTTCAAATGGAATTGACTTTTTGCGCATCTTGTTCCAGATCGAATGAATCGATTTGGGTCTTCCAAATACGGCGGCTTTAACTCCTTGTTCTTCTAAAATTTCTGTAATAGGACCGATAAAATCACCTATGAATTTCTCCCGTTCGGCTTTCTTTTCGTTCAGTTTTCGCGCAATAAATTTATAGGTATCTGGATCAGTAAATTTCATGGACAAGTCTTCCAATTCGGATTTGATCGCATACAAACCCAAACGATGCGCCAAGGGAGCATAAAGATAACTGGTCTCCGAGGCAATCTTCAACTGTTTATCTCTTGCCATAAATTCCATCGTCCGCATATTGTGCAGCCTATCCGCCAATTTGATAAGGATAACGCGTACGTCATCAGCAAGCGTGAGCAACATTTTACGAAAGTTCTCGGCCTGCATTGAACTATTGGGGTCAAATATTCCGGAAATTTTTGTCAATCCGTCGATAATACGACGAACTTTTTTTCCAAACATTTCCTCAATTTCGTCCAAGGTTACATTGGTGTCCTCAACAACATCATGGAGCAAAGCGCATACAATGGAGGTCGTCCCTAAACCAATTTCCTCGGCGGCAATCTGCGCTACCGCAATCGGATGATAAATATAGGGTTCTCCTGATTTGCGGCGCATCTCCTTGTGGCTATCCAGGGCCAAATCAAAAGCTTTACGAATCTCTTGTTTGTCCCCGCGCTGCAAAGTAGGCTTACAGGCACGCAATAATGCACGGTAACGTTTTCTTATCTCTTTGTTTTCTGCTTCAATATCAATCACATAATCTTTCATAAACGTTGCAGGTAAATGATGTTTTTTTGAGTATTTTTGTTTAATTTAGTTAATGTATGTTAAATACAATTATCAAGCTAACTTATTTTGTAATAAATTTACCAAAATATAATAGCATTGACAAATGAAAAGAGTTATATAGTCGTTCAGATGAAGACAACAGTATGCGTTTTGTTTTTTCTTCTTGGGGCTTTGTTAGATGTGGCAAAGGCTCAGTCGCTTGTTTTGCCATTATATGGAGAAGGGTCGCAGGAGACAGTAACGGATTATATGACAACAACGCTGCCCTCAGGTGAGATATTGCCTTGGTTTCCTATTCCTGAGGTAGTTATCGTTAGAAAACGAGTTTGGTCAAGTGAGGAAGCTCGACGGGAATATCTACGTTTTAGAAGAAATGTACTGAAAGTACTTCCTTATGCGATATATGCTCAAAAAAGATACGACCAACTGGATCGGGATCTGGCTATGACATCCAATAAAAAAGAACATGAAGCTCTAGTGGAAAGGTGTGAAAACGATGTGAAACAAATGTTTAATAGGGAAATTAAAAATATGACCATTTCCCAGGGTAAAATCCTAATAAAGCTGATCGATCGCTATACCGGACACACGAGCTATGAAATGGTGAAGGAAATGAAAGGTGGGATTTCCGCATTTTTTTATCAGGGAGTTGCCAAAATTTTTGGGCATAATTTGAAATCAGCATACGATCCAAAAGAGGACTTCGAAATCGAAAATATCATCCGTGAATTTGAACGGTCGAGACCCAAACCGGTGATGTAGGACCACATATATACTCGTATATATATAGGTCACGAAGATACTTTGATTAGGATCGGGATCGTTATGTAATACCTAAATAAGACAATATGAAAACGATATATGACTTTGATGCTTTGCAATTCAATGGAACCATGAAATCTCTTGGAGATTTTGAAGGAAAGGTTTTATTGGTCGTCAATACAGCGAGTCAGTGTCTGTTCACAAGACAGTTTAAATCGCTCGAAAAACTCTATCAAAAGTATAAAGAAAGGGGATTTGAGGTACTGGCATTTCCGTCCAATAACTTTCGGAATCAAGAACCCCTGACTGGCAGTACATTGGAGACATTCTGTAGAATAAACCAGCAGGTCAGTTTTCCGGTTTTTAAACGTAGCCATGTCATTGGCACCTACACGACGGCATTGTATAGTTTCCTGTCAAATAAGGCGGAAAACGGGCATATAAATAGCAAGCCCACCTGGAACTTTCATAAATACTTGATCAACAGGCAGGGGGAAGTCGTGGATTTCTATTATCCTATGACTTCGCCATTGTCAGGTAAAATTTGTCGTAATATCGAACGACTTTTGGAGGAGTAACCTACAAACTTCCTACCTTTGGCCTGGGTTTCATACCAGTAAGACCTGTATGTGCCGGCTGTCTTCAACACAAGCCCGCAATATGGAGTGGTGAATTGTATCACACTGATTTTTGCCGATTTTGCTGATATTGGAAGCTATAAACAAAAAAAGATATAAATATGCTAAAACTAGATTTACTTGTCATTGCCGTGCATCCCGATGACGCAGAATTGGGTGCAGGCGGAGTAATGGCAAAATATGTTGCCGAAGGAAAAAAAGTGGGAATTCTAGACTTAACTAAGGGTGAACTGGGGACACGAGGTACTGCGGAGACCAGAGCACAAGAAGCAAAAGATGCAGCAGCTATTCTCGGACTGGCAGCGCGTGAAAATCTCGGTTTGAGAGACGGTTTTTTTGAAAATGCCATCGAGGAAAAAATGGCTATTATAAGTGCCATACGGAAATACCAGCCTGAAATCGTTATCACCAACGCGATTACTGACCGTCATCCGGATCATGGCAGAGCAGGGCAGCTTGTGAACGAAGCCTGCTTCCTTTCGGGGTTAAGAAAGGTGGAAACCAGAGATCAAAATAATCAAATCCAAGAAGCCTTTCGTCCACGTCTAGTATTGCAATTTGTGCAGGATTATTACATCAAACCCGATGTAGTCATCGATATTACGGACTACTATGCCATAAAGGAGAAATCAATCCTGGCCTATAAAACGCAATTCTATACGGGCGAAAATATCAATCCTGACGAGCCACAAACGTATATCTCCAATCCGGATTTTATGGAATCTACCGCTGCCAGAGCAAGGGAATTCGGTCGTTACATCCAGGCAAAGTATGCTGAAGGATTTACATCGAAAAAAATATTAGGCGTTGATGATCTATTCGATCTAAGATAACGAAGTTGCAATAAAGGATAAAGGAGTGAAAAGCCGAGGATTTTATGATACATAGAATCCTCGGCTTTTTTATAAACGGCAGGCAATCTATCAGGAGATAAAACCCTTTACATATTGTTTTGTGATTTCATGCTGTGGATTTAACAGCACTTGCTCAGTGGGACCAAATTCAAGGATTTCTCCACCATAAACAAAAATGATATAATCAGACACTCTTCGGGCTTGTCGTAAAATGTGTGTCACCAGAACAATGGTATAATCCTGCTTTAGTTCGATGAGTAGTTCTTCAATTTTTGCTGTGGATAGCGGGTCCAATGCAGAAGTTGATTCATCGCCAAGTATAATTTCGGGTTCTACAGCAAGTCCCCTCGCTAAGCAGAGCCGTTGTTGCTGTCCAATCGAAAGCCCGCTTGCGGAATGCCCCAAACGGTCCTTGACCTCATCCCATAGGGCTACATTTCGCAATTGTGTCTCGACAATCTTATCCAGTTCTTTTTTATTTTTAGTGCCATGTATGCGCGGGCCATAAGCTACGTTGTCGTAGATGGACATCGGTAATGGATAAGGTTTTTGGGATAAAAGTCCCATTTTTTTACGAATATGCGTTACTTCGGTATTTTTACCATAAATATCCTCACCGTTTACAAGCACAGATCCCGTTATTTCAACACCTTTTGTGTCGTCGACCAGGCGATTCAGGGTTTTCAGCAATGTGGTCTTGCCACAGCCTGAAGGTCCGATAATAGAGGTTACGCTATTGTTCGGTAAGGCAAGATTAATATTCTTTAAAATATGTCTCCCATCGATATATACATTGAGATCCTTGATCTGAATGTGAGGATCAGTCAAAGGACTGTTTAACGACGATTCTTTTGTTTCGATTGAAGGATATGCGTGCATACTACGATAATTAAAATGATGATAGTTAAAACCAGAGCCGAAGCATATGCTCGCCCCTGTACCTCAGGAATTGGACTGCTTAACTGAAAAAATATAGCCAAGGGAAGTGTTGCTGCTGGTTCGTCAATATATTTAGGCAAATTGTCACTGAACCCAGTCGTCAATAATACGCCCGCGACATCACCGATTGCCCTTCCGAACGCCAATAGAATAGCTGTCAATAATCCAGCACGAATACTCCGCAACATGACTTTCGCAAGCTCCCAGCGTGTGGTACCCAAGGAAAGAGTGACATTTTTCAGGTCTTCAGGAATCGTTTTGATCAGCTCGTCTACTGTACGTACCACAATAGGGATCGTCAATAGCGTGACTGTTATGATACCGCCCAATAGTGATGCTCTAATTCCAAAATAGACCATAATACCAAAGCCGACAGCACCATACACAATAGATGGTACTCCATAAAGCACATCAAACAACAGCTTCGAAAATTGTGTTACTTTGGATTTTGTACCCAAATAAATATTCAGGTAAAGTGATATTGGAATACCAATAAAAGCCGATAGGGCAGTCGCTACACCTGCTAGATAGAGTGAACCTAATATGGCGTTTAAGATTCCACCTTCTTTGCCGATGTAAAATCCGCCTTTGGGCAACTGACTGACCATTTCCCAATTGAGGTAGGGAAGTCCCTTATAGAGAATCGTACCTACAATAAAAAACAGGGAAGCGGTTACTGTAATTCCGGATAGATGCATGAAACCCTTCGCGATCTTTTCGCTTATTAATCTTCTTTTGGTGTTATCCATCTAAACCTCCTTCGAGTCGTCTCAATATAAGACGTGATATTAAATTGAAAATAAATATGATGACAAATAGCAATAGTGCTGAAAACATCAAAGCAGACTCATAAAGAGGGATGGACATCATCTCACCAAAATTGTTGGCGATTAAAGCGGGGATGGGATAACCGGCATCAAATATGGATGTGGGTACCTTGGGTACATTCCCGCAAACCATTAATACTGCAATCGTTTCTCCAAATGCCCGGGAGGTCGATAAGACTATGGCGGCGATGATACCAGGTTTTGCCTTTTTGAGAATAACATGTTTTATGGTATCCCATTTTGTTGCTCCCAAAGACAAAGAAGCAGCTTTTAATTCATACGGAATCGTTTGAAGCACCTCCACCATAATGGAAATCATGATCGGAAAAATCATGACCGCCAGTACGATGCCACCGGCTAATACCGAATAACCGGATGTCACCACACCAAAAATCGGAGCAATATAAAGCTGGATCAAAGGGACGATAAATAATACTCCCCAAACACCATATAATACCGGTGGTATGGCCGCCAAGATATTGACAAGCGGAAGCATCATGTTTTTTAGCGCATCCGAAGCGTATTCAGTCAGATAAACTGCCGTCAATATACACAGTGGTATTGCGATGGCAAGCGATATCAATGTGACAGCGAGTGTACCGGCGATAAAAGGCAGAAATCCGAATGAGCCCTTCATAGGTGCCCATACCTTATCTGTCAATAGCTGAAATATGTTGCTGTATTCAAATAGCGGAATGGATTTTACAGTTAAACCGACCGCAATAATAACGACAACTGATAGTGAAATCAGCAGTAACAAAAATGTGGACCGTTTTACTAAGGTATCTTTAACTAGACGTGTATTTAGCATGCTATAACTTATTTAGTTCGTCATTGATCAGTGTTTCACTCAATGGTACATAACCATTTTCAAGCAACTGTGACTGCGCCTGTTTCTGCAGCACAAAAGAGATAAATTCCTTCAAAAGCAGAGACTCTGTTTTATTACGTGTGACAAATGTCAGATCGCGGGAGGGGGGCGCGGGATATTTGCCTGCTGCAACAGCTCCGGTCAAGTCTGATAGCGATCCATAGAATTGCTCGTCGGCTTCAATCTGTCCATTTTTATTTAAATCCAATGGCAGTACATCAATATGGTCAAACACTTTGTTTGTCTTTAAATTATATACGTAATTAATATTGTTGAAGCCAATGCCAAACTTATCATCTTTAATAGCTTGGGCAATACCGGGATCACCAAAGATTCCAACGCCTTGCAGGTCTTCCTGTTTACGCCCAAAAAATTTGGCCCAGGTTTCTGCTGCTCCGGCGGCATCCGAACGTACATAAACATTAATCTGATCTGCAGTAAATTGCGGATCAATTTGATTCCATGTCTTAAATTTTCGACTGACAAAAATATCTGCAAGCTCATCCTCCGTTAAGCCGCGTTTCAGTAGTGCTTTATAATTCGGGTTAGCAGGATTCAATGTGCATATCACAGCATCTTTGGCTACAATAATAGGGACAGCACCTTTTTTGACTTCTTGTGGATGCAAATCTCGTGATACCAGACCAATGTCTACCATGCCTGTTAACACATCGGCAATTCCTTTTCCTGCACCGCCTGCAGAGATATTAAAACGGACATGCGGGTGAATTTTTTTGAAGTCTTCACTCCAGATTACAGCCAAAGGGTAGAGTGCGAAGGCTCCAGAAAGTGAAATATTACCTTCAAATCCATGCTCTTTACTATATCCATTCTTTACTTTTGGTGCGCAGGATGTGATCTTAAGTACGGTTATAAAGCTAAAAATCAGAATTATAAAATATCTCTTTATCGTTACACCCATTAGTCTACAGGTTTAGTATATTAAATTTTATACGGCAAATATATATTAATTTGGTAGATATTATAGAATATTAAAAAAATATTTTTACATTTGACTCGAGAAAAGAATACTAAATCAATAGATTTTATTTGTTTTATGCAAAGCTTCCGTACAGAATTAGAAAATCCAGTCGTGGAAAAGGAGATTATTGAACTTGAAAAAAAGATTCGATTATTTCACGAAGGTAAGATCGCTGATGAAAAATTTAGATCATTGCGTCTAGCCAGGGGAGTATATGGACAGAGACAACCAGGGGTTCAAATGGTTCGTATCAAACTTCCATTTGGAAAAGTTACTTTTAAACAGTTAATCAAAATAGCGGCAATATCTGATGAATATGCAAGTCGCAACCTGCACCTGACCACACGTCAGGATATTCAGATCCATTACGTTAGTCTGGATCGTACGCCAGAACTTTGGTCAAAATTGGCAGAGGATGATATTACCTTAAGGGAGGCCTGTGGTAATACCGTTCGTAATGTAACGGCTTCGCCAACTTCGGGTATTGATCCGAAGGAACCTTTTGATGTCTCGTCGTATGCACAGGCAACATTTGAATATTTTCTACGTAATCCGGTCTGTGCGGAGATGGGTAGAAAATTCAAGATGTCTTTTTCAGCAAGTGAAGAGGATACCGCTTTTTCCTATATTCATGACTTGGGTTTTATTCCAAAACTGAAGTATGTGGACGGTGTGGAAGTACGTGGTTTCAAAGTGCTGCTAGGTGGCGGACTGGGGTCGCAACCATTTTTAGCATCGCTAACAAATGAATTTCTTCCGGAAGATGAACTTATTCCTTACATAGAGGCTACATTAAGAGTATTCGACCGATATGGCGAGCGTAACAACCGAAATAAAGCCCGTTTTAAATACCTTATTCAAAAACTAGGTCTTGAAGAGGTATTAAATCTGATCGAAGCTGAAAAGATTGCTACAAAAGTAAAGACTTTTGCTATTGATCGAACCAAAATTGAGCAACCGCTGCCACCGGATGACAGCCAAATTACCGTACTTGATCTGGATACCGACTTAAATTATCAGGTATGGAAGAATACGAATACATTTGAACAAAAGCAAGCAGGTTATTACGGTGTCTATGTACGTGTTTCTACCGGGGATATCGGTACCGATAAAGCGCGGACCCTAGTCGCTGGCTTAAAAGATCTCGTTGCGGATGATATCCGGATAACACAAAACCAAAGTTTGTTATTGAAGTATGCAACCGAAAAAACGCTACCTCATATTTATCAATTACTCAAATCGCTGGATCTTGCGCAGGTAGGTTTCGACAGTACTGCAGATGTGACCACATGTCCCGGAACGGACACCTGTAATCTTGGTATTTCAAACAGTACCGAAATGGCGCGGGTCATCGAATCGTATATAGCCGAATTCCACCAAGATTTTGTTTTCAACAGAGACCTGAAAATCAAGATATCCGGTTGTATGAATTCATGCGGTCAACATGGACTGGCGCATATTGGTTTCCATGGCAGCTCGGTTAAAGCAGAGGGCAAGGTAGTTCCCGCTGCTCAGGTTATGCTTGGTGGTGGTACGATCGGCGACGGTGAAGGCCGGGTAGCCGAACGGATTATCAAAGTACCGACCAAAAGGGTATTGCATGTGGTTGAATTCGTATTGAACGATTATAAAAAGAATGCTGAAGAGACCGAGAATTTCCATGCGTATTACGACAGACAGGGTAAAAATTATTTTTACAATCTATTAAAACCACTGTCGGATCTGACGACGCTTGCGGAAGATGAATTTGTGGATTGGGGACATGAAGGTACTTTCCAAACAGCGATAGGCGTGGGTGAGTGTGCCGGGGTGGTGATTGATTTAGTGGCAACATTAATTTATGAGGCGGAGGAAAAACTACAATGGGCAAATGAGACATTTGGGGAAGCAAAATTCGCAGACGCTATCTATCATGCTTACAATGCCTTTGTTCAGGCAGCGAAAGCTTTGCTATTAGATAAAGGTATCAGTGCAAGCACACAAAATACAGTGATCAACGAATTCCAGACACATTTTGTGGAGTCCGGGGAATATAACTTTGATCAGTCATTTCCGGAACTTGTCTTACAAATCAGCAAAAATGAACCTACTGAGGGCTTTGCAACAGGCTATCTACAAGAGGCCACAAAGTTTATCAATGAGGTTTATCAACGTAAAAATTTAACGCCTGTATTGGCTTAGGAGGGAACGGAATGTCGATAGAAGCAAAAGTAACTTTGGTAGGCGCTGGGCCGGGAGACCCAGACTTGATTAGCCTCAAAGGGATCAAAGCAATCCAGAAAGCGGATGTTATTTTGTATGACGCGCTTGTCAATGAAGAACTATTGGATTATGCGAAAACAGATTGTATAAAAATTTACGTCGGAAAACGTGCCGAACAGCTTTCAACCTCTCAAGATGAAATTAATCGCCTATTGGTTGACTATGCTTTGAATTATGGGCATGTTGTGCGCTTGAAAGGAGGGGATCCATTTGTCTTTGGACGCGGTGGTGAGGAGATCGATCATGTGGCACAATATGGTATTGGAACAGCAGTCATACCGGGTATTTCCTCCGCAATTGGTCTGACAGGGTTACAGCAGATTCCTCTGACTTATAGGGGGATCAGCGAAAGTTTTTGGGTGATAACCGGATCAAAATCCGATGGCAGCTTGTCCAGCGACCTATATTTGGCTGCCGAGTCCAAAGCGACTGTCGTTGTCTTAATGGGATATGGAAAACTGGCTGAGATCGTGGCTATTTACCGGGATAAGAATCTTCATGATTTACCAATCGCATTGATTCAGAACGGCTCATTACCTAATGAAAAGATTGTATTGGGTACAATGGAAAATATATTGGATGAATCTACCGAAAAAAGACTTGGTGTACCGGCTATTATAATTATTGGTGAAGTCGTAGCAAAACACAGGGCGTTTCAACAGATTAAAGAAAAAGCTTTAGCTTTGTAGCTATGAACCAACTATTTCCCATATTCATCAAACTCAATCAAATTCATACCCTATTAGTAGGAGGAGGGAATGTTGCGATGGAAAAATTTCAAGCACTTGTATCAAATGATAACGCTTTGAATTTAAACATAGTAGCGAAAGAAATTGTCCCAGAATTTGAAATACTGATCAAGCAATATCCTCAAATTAAACTCAATATACGTCCTTTTGAGATAAATGATCTCGAAAATATGCAGCTTGTCATAGCTGCAACGAATAATCGAGAATTAAATGAACAATTGCGCGAATTGACTGCATTTAATAATATCCTTTTCAATGCAGCAGACAAACCAGAATTATGTGATTTCTATCTGGGATCTATTGTGAAAAAAGGTGATCTAAAAGTAGCAATTTCAACCAATGGTAAGTCACCTACAATCGCAAAACGAATCAAAGAGCTGTTAAATGAAATGTTGCCGGAAGAGATTGACGAGACATTATCGTTGATGAGTGCGTATCGAGAACAACTGAAAGGTGATTTTGAATATAAGGTAAAGAAGCTGAACGAACATACCAAAAATATATTACGTCATGAGCGTTAAGGAAATTAAAGAAATTATCGGCGATAAAAAGGGGGCGGAGATGCTGCAGACAATTGCAGCACGATATCCTTCTGAAGTTGTTTTTTCGACTTCTTTTGGGATAGAAGATCAGATTATCACTGAATGGATCGGCAAAAATAATATCGGTATCGAGATTTTTACGTTGGATACTGGACGATTGTTCAAAGAAACGTACTCCTTGTGGAGCCGTACATTGGAACGTTATCAGTTGAATATCAAGACATACACACCGGATACAACATTGCTGGAAGATTTTATCAGTAAAAAGGGACCTAATTCTTTCTATGAATCTGTTGAAAATCGTAAAGAATGTTGTCGGATCAGGAAGATTGAACCCTTGCAGCGTGCTATCAAAGGAAAAAAAATTTGGATTACCGGCATTCGGTCTGAACAATCGGTCAACAGACATGATATGGATTTTGTAGAGTATGATGAAGTAAATGATATCATAAAAATCCATCCGCTGTTTGACTGGACCTTCGAGCAGGTAAAAATGTATTGCAAGGAACAGTATATTCCCTATAATGTATTACATGACAAAGGATTTCCGAGCATTGGCTGCCAACCTTGTACAAGGGCTATTCAGGAAGGAGAAGATTTTCGGGCCGGAAGATGGTGGTGGGAAGATCAGAGTAAAAAAGAATGTGGTTTACATGCTGTTAAATCTTAATCTTAAAAAAGCGTAAACCCGAATTCATTAAATCAAATTTATTATTTCAAAGAATGGACTATTTAGATCATTTAGAAGCGGAAGCAATATATATATTAAGAGAAGTCGCCGGACAGTTTGAAAAACCGGCATTATTATTCTCGGGCGGAAAAGATTCCATCACATTGGTTCATCTGGCAAAAAAAGCTTTTAGGCCGGGTAAATTTCCCTTTCCTCTGGTTCATATTGATACGGGGCACAATTTCCCGGAAACTATTGCTTTCCGTGACAGCCTTATTGAAGAGATCGGAGAAAAACTGATTGTGGGCTATGTACAAGATAGTATAGATCAGGGCAAAGTCGTTGAGCAAAAAGGAAAAAATGCAAGTCGTAATGCACTTCAGACTGTCACCTTACTCGAGACAATCTCGAAACACGGTTTCGATGCATGTATCGGAGGGGCACGCAGAGATGAGGAGAAGGCGCGGGCAAAAGAACGTATTTTCTCAGTGCGTGATGAGTTTGGACAATGGGACCCAAAAAGACAAAGACCTGAGCTGTGGAGTATTTTCAACGGTAAGATAAACAAAGGCGAGAATGTACGGGTATTTCCGATTTCAAATTGGACTGAGCTCGATGTCTGGAATTATATCAAACGCGAACAAATCGCATTGCCATCCATTTATTTTAGCCATGAACGGGAGGTAATTACCCGTAACGGACAATTAATGGCAGCTGCACCATTTTTAAATATTGATGCGGATGATGTTATCGAAACTAAATCTGTTCGTTTCAGGACCGTGGGTGACATGACCTGTACAGCAGCAGTAGATTCTACAGCAATTGCATTGGATGATATCATCGCGGAAATCAAAGCATCAACAGTCAGTGAACGTGGGGCCCGGATGGATGACAAAGTATCCGAGGCAGCAATGGAAGAACGCAAAAAACAGGGGTATTTTTAATTCCTCAAATCTAAACTTGATATTGACAACAATGAATATATTGAAATTTATAACAGCTGGTTCGGTAGACGATGGTAAGAGTACGCTAATAGGTCGATTGCTATACGATACCAATTCTATTTTGGACGATCAATTGGAAGCGATACAACGTGCCAATCGAAAAAATGATGATGGAACAGTAGATTTAGCGATATTAACAGATGGATTAAAAGCAGAACGCGAACAAGGAATAACCATCGATGTTGCTTACAAATATTTTCAGACCGATCAGCGAAAATACATTATCGCTGATGCTCCCGGCCATATCCAATATACGCGAAATATGGTTACTGGTGCGTCTAATTCTGAGCTGATTATTATCTTGGTAGACGCAAGGAAGGGAGTGATTGAACAAACTAAAAGGCATTCATTTATTGCTAAATTGCTAGCGATGAAGCAGGTATTAGTATGTGTCAATAAAATGGATATGGTGGATTATAGCGCCGCTGTTTTTGAACAAATCAAAAATGACTATCAGCAATTGGCTGCCAATCTAGGACTTCAGGACGTTGATTTTATCCCTGTATCCGCATTGAAAGGTGACAATATTGTTCATAAATCTGAGCGTATGCTCTGGTATTCAGGAGAATCGTTGTTGGACTACCTGGAAAATGTTGAAATTCACGAAAATCAGGCAGCGAACTGGAGATTCCCGGTACAATGGGTTGTAAGGCCACAAACGGATGACCTCCATGATTATAGGGGATATGCAGGTCGAGTGTTAGGAGAGGGGCTTACGGTAGGTGATCAGGTAATCATTTATCCTTCAGAAACATACAGCACTGTGAAGGCCATAGAATTTAACGGTCTGCAGCTTGACCGGGCAGAAAATGGACAGTCAGTTATTCTTCATTTAACAGACGATGTGGACATTAGTCGCGGCGACACGATTGCAAATGTTGAAAAACAACCAAAATTTGAGCGCAATATACAGGCAAATGTATGTTGGTTTGACAATAAACCTCTGGATACCGAACAGATCTATTTGCTACAGAGCCATAGTAAATTGACAAAAATAAAGATTGTTGATGTGCTTTATAAATTTGACATCAATACACAGGAAAAAGTCTTTAACGAAACGATCAAGCTCAATGATATTGGCCGGATCGCGATCAAATCTGCTGAAAATATTGTATTCGATTTACAGGCAGAAAATGCCGCGAATTCGCAAGCGATCGTGATTGATCCACGGACTAATCTAACAGTTGGCGCGCTGATGATTCAAGCTGTTGATTAATAATTTTATCTGTAAATATTCAACCTAAATATTTATTAAGGAATCCGGGCGCAATGCCCGGATTCCTTTTTTATTTACAATAATTCTTTTAAAAGCTGCTGTTTTCATGAATCTATATAGTTATTATAATTTATATTATGTTAAATAGTGATTTATAAATCCACCCTTCTACACGACAATTTGCACAATTATGATAATACTTGAGTATAGAAATTTTGTTTTTATGGAACAAATTTAGTGTAACGCTGTAAGTTCTTGTAAATATTAAAATTTATAAGAACTATATTGCACAAATTACGACGTTTTGTCTGTTTTGTTGTAAGAACGAAATTGATTCTTCTTTTTATTCAAAATGTCGAATAAAATACATAGATGATTTGATTTAGGCTACATTTCGATATAATCAAGCTAGATTAGCTTATATAGTATAGAATTCGAAATTTCATTATAATTACTTAAAATTTGTAAAAAATTAATAAAAATTGGTTTTCTATTAAAAAATACATAAATTAGTGCCAGCCAAAGGGAAATTTTACTAATTAAAACATGTCAAAAAATTTTAACGAGTTCATTGCGAGCGTTGAGAAACGCAATCCAAATGAACCAGAATTCTTACAAGCAGTAAAAGAAGTTACAGAGGATTTATTTCCTTATATCACCAACAATCATCCTGAATTTTTCGATCAAAAAATTCTTGAACGCCTTACTGAACCTGAACGCATTATCTCTTTTCGTGTAACTTGGTTAGATGATAATCATCAAGTACAGGTAAACCGTGGGTACCGTGTGCAAATGAATAGTTCTATAGGTCCATATAAAGGAGGACTCCGCTTCGCTCCTTCTGTGAATCAGAGTATCTTGAAATTCCTAGCTTTTGAACAAGTTTTCAAAAATAGTTTAACCGGCTTGCCGATCGGTGGTGGTAAAGGTGGTTCTGATTTTGATCCTAAAGGTAAATCAGATAATGAAATTATGCGTTTTTGCCAAAGTTTTATGACAGAATTATATCGCCATATCGGGGCAGATACAGATGTTCCTGCTGGGGATATTGGTGTCGGTGGGCGTGAAATTGGCTTTTTATTCGGACAGTTTAAACGCCTTCAGAATAATTTTACTGGGGTTCTGACAGGTAAAGGAGAGCTATGGGGTGGTTCCTATATTCGTCCCGAAGCTACTGGATATGGCCTATTATATTTCGTCGACTGCATATTTAAACATAAAGGACAATCCTTAAAAGGGAAAGTGGCAACAGTTTCTGGTGCTGGTAATGTTGCATTTTACGCGGTTGAAAAAGCAATGCAATTAGGGGCAAAAGTAATTACTGTTTCTAACAGCCTGGGTACACTATACGATCCAGATGGCTTTGACAAGGAAAAAATGGCTTTTGGAGCAACTTTGGGGCGGAATTTGGACCAATATCCTGCTCATTATCCAAATGCACAATTTTTACCGGGACAAAAACCTTGGCAGTTTAAATGTGATATCGCTCTACCATGTGCGACGCAAAATGAACTGGATGAATCGGACGCGAAAACGCTTGTGGCAAATGGTTGTATCTGTGTCGCTGAGGGCGCTAATATGCCTTCCACTGCCGAAGCAATTAAGGTTTTCTTAGATGCTAAAATTAGTTTTGCTCCAGGGAAGGCGGCGAATGCCGGTGGTGTTGCTGTCAGTGGCTTGGAGATGTCCCAAAATTCGATCCGTACACAATGGTGTACCGAAGAAGTCGATAACCGACTGAAAACAATTATGGAAAGCATTCACGAGACTTGTTTGAAATATGGCAAAGAAAGTGATTTTGTAAACTACTTAAAAGGTGCCAATATTGGCGGCTTTATTAAAGTAGCTAATGCCATGAAAGCTCAGGGAGTTGTATAATCTCAGCCTTTTTCTAATCATATCATAATCCTGAACGCTCAAATGTATTTCATTTGGGCGTTTTTTTATACTTTTATGGTAATTTTTAAAACAAGAGATTTACATGAGATTAATAGCGGAACTCCCCCATCCTGATTGCAAGATTTCGATCTTTGGAATGAATCAAAAATTCATCATCAAATTTGAACAAGGGAGTTTGGAGCAATCCTATAAATTAGCTGAAGCTGATGTTGTAGGTGGAGTCAATGGAGTATTTGAAATGCTTGATGATGAATTTATGAAAAAGGTTTTAGACCTGTTTTCCCAAATGAGAGCCTCAATTTTGGAAACATATAATAAATATCAATAATTACTATATATGGTATTTATAACATACTGAATATTTATTAGTTATAAATAAAAAACCTTCAACACAAAATAAAATTTGGCTTTGGAGGTTTTTTTATACCCTAAACAAATTGTTTAAATTGAACTATAAATACATATAAAACATATACCTATCTGATAAATAGTATTATTATATGTGTGTACAAAATTTTATTTTGCAAGCAAATTCGCCAAATAATCAACACCTTTGCTCGCTTTTTCCGTAATTTTAATAACTACCGGTGGCACATTGTATTGCTCAGCATTGGGGTCAATTAGAATCAATTTACAATCAGGTTTAGTTTCATAAATCAGGTTGGCTGCTGGGTATACTTGTAAGGAAGTTCCGATGGTGATAAAGACATCTGCTTGTCTTGCCAATTTATAAGCTTCATTCATATTTGGCACCTGCTCCCCAAACCAAACGACATGCGGCCGTAGCTGAGAACCCAATTCACATTGATCACCAGTCTTGATGTCAGCTCCCTCTATATCATAAATTAGATTAGGATTTACAGAAGATTGTGATTTCCGAATTTGCCCATGTAAATGTAGAACCTTATTACTTCCAGCACGCTCATGTAGATCATCTATATTTTGAGTAATGATGGTGATATCATATTCCTTCTCAAGTTCAGCTAATTTCAAATGTGCATGATTAGGTTGCACACTGAGGCAATCTGCTCTTCTTTTATTATAAAATTTCTGTACTAATTCCGGGTCACGTTGCCAGGCTTCAGGTGTTGCGACATCTTCAATTCGATGACCTTCCCAAAGTCCGTCCGACCCTCTAAAGGTCGGAAGTCCACTTTCAACAGATATACCAGCGCCAGTAAAAACGACTATCTTTTTCATAAATATGGATTAAAAAAAATCGGTTTCATTATTCAATGAAACCGACTGTAAAAATAATTGTGTTTTTTATTTTACAAAATATCTGTGTTCAATTACTGTTGCTTCAGGTTTCTTTTCTTCAATTGCCTCCTTTATTGGGCAACTTCCTGTAACACCTCTAAGAATAAGTGCACCACCTAAAGTGATTCCTGAAAATGCTGTAATGGGGTTCTTCAAAAGCTTTCTTGCGCCCATTCCAACAATAAATCCACCAGCAATTACCGATAATATACGTTCTGAAGTACCTACGTTTCCATATTCGCAGGATTCCTCGAGTTTAGTTTTTACCTTGTCTATTGCAAAATTTAAAATACCGCTCATAATTTTCGAAATTTAATCCTATACAATATAACGATTGAAATATTAAAATGTTTCTACTTGGGTATAAATTTTGTGTTTAGGACATTAATATTTGTAAATTCATACAGAAAAGAAAAACATGCGCGTAAAAAAATATTCAGGTGAGCTGGTGCCTTTTGATGAAACAGCATTACGACGCTCCTTAACCCGTTCCGGAGCAAATGAACAAGAAGTAAATTTGGTATATAACTCCATTAAAGGTTCTTTATATGATGGGATTACCACTAAAGAACTCTATGAGATGGCATTTAATGCTCTGAGAGGCAAGAAAAATTCTTATGCTGCTCGTTACAGCCTTAAGAGAGCAATTCGCGAATTGGGCCCTGAAGGTTTCTATTTTGAGAAATGGATTGCACGCTTATTTCAGGAAGACGGTTATGAAGCCGTGACTGGCCAAACTGTACAAGGTCATGCTGTAAGCCATGAGATTGATGTCGTTGCCCTGAAGGGAGATGAAATGCTAGCCATTGAATGCAAATTCAGAAATGATGCCGATGCGAAGATATCTGTGACCACTCCTATGTATTTTAAGTCCAGAAAGGAAGATATCACCGGGATATCATATACTTTCTTCAATAAGAATCATGAGTTTACCGATGGCTGGTTGGTTACCAATGCCTATTTAACCTCTGATTCTGTTACATTTGGTGAATATTATAAGGTAAATCTATTGTCCTGGGATTATCCCAAGGGAAGCTGTTTAAAAACCAGAGTAGATAGCAATGCGGAGTATCCAGTTACCTGCTTAACCAATATTACAGCCCAGGATAAAGCGATGTTATTGAAGTTTCAATGTATTTTAGTAAAAGATTTAGTGAAATCGCCTCAAATATTAGATAAAATTCAAGTTGCTAAAGATAAACAAAAACTTATCCTCAAGGAGGCGAATGAATTAATTAACAGTCCATTAGAACATGAGTAATAAATTTGTAAGAGAAGAGATAAATTTTCTCAAAGGCGCTCGGGGACGTTGGAATGAGTTGAAATATGCACTTGGCGTAGTATTTCAATTCATGAAAGGATTTCGGACCTTACATTTCGTTGGTCCCTGTGTCACAGTATTTGGTTCGGCTCGATTTGGAGAAGACCATCCCTATTATATTCAGGCAAGGGAGCTATCTGCGAAGCTTGCGGAACAAGGATTTACCATTATGACTGGCGGTGGCCCCGGAATTATGGAAGCCGCAAACCGTGGTGCGAAAGATGTCGATGGAAATTCTGTAGGCTGTAATATCGTATTACCTCATGAACAGATGCATAACCCCTATATGGATAAGTTCGTGAATATCGAATATTTCTTCGTAAGAAAGGAATTGCTACGCAAGTATTCATTTGCCTTCGTCATTATGCCAGGCGGTTTTGGAACCTTAGATGAGTTTTTCGAAACCCTAACCCTCATCCAAACGAAGAAGATCTCGCAGTTCCCCATCGTTATTATGGGAATGGATTACCATAAAAACATCAAAGAACATGTTGATATGATGATTGAAGCCAAAACCATCAGTCCTGAAGACCAGGATCTATTATTGTTCACCGATGATATCCATGAAGCTGCGCTTCATATCATGAAATACGCTAATACCAATAAAATTGTCGAACTCAAAGAACCAAAACCTAGTTGGATACTGGGTGAGAAAAAGGCGATTTAGAAAACAAACTGTTGCCCCTATGGGGCTGTAC